>NC_017542.1:2452500-2789583 GCF_000237325.1 Paenibacillus polymyxa M1
CGAAAATTATAGTAGCGAAGGTCATGATCTCAGACTGCCAAGAAAAGCCTCTAGCCAGGAGAAGGTGCCCGTACCGCAAACCGACACAGGTAGGCGAGAAGAGAATTCTAAGGCGCGCGGAAGAACTCTCGTTAAGGAACTCGGCAAAATGACCCCGTAACTTCGGGAGAAGGGGTGCCTCGGTAGGGTGAATAGCCCGAGGGGGCCGCAGTGAAAAGGCCCAAGCGACTGTTTAGCAAAAACACAGGTCTGTGCGAAGCCGCAAGGCGAAGTATACGGGCTGACGCCTGCCCGGTGCTGGAAGGTTAAGGGGAGTGGTAAGCCTTCGGGCGAAGCTATGAACCGAAGCCCCAGTAAACGGCGGCCGTAACTATAACGGTCCTAAGGTAGCGAAATTCCTTGTCAGGTAAATTCTGACCCGCACGAATGGCGTAACGACTTGGGCGCTGTCTCAACGAGAGATCCGGTGAAATTTTAATACCTGTGAAGATGCAGGTTACCCGCGACAAGACGGAAAGACCCCATGGAGCTTTACTGCAGCTTGATATTGAATTTGGGTACGATCTGTACAGGATAGGTGGGAGCCGTAGAACCTTGAGCGCCAGCTTGAGGGGAGGCATCCTTGGGATACCACCCTGATCGTATCTAGGTTCTAACTTGGTACCGTGATCCGGTACGAGGACAGTGTCAGGTGGGCAGTTTGACTGGGGCGGTCGCCTCCTAAAGAGTAACGGAGGCGCCCCAAGGTTCCCTCAGAATGGTTGGAAATCATTCGAAGAGTGCAAAGGCAGAAGGGAGCTTGACTGCGAGACCTACAAGTCGAGCAGGGACGAAAGTCGGGCTTAGTGATCCGGTGGTACCGCATGGAAGGGCCATCGCTCAACGGATAAAAGCTACCCTGGGGATAACAGGCTTATCTCCCCCAAGAGTCCACATCGACGGGGAGGTTTGGCACCTCGATGTCGGCTCATCGCATCCTGGGGCTGAAGTAGGTCCCAAGGGTTGGGCTGTTCGCCCATTAAAGCGGTACGCGAGCTGGGTTCAGAACGTCGTGAGACAGTTCGGTCCCTATCTGTCGTGGGCGTAGGAAATTTGAGAGGAGCTGTCCTTAGTACGAGAGGACCGGGATGGACGTACCGCTGGTGTACCAGTTGTTCCGCCAGGAGCACCGCTGGGTAGCTATGTACGGAAGGGATAAGCGCTGAAAGCATCTAAGCGTGAAGCCCCCCTCAAGATGAGATTTCCCAATACGTAAGACCCCTTGAAGACGACGAGGTAGATAGGTTGGGGGTGGAAGTGCAGTAATGCATGGAGCTGACCAATACTAATCGGTCGAGGGCTTATCCTAAGATAAAGCGCAATAAGTTTCGGATCCAGTTTTCAGGGTGTAAGTTCAGTATATCGTCAGCTCAAGTAGCTGAAGTTACACGGACAAACACACAGCATTTGGCGATGCTGATTCCTGAAAAAGAATTTACACCGTAAATTCATGTTTGGTGGCGATAGCGGAGGGGTTCCACACGTACCCATCCCGAACACGACCGTTAAGCCCTCCAGCGCCGATGGTACTTGGACCGCAGGGTCTTGGGAGAGTAGGACGTTGCCAAGCAAATAATAGTATGACTCTGCATAGTCGTACTCAGGTCGTCGAGAAAGCTTCGACGGCTTTTTTTATTTTCCCATCATTCAACATAACGTCCTATAAGTATATAATGCGTATATGCAAATTTGTGATAGTTACGAAAAAAGGCTGTTCCATGACTTTTAAAGGTCAAGGAACAGCCTTTTATAACTTAATTTCGTAGACATTTCGGAGGGGAATTTTATCTTGAGCCGATCTGTCGATTACAGCGAAACAAAGCACTGTTCCCATTGGTCGGTAATGGATGCTTTGTCAAGCTGTTCTCCAATGAGTGTGACATATCCCTGGCTCACCGGAAGTGCGGTGGGTTGCCATTCCAAGTGACTTCCTGAGAATTGCAGAAGCATTGTGCCCTCATACGGGAGCACACAATAACCTTTCGCTCGAAGAAGCGAGGAACCTAGCCCGGTCAGGAAGTCTTCTAATCGTTGCTTATCTAATGGCCGAGGAGAATATTGATGCAGTGTTAAGCTCTCCAGACGGGAAAAGGAAGGGGGACGATTGCGATCATGACTGTGGTTATGAGGATGTGCAGAGATCACTTTGAATGCGGTATTTTTGAAGGTACTGCTAGGTCTTTCATTATCTTTGGTAGGAATTGGGATAGGCGATGCTTCTGCATCATTGGGCTGTACCTGTGCAGATGTATGCTGAAATACTTGTACAGGTTTCGGGTCAAGCATTACGGAGGTCAGGACAGGTTCCAGCAGTGGTCCGAGGTCAACGCGGCTGTATTCAGTAGTTTGTAGCTTAGCTGTATTGTTGAGCTTGCGGATGTTCTTGACGACCTTAGCCACTTCACGGCTACTTGCGACATCCGTTTTGTTCACCACAATGAAGTCGGCGGAGCGAAGCTGTCCATGCAGAGTCCGAACCAGCTCCTTGTCTGCAGTAAAGCGGCTGTTGTATTCATGGAACAGCACAGCATCCACCACACTAATGCTGTGAACCAGATACAGCCGATCTGCCAGCAGTGGAGAGCGAAGTTCCTCCAACACTTGCTCGGGGTTAGCTACTCCGGTGGTCTCCATGAAGATCACATCCGGCTTTTGGATGAGTAGGGTATGCAGTGCGCCAGCCAGCTCATTTCTTTTGCTGCAACAAATGCAGCCCTCTAGCAGTCCTTCCACTGTTACGTCAGGCATTTCCTCTGAAATAATAGCGCTGTCTACATCATATTCGCCCATTTCGTTCATTAAAACAGCAGCACGAAGGGGAATCTGGCGAGTATGGGCTAACAGCCGCAAAAGTAGCGTTGTTTTGCCGCTTCCAAGAAAACCACTGATTAATATAACAGGAACCTTGTTCATCATTTTTCCTCCTTGGTGGGTTTAGTTCGCTGCATTCAAGCGATCATAGGTTGCTACCGAGTCTGCCTGGGTATAGACATAAGGAGATTCTGGCTGTTTGACAGTCGTTATTTTATTGGATCGAATTTCAAGTACGGGTGTATTGCCCTTTTGCGTTGCATGCAGTGTTCCTTCAATAGTCACCCAGGTATCCTTGTCAAAGGATGGAGGGTTCTGGGATTGGACGATAATCCCGAATGGCATAGCATCAGCAGTACAGCACATAACGAGAAATCTTCCTACTGCAAATAGACCTTTACCCGGTAGGTTGTCGTCCTTATAGACAAAGCCAGTCATCTGTACTTTTTTTCCTTGAAAAGCGTGCTTATACAGTTCGATCGCTCCTATAGTTTCGGAGAAAATCTCCGGATGGATCTGTATAACGGGTTGCTGATACAGACGTTTTGCGAGCTCGGCGAACTCTACATTGTACTCATCCGGCGGAACGAACAGCTTATCCAGTGCTTCCTGACTCCATTTTCCCCTTAGTGGGAGCGAAGTTGGTGTGAAAGATGTAGTTGATACAAGGGAGGAGGTGGGTGTGTTCGTGTTTTGTATGTCTGTTTTTCGTCGGATATCCGGGTTGGGATAGGTGAAGGACATGCCTTTTTGGGCTGCCATATCACTGCCAAGCGCCTGATTGGGCAGCAGTGAGCCGAATAGCAGCGGAATGAGCAGCATTCCATATACGAGTGTTTTTTTAAACCAGCTTTGCGGTAACGGATGTTCACAATCGCATACATCTTGACCATCCGGCCCTCCCACGATTACGTGCCATGCCATCGCCAAGGCGATGAACATGAGTGGCACAGGACAGAGTAAAAGCAGCTTTTGCATGTGCGGAGCCAAGTAGTAATGAAGTGCACTCGTGCGGTGTAATGTGATGATGTATACAGCTAATCCGATCATGAGCAAGGAGCGCATGCCATATTGGCAGCGGATGCTAAAGGTTGAATTCACGTTTGTATTTACCTCCCCAATAACCATTCAGCAGTTATAGAGCCGATCAGAACGAGTAAAATAATGAGCAAGCCCAAGATCACGACAAATTTGGTGCGAAAGGTGCTGAGTAGCATGAGTGTGCCTTTGAAATCAAGCATCGGGCCGAGTACTAGAAAGGCTGCCAGTGGACCCAGTGTAAAGGTATGTGAAAAAGCAGTAGCTACAAAGGCATCGGAGGTGGAGCACAGCGACAGCACATAGGCAAAGCCCATCATAAAGGCGTACGAGCCGGCCGTTCCATTGCTTAAGGAAAGCATTTCATCACGTGGGATAAAGGTTTGGATGCAAGCTGTCAATAATGCACCGATAATGAGATATTTACTCATGTCCAAAAACTCATCGCCAGCATGTACAAAAAATCCCCGCCATGTGCGGTTATGCTGATGAATCTGATTGTTCTGCTTTTGCTGGTTAAAAGAGAGCAACGACCGTTTGAGCGGATGCACACGCACAAAGGCATATACGATCAATCCGATGGTCGCGGAAACGACAAAGGCCAAACCCATTCGGACGACAGTGACCTCAGGGTGGGAAGGGAAAGCCATCATCGTGGCAGCCAGTACTACGGGATTGATAATAGGTCCGCTTAAGATAAAAGTGATGCCCATATAGGCAGGCATTCCCTTGAGCATTAATTGGCGAACGACAGGGATCATGCCGCACTCACAGATGGGAAACAGCATACCTAGCAAGGAGGCGAGCAGGACACCCGGCACAGGATGCGCAGGCGCTATTTTGCGAATCCATGTCTCCGGTACAAGCCACTGCAAAAGGGATGAGATAAGTACACCGATCAGGAGAAACGGAACAGCCTCCAGAAAAATACCCATAAATACCGTCTTTAATGACTGCAGCTGCCCCATACCTAACAAACGAAGCCACTGAGGAGATAGCGTAATAAGCACAGGGATGAGAAAGGCAAACGGAATCATAAAAGGCAGCATCTTCAACAGCGTACTGTTTTTCATTCCACATCTCCTTGGGAATAAGGATTCTTATCTACATCCTATGCCTGTGTTGGGACAATCATGCCGCAGGATTATGATTGAATCACCTCCTATATTGACAATTCAAAGCATGGTCATATATATTTATGTTTGTTAATGGTAATTATTACGATTAAAAATCGTCAAATGATTGCAAGAAGAAAACTTTTACGGTACGATCCATATTAGTGCTGTAAAGACAAGGAGGATTATATGATACCGATTGTTGTTTTATCCGGATTTTTGGGCAGCGGGAAAACAACTCTTCTTCAGCATGCGCTGGCTTACTACAAGGAGCAGGGTCTCAAGCCAGCTATTTTGATGAATGAGTTGGGTGATGTTAATCTGGACGGCAGTTTGGTGAACGACCAAGCCCCCATGAAGGAAATGCTCAGTGGCTGTATATGCTGTACCATTCGCGGGGATTTGGGCGTCGAGCTCATGAATCTTGCCGAGGAATATAAGCCGGATGTGATTATTGTAGAATGTACCGGAGTGGCTAATCCAATGGAGATTGTAGATGCAGTGACAGATGCCTCCATATATTCTTCTATGGTTTTACAATCTGTTATCACGGTCATGGACGCGCGTCAATTTCTGGATTTTTCCTTGGGTAGTGAGAGAAGCAAGTCGTTTCGTTTGATGCAGGATCAGCTACGGTGTGCTTCCAAACTGATTATTAACAAGACTGATTTATTGGCTGCGGGAGAATTGCAGAAAGTGCAGGCCTTTGTAAAAGAATTAAATCCTTATGCTTTGACTGTAAGCACGGAGCGGAGTGACGTAGACCCGGTTACCTTTTTCTCCATTCAAGGAGAGAAACGGATGGAAATTTCGCGGCAAAAGGAGTCCACAGTCGATATCGGGAATGATCATCATTATGCAGAAGATCGTCTTCACACGTATGGTCATGATGACCATACAGACCATCATCCTCATGACTGTCAAGAGCCTGAGCACCACGACCATGACCATGACCACAAACACGGAGAGCATTATCATTCCTACGACCATGTAGTTGTTCATACGCATTTTTTTGGACAACCTGTGTCACGATTCGAGTTTGAACAGTTGTTCCGCAGTTTGCCTGCTGAAATTTACCGGGCCAAAGGAATTGTCCGGTTCTTGGAATCGGAGGGGCAGATGATGTTCCAATTTGCCTATCGTGAGCTGGAAATCATTCCAATTCGACCGCAAAAGCCAGTGAACGATGTTGCGGTTATTATGGGCGAGAATTTCTCTGCTTCTGAGATCGAGGAACGATTGAAAAGGCTGGAAGCGGCTGCAAAGCCACTGGCTAGTTCATGATTTCGAGAACAAGCAGCGATTATTCATCCAAGGCTAATTCTCGAGCTGATCTAGCAGGGAAGCCTCCATGGAGATTTACAACAATTCTGCTGCTGTTAACTGCTGGGCTTGTGCTGTCAGTTACACTCGCAGTCATGCTGGGGCCTGTGGCTGTCGCTCCAGGGACAGTATGGCGAATTGCGCTGTCCCACTTGCCCTGGCTGGATCAGTGGGTACCCATGACATGGACCAAACCGGAGCAATATATCGTCTGGGAAATTCGCTTTCCGCGTGTGCTGCTAGGTGTTGTCGTGGGAGCAGGGCTTGCTGTTACCGGAGCGGCTATACAGGCATTAATTCGCAATTCGTTAGCGGACCCCTATATTCTAGGAGTCTCGTCGGGGGCTTCAGTGACAGCGACGTTAGTTATTGTGTTTGGAGCTTTTGGATTTTTGGGACGACTTGCACTGCCCCTATCTGCTTTTATAGGCTCCTTAGCTGCAATGCTCATGGTGTTCGCGTTGGCTCGTGTGGCCGGGCGTATATCGACGACCCGCTTGCTGTTGGCAGGGGTAGCGGTATCTATGATGCTGTCGGCTGTGACTAGCTTTATCGTTACGATGGCCCCGAATGAAAAAGGCATCCGTGACGCGATGTATTGGATGATGGGAAGTCTGGCAGGCGCTCAATGGGATACGCTTTTTATTCCAAGCCTCATTATAACCGTTGGAACGGCCGTCCTTTTAACCCGATACCGTTCACTGAATGCTTTGCTAACGGGGGAAGAAGCCGCCGTAACGCTCGGTGTGAACGTGCAGGCGTTCCGTGTATTATTGGTTGTTGTCGCTTCCCTTTTAACCGGGGCAGTCGTATCAGTTAGTGGCTCAATTGGCTTTGTCGGGCTTATGATTCCACACATCGTTAGGCTAATAGTGGGATCGGATCATCGACGTGTCCTGCCTGTCAGCCTGCTTCTGGGAGCTATCTTTGTCGTGTGGGCAGACGTATGTGCTCGGCTCGTGCTTGCTCCGCAGGAACTGCCGATTGGTATTGTAACGGCTGTATGCGGTGGACCCTTTTTTGTATGGCTGCTGCGGCGCAGCTCCTACTCGTTTGGAGGCGAAAAATGAATATAGAAGTCGAATGCGTGACCTTCAGTATTCACGATAAACGATTGATCGACGGTATCAGTCTCAAGGTGAGAACGGGAGAGCTGGTCGGGCTGATCGGTCCCAATGGCAGCGGCAAATCGACGTTGCTTAAGAATATGTATCGTGTGTTAAGACCTGATAGTGGTTTGGTGACGCTGGATGGCCAGGATTTACTACGGATGAAGTACAAAGAGACGGCACGACAAATGGCAGTGGTAAGTCAGGATGCGCCCCAAACGTTTGATTTTTCAGTACGGGACATCGTCCTGATGGGCCGCCATCCTCATAAGAAGCTGCTGGAAGCAGATACCGTCTTCGATCATGAACTGGTTGAGCAGGCGCTGGAGCGGGTAGGCATGAATGCTCAAGCGGATCAGGGGTTTGCTACTCTGTCGGGCGGTGAAAAGCAACGGGTATTGATCGCCAGAGCTTTGGCCGGACAGGCAAAATTTCTCATTTTAGACGAGCCGACGAATCATCTCGATATCCGGTATCAGCTGCAAATTCTCGATTTGGTCAAAACACTTCAGATCACTGCTTTAGCTGCACTGCATGATTTAAATTTGGCGGCATGTTATTGTGACCGATTGTATGTATTAAAAGAAGGCAAGGTGGTAGCCTCCGGCATAACAGAGAATGTGCTTCAGCCTGACCTGCTGCGCAGTGTATTTGGGGTGGAAACAGAAATTCGCATTCATCCGAAAACCGGGAAACCGAGTATTACCTTTTTACCGGATTCTCTCAGAGGTGGAGCCATCCACGACATTAGAAATGGTGATCCGATGAAGTCAGTTAAACTGTGAATGATAGAGGAGACGGTACATATGAATAAATATAGCAAACCCGCATTGCCGCTGGTTATGCTTGCTTTTGCGATGATGCTGTTGTTATCGGCCTGCACAGCAGGAAACACGGCTCAAACCACAAATTCATCTGCAAACGGGCAGCAACCTGATGCATCGCAATCAACGGCCCAAGAGAAGGCAGTAGAGATTGAGAATATGGGTGTAAAAATGGTATTTCCCGAAGCGCCCAAACGCGCGGTTACATTGAACCAGCATGCGACAGAAGTTATGCTGGCCCTTGGGCTGGAATCTTCTATGGTAGGAACTGCATATTTGGATGATCAGATTTTGCCTAAATATAAGAATCAATATGAAAAAATCCCGGTTCTGGCCAAACAATATCCGTCCAAAGAGGTGTTTATGGCTGCTGCACCGGATTTTGCCTACGCGGGCTGGAAGAGTGCCTTTAATGATAAAAATCTGGGTTCCCGTGAGGAGCTTGCCCAACAGGGCGTGCAAACCTATGTACAGGAATCCTCCAATAAGCCGGGTCCTATACTAGAAGATGTATATCGGGATATACTAAATATTGGACGTATTTTCCGGGTTGAGGAGCGTGCAGAAAAACTTGTAAATGACATTCGTGCACAAGTGCAGTCCATTCAGACTCAAATTGGTACGGTTGAACAGGCACCCAAGGTTTTTGTCTATGACAGCGGCGAAGACAAGCCATTTACGGCTGCCAACAATTATCTGACGTCTTTGATTAAAAGTGTGAAGGCAAAAAATATCTTTGATGATATCCACAAAAGTTTTACGGAAGTAAGCTGGGAAGAGGTCGTAAACCGCAACCCTGATGTTATTATTATTCTCGACTACGGAGATACTTCACTGGCTGATAAAGAAAAGCTGCTGTTGAGCAAGCCTGCACTGGCTGGTGTCGAAGCGATCAAAAACAAACGGTTTGTGGTGTTGCCTCTATCCGCAGCGGCTGAAGGCGTGCGCGCACCGATTGCACTGAAAACCTTGGCTGTAGGTTTGTATCCGGACAAAGTGAAATAAACAAACAAAAGAGTTGCCAAAACATTGACGAACCTTGCCTAAACTGTTAAACTTGCTAATGCGTAAAGGTTACGTTTATCAAGCGTTTATTTTTTTATTACCAAATCGTAATAATTACGGTAGATGGTTTAATGATCATAAACGACCTGGAGAATCTGCGCTATGATGACCGCTCAGATGGCTCCAGGCTTTTTAAAGGAAAAGGAGATTTGTATCATGTTATTGGCCTCATTGGAACAGGTCACATTTGGCTACGGAGATGTTCCTAACTTGGTGGATGCCAATGTTGAAATTTTTTCCGGAGAATTTGTGGCTATTACCGGACCGAATGGTGCTTCTAAATCGACGATGCTCAAATTGCTGCTCGGTTTACTTCAGCCTTGGAAGGGCAAAGTGTTTATGTCCGACCGTACAGGTGAAGGCAAAAAGCTCGTTGTCGGATTTGTATCACAACAAATTGCTGCCTTCAATGGAGGGTTTCCAAGTACCATTCTGGAATTTGTCCGTTCGGGTAGATACACTCATGGTTCTTGGCTGCGCCGGATGCGGGCTGAGGATCATGATCTGACAGAACAGGCGCTTCGTCAGGTAGGGATGTGGGATTTACGGCATCGCAAAATCGGCGAATTGTCTGGTGGACAGAAGCAGCGTATTTGTGTGGCAAGGGCACTTGCTCAGGAATCGGATTTGCTCATTTTGGATGAGCCTACGACCGGAATGGATCAGGAAAGCCGACATCACTTCTACGATCTGATGAATCAACAGGTTAAGGAATATGGAAGAACCGTAGTCATGGTTACACATGGACTATCGGAAGTGCAACATTATCTGGATCGTATTATTGAGCTTGAAAGGAAGGAAGATGGCGGATGGAAATGCTGCACTACGACTTCATGCAGCGGGCATTTTGTGCCGGTGGGGTAATTGCACTGCTGGCCTCGGTGCTTGGAGTTTACCTGATGCTACGGCGCCAGGCTCTCATGGCGGACATGCTATCGCATGTATCGCTGGCAGGGGTGGCAGCAGGTGCCTATTTAGGGATTAACCCGACGATAACTGGATTTATTGTTGCCGTGATCGGCGCGATTATTGTTGAATACGTCCGCAGGTCTTATAAAACATATAGTGAGATTTCTGTGGCTATTATTATGGTAGGCGGCCTCTCGACGGCTGTTATTTTAATGAATCTGAATCAGAGCATCAACAAAGGCTTTTCCGCTTATTTGTTTGGTTCGGTAGTAGCCGTCAATCAGACAGAGCTGATGTTAATGATTGTTGTGGCTGTCATCGGTGGTATTTTCTTTTTTGTATTCAGGCGCCCTTTGTATCAGATTACCTTTGATGAAGAAACGGCAAAGACCAATGGTCTTCCTGTCAAGTCTATCTCGTTTGCGTTTAGTATTTTAACAGGGATGATTGTAGCTGCAGCCATGCCGATTGTCGGTGTGCTGCTCGTCTCCTCATTAATCGTACTGCCTGCTGCCCTGGCGATTCGAATTGCACCGAGCTTTGCGGCAGCTATCTGGATATCCATGATCACCGCATTGATCGGCGTATTTATGGGATTAACCGCATCATATGAACTCAGTACACCCCCAGGGGGGACGATTGCTATGGTGCTATTATTATTCCTGATCGTAGGAGCTAGTATTCAAAAGCTGGTCCGTAAGCTTGGCAAGCAACAGGCTTCCCGACGTAAGAATACGGCAGGTCAGTGAGCTTATAAAAAACTAAAACATAAGGAGTTATGAATATGAATACATGGTTCAAAAAATCATTTGTATTGTCCACGGGGCTAGCACTTATTTTGGCCGGTTGCGGAGCTAAATCTGATAATGCAGCCACGAATGCATCCCAAACCGAACCTAATACGGCACAAACAGCGGACAGTGGTAAAAAACTGAATGTGGTCACCACTTTTTACCCAATGTATGAATTTACCAAGCAAGTTGCCGGAGATCATGCTAACGTAACTGCGTTGATTCCTGCCGGTGCTGAGCCGCATGACTGGGAGCCAAGCGCCAAGGATATGGCACAGGTTAAGGATGCTGATGTATTTGTTTATAACGGGATCGTCGAAGGTTGGGCAGAACAGGCTTTGAGCAGCGCATCGAATGATAAGCGTGTAGTAGTGGAAGCAAGCAAAGGGTTGAACTTGATGGAAGGATCTGCTGAAGAGGAAGAAGGAGAAGAAGCACACGCAGAGGAAGGCCATGATCACGATCATGTGCTGGACCCTCATGTATGGCTTGATCCGGTCTTAGCTCAAAAAGAAGTAGAAGCTATAGAAGCAGGGCTTGTAAAAGCCGATCCTGCAAACAAAGCAGACTATGAGAAAAACGCTGATGCTTATATCGCTAAGCTGAAAGAACTGGATAACGAGTTCAAAACGGGTCTGAAAGATGTAAAACGTAAAGACTTTATTACGCAGCATGCTGCTTTTAGCTATTTGGCGAAGCAATATGGTCTGACCCAAGTACCCATTGCTGGTTTATCTCCAGAGCAAGAGCCTACACCGGACAAATTGGCAGGTATTATCAAGTTTGCTAAAGAAAATAATGTAAAGACAATTTTCTTTGAAACATTGGTTGATCCGAAGGTTGCCGAGACCGTAGCTACGGAAATTGGTTCGAAAACGGATGTGCTGAATCCGCTTGAAGGGTTGACAGATGAAGACAAGCAGAAGAATCTAGATTACCTGGGTGTAATGAAAAACAACCTGGAGGCTTTGAAAAAAGCTCTGAATGAATAAGTAAACTTTAAATAAATAGTTCGAAAAAGACGTCTGCATAAATAGCAGCGTCTTTTTTTATGACTATCGGCACTTTAGTTACTGGTGATTCTCGTGTCTACTGACTAAGTTCAACATTGCCATTCATAAAAATAATGATAAAATATAATTGAGCATATCAACTATTAACCCTAATCAACTATATTCTAAAGAAGGTAAATGAAATGAGTGACAATTGTATACGGGTATTAGGAGCGAGGGAACGAAATCTAAAAAATATAGATGTGGTGATCTCCAAAAAAGAAATTACGGTTTTTACGGGTGTATCTGGCTCAGGGAAATCATCTTTGGTATTCGATACAATAGCGGCAGAATCACAACGGCAATTAAATGAAACCTATACAAGTTTTATTCGTCACCGTATGCCGCATTATGGAAAACCAGATGTGGATACCATTGAAAATTTATCAGTCGCTTTTATTATCAATCAAAAACGGTTGGGTGGTAACGCAAGGTCAACAGTAGGGACCGTTACAGATATTTATTCTCTATTACGACTGTTATTTTCACGAAACGGAACTCCGTTTGTGGGGTACTCTGATGTGTTCTCATTCAATAATCTGGCGGGTATGTGCAGCCAATGTCAAGGTTTGGGAAAGGTTGAAACAATTGATATCGAACGACTGTTAGATAAAAACAAATCCTTAAACGAGGGCGCAGTCTGTTTTCCCACCTTTGAACCTGGGGGTTGGCGATTAACACGCTATATTCATTCAGGTTTTTTTGATAATGACAAAAAAATTAAGGATTATTCCGAAGCTGAGTTGGAAATGCTTCTCTACGCTGATGGTATAAAAGTGAAAAATCCCTCACCTGAATGGCATAAAACCTCGTTGTATGAGGGGCTGATTCCGCGCATTGAGCGGAGTTTTCTAAAAAAAGAAGAAGGAGAAAAGACGAGATATAGTAAACAAATTGAGCGTTTTGTTACCAAACAGACTTGTTCACACTGCAACGGGACACGCCTGAGTGACAAGGTCCTGTCTTGTAAAGTGAATGGGAAAAATATCGCTGAATGTGCTGAAATGCAGGTGAGTGAACTTTTAGAGTTTATTGAGACCATTCATACTCCGGTGTCCGTCACAATCGTTTCTGAGTTAGCCAATCGGCTGCAGCAGATGGTATCGATTGGATTAGGCTATTTAAGTCTAAATAGAGAAACATCTACTCTTTCAGGTGGGGAGTCGCAAAGAATTAAAATGGTCTGTCAACTGGGAAGTAGCCTGACTGACCTTACTTATATTTTCGACGAACCAAGCATAGGTCTACATCCCCATGACATAAGCAAAATAAATGACCTTATGAAACTTTTGCGAGACAAAGGCAACACCGTGCTTATTGTGGAACATGACCCCGATCTGATAAAGATTGCAGATCATATAATCGACATGGGACCGAGTGCAGGAATTTATGGCGGTGAAATTGTATATCAGGGAGACTTACAGGGATTAAAGGAATCGGGTACACTGACTGGAAAATATTTATCACACCAGCCTGAGTATAAACTCAATACACGCACCCCAAAAGGCTGGCTTTCCATCGAAAATGCAACGTTACATAATCTGAAAAATATTTCGGTTCAAATACCCAAAGGAGTAATGACCGTTGTAACTGGTGTCGCTGGTTCAGGAAAAAGTACGCTTATCAATCAAGTATTACCTCAATTTTATCCCAAAACTGTATTCATTGATCAAAAAGGGATACAAGCGTCAAAGCGTTCAAATATAGCCACCTTTATGGGGATCTTTGATAGGATCAGAAAGTTATTTGCAAAAAAGAACGGTGTTAGTGCCTCCCTGTTCAGCTTCAATTCCCAAGGGGCTTGTCCTGTTTGTAAAGGCTTGGGTGTTACATACACAGACTTAGCTTTTATGGATACAATTGTTACCGTGTGCGAGGAATGCCAAGGGGATCGTTTTACCGATGAAGTGCTCCAATACAAGCTAAGAGGCAAAAATATTAGTGAAGTTCTTAAATTGACCGTAGCAGAAGCTTTGGAATTTTTTCAGGAAAAAGAAATTAGCAGGGTATTAAACATGCTTTCAGATGTTGGAATCACTTATATTCCTTTGGGACAACCACTAAACACTTTATCAGGCGGGGAATTACAGAGGATAAAGCTTGCTTCCGAGCTTGAAAATGACGGGCAAATTTATGTTCTGGACGAACCTTCAACTGGCCTGCATATGGCGGATATAAAACAGTTAATTGGTGTAATGAATCGCCTAGTGGAACAAAATTCAACCCTTATTGTAATCGAACATAATTTAGACATTATTTGTCAGGCTGATTGGATTATCGACTTAGGTCCTTTTGCCGGGCAAAATGGTGGTGAAATCATATTTACAGGCTTACCAGAAGATTTAGTTAAATGCAGACATTCACTTACAGGAAGTTACCTGAAGGAATATATCGGGCGCACATAGGAGGAAAAGCAATGCCAACAAAAGATTTAGAAGATCGTTATGTCCCTTTTCAATGTATGATTTTAGCATACTCTAACCGGTTCAGCGTAGAAGGTGTATCAACGGCACAATACTATATACTGGATACTTTGAATAAGCAAGGTCCCAAAACCACAAAGGAACTTGCTGAAATGAAAGGTATTACACAGTCGGGGATCTCTAAATTGACAAAACGCCTACTGGAGAAAAAGTATATAAATCAGGAAAGGCAAACCAATGACCGCCGCTCTTATAACATTGTACTTACCAGTGAGGGAAAAGCGTTTCTTAGCCGTGTTGACGATTTCGGGAATGAAATCATGAATTTAATTGAAGAAGCATTAACAGCAGATGAAGTACAGTCCTTTTCAATGATGTGCAAGAAAATTACGAGCTTATACGCTGAGAAGCTGTAGGATAGCCCGCAGCTTTTCAACCCGGCTTATATAGGGCTAAGGGTTTAAAAGATACTAGTACTTTGTAATCTTCATACTATAGAGATGATTTACGTTATTGCGAAACGTTTTTATTGAAATTAATGCTGTAGTAGCTAGTTTCAAATTCCTTTTATAATTCAATGGTAGCGTTTTTCTTTTTACAGATTCTTTCTATTAATATAACTAGTTTTTTCACCGATATTGAAGTTTGGGCGTGCATTTCATAAGACAACGGATTGGAGAGGTTAACTTGGCAACAGTTATAATAGTAGATGATTCTTTATTTATGCGTTCTGTGCTTAAGGATATTCTGTTGGATTTAGGTCACTCTGTTATTGCAGAAGCGGAAAATGGGTATGATGCAGTTTTGAAATATGCACACTTTCGACCAGATTTAATCACCATGGATATTAATATGCCTAAAATGGATGGGCTTGAGGCTGTTAAAAAGATTGTAGAGCTTGATCCTAAAGCCAACATCTTAATGTGTTCTGCTTTGGGTCAGCAGGAAGCCATTATACAAGCATTTAAGGCAGGAGCAAAAGATTTTATTGTTAAGCCATTTGAGATGGAAAGGGTCGTGAATGCAGTCACAAAAATGCTGGATAATTAATGAATCAAGCTTTTAATACATAATATTGAACATGTTGAAGCGGGAGTTCCATACTTATTTTTCACGAATATGGAGATGAATAGGATGAGCAATCGAGTATTGTCTCAAAAAGTATTTATAGATGAACTGATCGCTACGATCAAGAGTGGGGGGCTTGTTCCTGTAAATTATGAACACCTCATCAGTGAACAAAGAAAAAAAATGGATGCTCTAAACAATGAACTCACCGTTCGTATTGAGGCATTAGAGACAGATTTGATCTCTGCTTCGACATTTTCCATTCCGTTTGCCAATGGTGAAATTATGTTTCTTGCTCGTTATATTGTACTCATTGGGGATTATACCGAGGGTTACTTTGTGTTTTATCGAGCAGAAGACTGCGAAAGTCCAGAAGAATATCAATTTTTAACAAGCTCTTATCAACTTCCACATGTATTACTCGAATTATCTCACACTTTAAAAGAACATGGTATTAATGAGCCGCATGATATTCTGACTTATTGGAATGGCCCTGTGTATCCGCTGAAAGCTTTGAGTAAAGAGGATATTAAGCTGTCCACCTATGAGTTTTAAATCCCCTGAGAGAGGCCACTCCCTCAGGGGATTTTTTTACATTGATAATCAAACGCATGTTCGCATATAATACAAACAAACGTTCTGATGAGGAGTGAAGGATGATGCTGGAGAAATATGTGGGACAGATCGTGGAAATCGTGTATATGGACCGAAAGGGCAAACTGTCTCATCGGCAGATAGAGGTGCATCGTGTGCAGAATGGCTTGATCCGGGCCACCTGTTTGCAAACTGGTCAGCCACGTGTTTTTCGATTAGATCATGTATTGGCATGGCATCCGGTAACCAGAACAGCATAGGAGGGGCTTACGATGGGAAAAAAGCTTGAAGGAAACGGCATATGGGAAAGTTCGCGTATGATTTTGCCTGAGCATCGGGAGGCATATTTAAGACTGATGAAGGAGCAGGGAAGACGCGGCAAGCCAACACTGGACGATCAGGAAATACAGCAGATTGAACAGGCCATTATCGTATCCTATAACGAACGGAAGCCAATTACGCTAAGAGTGTTCAATCCGTTTGATGATGAGGAATTGTGCGGACTGGTGACAGTGATTAACACAAGTCGGCGAGAAGTGAAGCTATCTCGTGGGGAAGAGGATTTTAGCTGGATTAAGTTGGAGGAAATTATCGAGGCGGATATCTAAAATGATCTGGCCACGGGACTTTTTTACATTGATTCTGTCATTTTTTATAATTAAGATTGTTGCTTTGTGGTTCTAGATTTACAATAAAAATGTAACTGCAAAGGGGGAGTTCATTTTGAAAATAAGTAAACATAGTGCTGAACATTATATATGGGGAGATCAATGTGATGGTTGGCGCTTGGTGAAAAATGATGATTTGAGCATTATTCATGAGCGCATGCCGGGAAATACACATGAAGTCAGACATTATCATCATCATGCGCGCCAATTTTTCTTTATTTTATCAGGTGCAGCGGTACTTGAAGTGGATGGTGAACGAGTACAATTAGGATTTCAGGAAGGGTGTGAGGTTCCTCCTATGGTGCCTCATCAAATGTTTAATGAAACGAATGAGGATGTTGAATTTTTAGTTATCTCTCAGCCTGCCAGCAGAGGCGACCGGGTTCTGACCGAAAACTAATATTAGGGGACAGCCCATCCAAAACGTATATAGGATAAACAACGTTAGCGTATAAAAAAACCAGCCTAGCACATCTCAAGTGCCCGACTGGTTTTTTTCATTAATAGATGTCCGTTGCATCTGTAGGGAGAGCTTTTATGTGATAGAGATAGTTAGTAACACGTTGATCGTCCTGAATCGGGTATTTATAACCATAATGGTTTGCCACTTTCTGGGCAACTTCTCTGAATAAATTGCCCATGATAAAAAGAGACTGCCACATATGTTCATAGTCTGCATCCGCAAACGTTTGGATGTAGGCCGTCCAATGATCAGGCTCAAGGTGCTTCTCCAAGTATTTTCCCTGCTTCCCTGGATCTGCCGTGAAGTCGGATTGTATACCCATATGCCATTCCAACATCAAGTGAAGTGCATCTCTTACAGGTCGATCTAACATGAATTTGGCATAGGGAAGCTCATGCCGCCATAGTCCTTTAGCCACATAAGTACTGACCCACCAGAACTCATTGCAGGAATCTGCATAGGTTTGGGCGGTTGGAGGGACTGTCTTATAATCTTGAAGATTTGGCGGTGGAAAAGGCTTCACCAGTCCGTCTTTATCCAGGAGCAGTACACTTAAGCTGTCTCGGGGCCAATTGTCGATGTTAGCCACAGGGCAGAGGGTAAGATCTATACGATTGCCATCCGTAAATAACATAAGAAAAGCAAAGCGATCACGGGACGTCACAGTAGGCTCCGCATGTTCATCGGGCGTCTGCATAATGATCAATTCTCCAAAGTGGTGAATCCAGCCACGTTCCTGAATAAAGCTGTCCATGGAAGATACGAGAAAGACGATGTCATAATCCTGAAAAATATCTCGTGGAGCATGTGGATTGGCGCGTGAACCATTCATAATCACAGCACGTACCCGTTCGTCCTCTTGAGCAAATTGGAGAATGGTATGCAGCATCTCTTGTTCACTTCTCACTATAGTCGTCTCCACAAGCGGTATCGAAAGGAAAAAAACGTAGACAAGACAGCAGTAGAAATAAAGGCCACCAGTTCAAGGATCATCAAGAAAAACGACCTCCTGTAAGTTCTTTTATCTGGGAAAAGTATCCTATCCTTACAATAGCCTATCCATGGAAGCCATTCAACTGTATGGGAGAGGTATGTTCATCACCGAATGTACACTTGACCGAATTGTATAGGCAATTCAAAAGGGTTGGATCAATATCCATCAGCCATATATCATAATTTTATTTATAAGGAAGCAAACAGCGGGCAAATTGTTCAGAATTTGTTCAGTGACGACATTGTATAATCCAAGAAGCAATCATAGATTTATTTCAATAGGAGGAAAGGTATGCATTTTTGCAAGTCTACTAAACGATTCACATATGCATTGACAGCAGTATCACTAATCTTCTCATCGGCCATCTCGGTGGCAGATGCTGGTGCGGCACCAACCGCACAACCCAAATTAATCCAAGACGGAACATGGAGCAAGTCTGACACTTGGATGGATGCTCCAGAAAACTATGTTGGCAGGTCTTCGGACACAGTGTTAGGATATTACCGATCAGCGATTCAGTTTGAAATGCCCGAGCTGACTGGTAAGGTTGTAACGAAGGCAACCTTGCGTATTCATATCTCTTCCATCGGCTATAGCTATAACTTGAATCCTTTTTTGACCGTGTATGGATCGACTGCCGATGTTTGGAGCAACGGAGCTTTTCCACTGAACCCGACGGATCAGCCTTTGAATACGAAAACAGGCTCAGACCTTCAAGTAGGCTGGGTTGATTTTGATGTTACCCATTTTGTACAACAACAGACGGATGATATTGTCTCCTTTGCATTGCTTGCCAATGAAGAAGGGAACCCTGGAGACTATTCGGAAATTACATATTCAGCCGATGACAACGGCGTAGATATTCCCCAGTTGATATTGGAAACAGCAGCCCTGCCCGCTGTATCCAAAATGCCTGAGGTAGCTGCTGTAACTACTGAGGAAGATATCCCAACATCCAATATAACCATTACATCAAACCCGCAAGATTCAACGGTAGTGACACATTATCAAGTTATGAACATTATCGGGGGCAAGCTGTATCATAGTGATGGGGTAACGGAGCTTTTTGATGGAACTTTTATCACGGCAGCAGAAGCCAGCGATGGCGTGAGGTTTGTGCCTATGGCAAACGCCAACAATGCAGCGGGAGATACCTTCTCGTTCGATGTAAAGGCGGCTCAGAGTGCAACGGGGGATGGACTAAGCGATGCTACTAGGGCTGTTGTTCATGTTACGGAAGTAAACGATGCTCCGACAGCTCAAGACCAAACGCTATCCTCCATTTCAGAAGACTCAGGAGAGCGGACCATCCCTTTTGCAGAACTGCTTGCGCATGCGTCTGCTGGTCCGAATGAGAATGGTCAACATCTAACGATATCCTCAGTCAGCAGCATTGCAGGAGGGGCTGTACGTTTGGATGGAACCAATGTGATTTTTACACCTCAGCCGGATTTCAATGGAACCGCTAGCTTCTCTTTTACCGTCACCGATGATGGAACATCGGACGGCGTCTCAGTCCCGCAGTCGGTGGTCAAGCAAGCCTTCTTTGGGGTCAATTCTGTCGCTGATGTCCCTAATGTGACAGATGCTTTGACAGAGGAAGACAAGCAAAGCTTTGACGGACTGATCCTTACTCGTAATCAAGTGGATGGAACTGACGTGTCGTACTTTAGAATCTCAAACATTATTGGTGGAACCCTCTATAAAAACGATGGGGTAATGGAAATCCGAGATGGTCAATTCATTTCTGTAGCGGATGGCGAAGCAGGGCTTAAATTTACGCCAAATCTTTATGCTAACTCTCCATCAGGTGATCATTTCAGTTTCGACGTACAATCATCGCTAGATATGGCTGGAACAGGGATCAGCGAGCCGAACCAAGCCAGAATCACTGTAAGTGAGGTAAACAACAGTCCGATAGCTGTGAATGATACACTGCCATCGTTATCGGCAAATGCAGGAGCACAATCTATCGCTGTTGATGAACTCTTAGCGAACGACACGGCAGGACCTGTGAATGAGAGCTTACAACATCTTAGCATCGCATCGGTAGAAAATGCGCAAGGTGGGACGGTAGTTCTAGACGGATCGGTTGTGTTATTCACTCCGAATTTAGACTACCAGGGCCCGGCAAGTTTTGATTATACTGTGATTGATAACGGCACAACCAACGGAGCATTAGATGTGAAGAACTCGACAGCTACCGCTTCATTCTCTATCAACTCAGTACCAACGCCAGACCCGGTGCCAACGCCAGATCCAGTGCCAACACCAGATCCAGTGCCAACGCCAGATCCAGTGCCAACGCCAGATCCAGTGCCAACGCCAGATCCAGTGCCAACGCCAGATCCAGTGCCAACGCCAGATCCGGTACCAACACCAGATCCAGTGCCAACGCCAGATCCAGTGCCAACGCCAGATCCTGTACCAACACCAGATCCGGTACAAACAGATGACAATTACACAGAATTGCGTGCTTCTATCAAAAATAGAAAAATGCTAGTAGGGGGTACAGAACGGGCTACAGCAAGCGTTGTAAAATCAGATTCGTCAGAGATTGATGTCAGTGAAAAAGCAACTTGGACTTCCAGCAATACGAATGTCGCTACGGTTAATCAGGGAGAGATTAGAGCACTTTCAGAAGGGAACACGGTAATTTCCGCCACATACAGCGGATATAGCTTTAACGTTCCAATTACCGTAACAGCTGTTACTGCTCCCGCACCCAATAATGCTGGCAGTGATTCCAGTAGTTCCAGCGGTAGCGGGTCTGGCCATCGAAACAGTGACCATTCTAGCGATGATTCCAGCAGCAATACGGCAACATCAGCTGTATCATCTTCATCGGTAACTGTATCTAAAGAACCAGTAGCTGTACCTGAAGAACTGGTGACTGAACCAACTGTTCCTGTGCAAGACATATTCAACAGTAACGTAGTGGTTGCAGACAACAAAGTACTGCAGAATATAAAATCTAAAGCAGAATCTGCTTTAAATTCTTCTACTAATGTTAAACCGTCAGACCTACAAGGACATTGGGCAGAAAAGACGGTCGACACGTTTTCAAAGCTGGGTATCGTAAATGGATATAAGGATGGCAGTTTCAGACCTGATGGTGAAATTACCCGTGCAGAGTTTTCTACTATCATCTCTAGAATCTTCGATATTAGTGTTGGAAACCAGCCTGTGGTTTTGAACGATATTGGGGATCACTGGGCGCAGGATGCCATAACAAAACTGACCACAGCAGGAGTATTAAACGGTTATGAGGACGGTACATTTAGACCAGACCAAACGATCGTTCGTCAAGAAATGGCTGCCATTTTGGCGCGGATCTTGGATTTAGACCGATTGAAAAAGGACACCTCGAATGAAAAAAGCTTCACCGACCTGTCCACTTCTTTTGCGGCTGATACGATTAAACAATTAGCACAAGCTGGTGTGCTTTCGGGTATAAGTACGAGTCAGTTTGGACCTAAGTATCATGCGTCACGTGCTGAAGCCTTGACTGCGATTTATAATGCACTTAGTTTGAACAGCGAAATTAAAACCGTATTGGAAAGTTTGGAGCAGTAATCTGGAATGATGTAGAGGCGAGCCTATGTGGCTCGTCTTTTTGGTTGAGAAGCAACGTGACAACTGTTATGTTGTACAACAATCCATCAACCTATAGTTGATGAGCTTTAAGACTTGGTACCTACCGCAAGCATATGCGGGCTCATACCGATCACGGATTCCTGCTCTTCAACCTGCTGTGCTATATCCAGCAAACGTCTGCGATGGGAGGGAATCGCCCATTTTTCTTCAAATCCGGGTGCAATCCAGACGGGGCCTTCCACACCCAAAACACGAGGCTCCTGCAATCCAGCCACCTGCCAGTCTGCACGCAAGGCATCCGGTGTATGAAAGTAGGAGCGTGTGATAAAAGAGGGATAAGCCGCCGGTCGTACATGCTGACCATCTGTTAACTCCTGTCTGACCATATCCATGAATGCATCTTCCTCTAAAATGGTATTGCACTCGCCGTACACCGATAGCCCCCACAGTAACGAGCCAAACCTGGAAATAGCCGAAGTAATCAGCGTTCCCCCCTTTTTTAAGACACGCGCTGCTTCTTGCAGGGCTTTTACTCGTTCCTTCTGTTCTGTTAAATGATATAAAGGTCCCATCAATAGCACGATGTCCGCGCTTTCATCTTTACGATCAATATTTCTGGCATCTGCGGTTTCCAGCTTGCTGATAATGGGTTTATTCAGTTGCTGCTGACGAGCAAATTCAATGGCTTGCGAAGAAAGATCAAATAGATGAACTTCATATCCCAGTTCTGCCAGCCACGAAGAGTAGACCCCTATACCGCCGCCGATATCATAAATAACATGAGTGGACTTGCTGAGATAACGGGAAATGATTTCTTTTGATCTTTCCAGCTCTATTTTTCCGATGCCTCGCTCTAATCTGCCTATTTCTGCACCGCCATCATAATAAGCCAGAATTTTATGCGTATCTTTTTCGAACATAGTGCATCTCACCTCATATGATTGGAATAATATAACAATAGCACTAGCATTAAGAACAAGTCTACCGTACCTTTGAAGAGGTATCCACTTTGACCAACTATGAACTTAGGATAACTATAAAAAGCCAATTTGGGGTCCGGGTTGGCTTTTGCTAAGCAGTAAAGCTCATCATCCACGATTTGAACCCCACAAATATAAATTGCATATATTATCAAGCAAGTCGATCCATAAGATATGAGTTTGAGAGGGGAAGAATACGTGATCATACATGTATACGCATTATGCTGGAACGAAGAAAAGATGCTCCCGTTTTTTTTTAAGCACTATGATAATATAGCCGACCAATATTACATTTTCGATAATGACTCGACTGATAATTCTATATCCATGTTAAAGGCACATCCCAAAGTAAATATGAATAGATTTGAGATCGAAGGTAATTCGGTCGTGAGATCAGCACAAGATCTATTCAACCAATGTTGGAAAGAAAGCAGGAATAAGGCAGACTGGATTATTATCTGTGACGTAGATGAACATTTTTATCACCCTAACCTTAGAACATATTTGCAGGAATGTACTTCGAAAGGGATAACATTGATTGTCCCTAATGGTTATGAAATGGTTTCTGATTTTTTTCCTAATAGCCAGCAACCATTATATGAAACGGTAAGGAATGGTGTAAGAAGTCAAACGTACGATAAGCCTCAAATATTTAATCCAAGTGCGATTCAAGAAATAAATTTTAGCCCTGGTAGGCATACTGCTGAACCTGCTGGGAATGTAATAAAACCATCTAATAATGAAGTGCTATTGTTACATTATAAATACTTGGGATTTGACTATCTGAATTCACGTTTCTCAGCCTTGAAACAAGGGCTACGGGAAGGGGATACCACTAATCGATGGGGATTTCACTATTTGTGGGATGAAAACCAAAAAATGGAACAATTTAAGGATTTAAAAAATAGATCTGTAAGAGTGTTGTAGCATGAGCTGTTGTCGCAAGTGACATTTGTAAGTAACTATTATAACCTTCGCTGTTTCTGTGTAAACGTGCTTGCAAGAGAGTATAGTTTATTTGAAATTGATCTACAAGGATAAAGGCACTTTTTTCTCAGGGTGCCTTTATCCTTTTTTATGGTTGGAAAAGAAATTGGTGAATCAGCTTGCTTAATGCTCGGTCACTGCCTTTTAATGTCCCCAGAATTTAAAACGGCTTGAATAAGTAAATATCTATTTTAATTTTAATAGGTAAACAAACAATCATATGTAACAAGTTATTAATATGATACATGGAGCTACATTAATCCCTATTCTGTTCTATATAGATTGAACTTTAAAAAATATAGTAGATAAAGGTCTAAATATATTTTTTAGTTCAATATATATAGTATTTTTATATAATATGGATTTGTAGTTAATAAATAGAAAAGGAGAGATGAACTTAATGGCTGTATTATCAACTGGACCTATTGAGAATAGTCCTGTTAGTGGGATCAGGCCTATTCAGCAGGTTACCGTTAAAATAATTAACCGTGATTTGGTCAATTCTTCAACTATTTTAATTCAGGGCTACATTTTAAATGGTTTACGAACATTGTATGTACTAGAACAAATAGCTTTAGCCCCCAATGCAGTTGTTACGAGAAATTATCTAGCGAACTTCGACGCATATGAATTCGTTTTTACCACAAGCGGTTTAGCAGAAGAAAGTACTGATATTTCAGTTTGGGGAAAAAACGCGAGCGGTACAATCATTGATGTTCAGCGTATTGTTGCGGATGAGCAACTAGGGTCTTAAAACTCAACATATGTATAGAGATAGAACCACAATCGCAGCAAATGGTTGAGACATAAAATAGAGGGAACAGGGTCTTGAGAAAGATCGTTGTTCACAAAAAAAAATTTGCTTTTTACTAGAGAGGAGGGAGTACCTAAATGGCAGTATTATCAACTGGACCCATTGCAAACGATCCTGTTCTAGGAGTCAGACCCACCCAACTGGTCACTGTAAAAATAGATAACCGAGATTCTGTAAATTCTTCTACTGTTTTAATTGAGGGTTTTATTTTAAACGGTAGCAGAACATTATATGTACAACAACTAGTGGCAGTGGGGCCCAATGTGGTTTTAACTAGGAATTTCTTTGCAGGTTTCGACGCATTTGAATTCGTGTTTACCACAAGCGGGCCAGCAGAGGATGAAACTCAAATTTCTGTTTGGGGTAAAGATGCATTGGGGCAATTAGTACCTGCGCATCGGTTAGTATCTGATGAACTTTTAGGAACCGATCAAGGCGTCCAAGGACCTCAGGGTGTTCAAGGACCTCAAGGTGTTCAAGGGTCTCAGGGTGTTCAAGGAGCACAAGGTGTTCAAGGACCGCAGGGTGTCCAAGGACCGCAGGGTGTCCAAGGACCTCAAGGTGTTCAAGGGCCTCAGGGTGCTCAAGGACCTCAAGGTGTTCAAGGCGTCCAAGGTGTCCAAGGACCTCAAGGTGTTCAAGGGCCTCAGGGTGCTCAAGGACCTCAAGGTGTTCAAGGCGTTCAAGGCGACCAAGGCCCTCAGGGAGTCCAAGGCGATCAAGGACCTCAAGGAGTTCAAGGCGACCAAGGCCCTCAAGGCGTTCAAGGTGTCCAAGGCGACCAAGGACCTCAAGGCGTTCAAGGTGTCCAAGGCGACCAAGGACCTCAGGGAGTTCAAGGAGCCCAAGGCGACCAAGGTCCTCTAGGTGTTCAAGGCCCTCAAGGCGACCAAGGCCCTCAAGGAGTTCAAGGCGTCCAAGGCGACCAAGGCCCTCAGGGAGTCCAAGGCGATCAAGGACCTCAGGGAGTTCAAGGTGTCCAAGGAGACCAAGGCCCTCAAGGAGTTCAAGGCGTCCAAGGCGACCAAGGCCCTCAAGGAGTTCAAGGCGTCCAAGGCGATCAAGGCCCTCAGGGAGTTCAAGGCGTCCAAGGCGACCAAGGCCCTCAAGGAGTTCAAGGCGTCCAAGGCGACCAAGGACCTCAAGGCGTTCAAGGAGCCCAAGGTGACCAAGGACCTCAGGGAGTCCAAGGCGATCAAGGACCTCAAGGAGTTCAAGGAGCCCAAGGCGACCAAGGCCCTCAAGGAGTTCAGGGAGCCCAAGGTGACCAAGGACCTCAAGGAGTTCAAGGAGCCCAAGGCGACCAAGGTCCTCTAGGTGCTCAAGGCCCTCAAGGCGACCAAGGCCCTCAAGGAGTTCAAGGCGTCCAAGGCGACCAAGGCCCTCAGGGAGTTCAGGGAGCCCAAGGAGACCAAGGACCTCAAGGAGCCCAAGGCGATCAAGGCCCTCAAGGCGTTCAAGGAGCCCAAGGTGACCAAGGCCCTCAGGGAGTTCAAGGCGTCCAAGGCGACCAAGGACCTCAAGGAGTTCAGGGAGTCCAAGGCGATCAAGGACCTCAGGGAGTTCAAGGTGTCCAAGGCGACCAAGGCCCTCAAGGCGTTCAAGGCGTCCAAGGCGACCAAGGACCTCAGGGAGTTCAGGGAGCCCAAGGCGACCAAGGACCTCAAGGAGTTCAAGGCGTCCAAGGTGACCAAGGACCTCAGGGAGTTCAAGGAGCCCAAGGTGACCAAGGACCTCAGGGAGTTCAAGGCGACCAAGGCGACCAAGGACCTCAGGGAGTTCAGGGCGTCCAAGGCGACCAAGGACCTCAGGGAGTTCAAGGCGTCCAAGGCGACCAAGGCCCTCAAGGCGTTCAAGGAGCCCAAGGCGACCAAGGCCCTCAAGGAGTCCAGGGAGCCCAAGGCGATCAAGGACCTCAAGGCGTTCAAGGAGCCCAAGGCGACCAAGGACCTCAAGGAGTTCAAGGCGTCCAAGGAGACCAAGGACCTCAGGGAGTTCAAGGAGCCCAAGGCGACCAAGGCCCTCAGGGTGTTCAAGGTGTCCAAGGAGACCAAGGCCCTCAGGGTGTTCAGGGAGCTCAAGGCGACCAAGGACCTCAAGGTGTTCAGGGCGTCCAAGGTGCTCAAGGCCCTCTAGGTCCACAAGGTGTTCAAGGCCCTCTAGGTGCTCAAGGCCCTCTAGGTCCACAAGGTGCTGAAGGCCCTCTAGGTGCTCAAGGCCCTCAAGGCGACCAAGGCCCTCAAGGAGTTCAAGGCGTCCAAGGAGACCAAGGTCCTCAGGGAATTCAAGGAGCCCAAGGCGACCAAGGTCCTCTAGGTGCTCAAGGCCCTCAAGGCGACCAAGGTCCTCAAGGAGTTCAAGGCGTCCAAGGCGACCAAGGCCCTCAGGGAATTCAAGGAGCCCAAGGCGACCAAGGTCCTCTAGGTGCTCAAGGCCCTCAAGGGGTTCAAGGAGACCAAGGCCCTCAAGGAGTTCAAGGCGTCCAAGGAGACCAAGGCCCTCAAGGAGTTCAAGGCGTCCAAGGAGACCAAGGTCCTCAGGGAATTCAAGGAGCCCAAGGAGACCAAGGTCCTCTAGGTGCTCAAGGCCCTCAAGGAGACCAAGGCCCTCAGGGAGTTCAAGGCGTCCAAGGCGACCAAGGTCCTCAAGGAGTTCAAGGCGTCCAAGGCGATCAAGGCCCTCAAGGCGTCCAAGGCATTTTGTAAGCTTAAGGTCAAGGTATATTTAGAGGACTCAAAAGTTATTTATAACTTTTGGGTCCTTTTTTTGTTTTAAGTTAATATTTTGCAGTTCTGCTGTAAAAAAAACCTTTGTCGAAGCTCCATGGAAATAATTCCAAGAGACTTCGACAAAGGCATTGGAAAATAATTGTTGGCCAATATTCTATTCAGCATTGTTGTAATTTAGGGCAACACAACCACTTTCTCTTTACAGGACGCAACAAATTTTGCATATTGAATACAAGTTTCTAATGAATCATTTGGCTCCATAGGCCACCATCGTATGGCTCCCCTGGGAGCTTTGGAGGCATAGGTTTCGATTTCTGATGGAATTCGACCTACAACCACAATTTCGATCTCCCTAAAGTTGTTTTCAATGCCCTTTTGGAGTGTCTTATTTAATTGCGTATGCTCTATTTCAGGGCAGGAATGGGGGATAGGGAACAATATCGAGAATCTTGAGGTATCTTCTTGAATAACGTGAGCAGATTTCCGGGCAGGATCATCCGTAGAAGTCTCCCATATACGACGATAAGGCAATAGCTGTGGTAAATCGAATTCTTTCAATCTCATTTGAATCCTTTGAAAATTAGATCTATATAGTTCCCCTACAAGAATCTGAATCTGCTTATTTCTGAGGAATGTAGTGTTATTTCCTTGTTCGTTACGATATTGGATATATATCAAATCGGGGATGTTTACAAATTTAGTGCAAAGAAACGTCCGGACCAGCATATCGTAATCATCTGCTACCAGTAGTTCATTGCGATGGCCTCCGATCAGATGATAACAGTCCCTCGTCCACGCACGTGGATGATTGGGTAAACCGACCAGATGACGAATGGTTTTGCCATTAATGGTCGTATGTTTTTGTACATTTTGCCATCTGTTCATATCATGCAGCCAGACTCGATAATGAACACTGTAACCAAAGCCACAATCCCAGCCGTACCAATGCGCATGATTGCTCCCTGCATACACCTCAGCGCAATCCCCATAAACAAAGCCACAGTCAGGGTTTTGTTGAAATGCTTTGACGATTTTCTCTAGGCAGTCAGGAGTTAGCTCATCATCATGATCAACTTCTACTAAAATTTCCCCTGTACATAGACCGGCTGCAAACCTTTTGATAGCCCCTATATAACCATTGCGGGAATCTTGGCGGTATCTTCGCACACGGTGATCCTCTAAAGGTAGTAAATACTCCTTGTATGTCTCATCTTCATCACCGGAATCATCCACGATTACCCATTCCCAGTTCTTGTAGGTCTGCTTCAATAAAGATTGATAAGGTCGTTGAATTTTTTCTTTTGATCTGTAACTGGCAGTAAACACGGATATTAAAGGTGTGTTTGAAGAGAATTGTGTTGGAGGAATCGTTCTATTCTCCGGAAGAGGATCTGTTGCCTTAAGCCAGCAGAAAAATAAATGCATAGGTTGAATTTCGTCTGGTGATTGGAAGTGTAACCAGCGTTTTTTTTCGTGACCAGGTAACGCTTTTAGTGCTGAAAATTCTCCCCACTCTTCTCCGAGCGAGACGTAAACCCGAGGTTTTTGGAGGCTATTGTCTATAAGTGGTTGATCAGCCTCATACAAGTTTATTGTAATGTGATTCTCTTCCAATCTATCTATCAATTCTTTTACATGATCCTTTAAAACCTTCTTCGATACAAATAAATGAGCTGTCAGTAGCGGAGTGAAATTCAATGACATGATCATTCCCCTTTACCAGTTTCGAACACCAACGAGAGGGAGGTGCCGATTCAGATGTTAGTATTGTTTTTATTGAAACATCCATTTTCCCGGCATCATTTTATTTTTCAGCAATATATATGTATATGTATGTGTATGTGTTCGGGGATGTGAGGAAAATGCCAGCCCATGTGAACATAGCAAATTAAATCGTTTGAAACCTCCGGCGTAGACACCTAAGCATAAAGGAAAGGTGGAGTAAGCGTGCAATGCCCATTAGTAAGTGTAGTTATACCTGCATATAATCGGCCGCATACACTAAAAATCGCCATCGACAGTGTATTGGAACAAACTTATCCGAACATCGAAATCATTATCTGTGATGACAGTACAACGAATGAAGTACAAGAAATGCTTGATTCTTATTTAGATTCTTTTCCCCAAATTAAATATTATAAAAATGATAAAAATCTTTTTCTCGAAAATTGGCATAAATGTTTTGATTTGGCGTCAGGTGAATATATCAATTATTTGATGGATGACGACATGTTTCAAAAAGAAAAAATAGCAAGGATGATCTATTTTTTTGAAAATTTCGAAAACATCACACTGGTTACCTCGTATCGGCAAACCATGGATGAATCAGGGACTATTCTCCCACCGCTCTATGCAACGGAAAGGCTGTACGAGGAAACAAGGATCATGGACGGAAGAATGTTGGCAAACGTTGCATTAACTCGTTGTTTAAATGTGATTGGGGAACCTACAACAGTGTTTTTCAAAAAAGCAGATCTTATCGAACGGTTTGGGGTTTATAAAGGAAAACAGTATTCTCTTCTTAATGATTTAGCTTCCTGGTTGAACTTACTATCCAAAGGAAAAGCAGTTTATATTCCTGAAGCACTAAGCTATTTCCGAATACATCCCAATCAAAATAATCAGACGCTTGGTCAAAATGCGTTCACGGAATGGTTAGATATTATGATTGCCTCAAGAGACGATGGATTTCTTGATACTGATGATTTGTTTAAAACTGCACTTCATGCTTATCAGGAACGTATAAGGGGTCGTCCACAATTTGTTGCAGATATCGAGCGAATTGAAATGATATTAAAAACATTGGAATCCTAGTCTGCTCATCCCATATGCGAAGGAGGCTGGCTCATGTTCGATATTCCCTTTTTACGACCTAATTTAGTAAAAAAGGAACGATTTATTTCCAATTTTGAGAAAATAGAAGAGACCCGGATTTACTCCAATTATGGTCCCTTAAATAACCTGTTTGAAGAGCGGGTCATTGCGCAAATGTTTGATGGAATCGGTTCGGCTGTGACCGTTCATAACGCTACTATTGGCTTGATTTTGGCGATCGCCCAAAGCAAGCGACCACAGGGCAAATATGCAGTTATGCCAAGTTTTACTTTTGCGGCCACCCCACTTGCTGCTGAGTGGTGTGGGTTAGAACCCTACTTCCTTGACATTGAACCGGAGAATTGGCAAATGAATAGGGAGCAGTTAGAGCAGACAGTCAAGCTGCTGGGAGATGAGATTGCGGTAATCGTTCCATATGCCACTTTCGGTACAGCCATTGATTTATCCGTATATAATAAGCTGCAGGAGCAGGGAATTCCGGTAGTCATTGATGCTGCTGCCAGCTTTGGAACGATAACGCCCGAGGAAGCCACCCATTTTGGCAAAGGTTTTGGAGGGGCCGTAGTATTCAGCTTTCATGCCACCAAATCTTTTGGTATCGGAGAGGGTGGATTGGTATACAGTCTGGACCAAGATCTCATTAAGCGAATTCGTCAGGCAGGGAATTTCGGTTTCTCCAGCAGCAGGGAGTCTGTCACCCAAGGTCTTAACAGTAAGATATCCGAGTATACCGCTGCTATCGCTTTAGCCACCCTCGATCATTTTAAGACTGTACGGGAGAACAGAAGGACGATCTACGAATATTATCTTCAAGAACTGCTTCAAGCAGACTTATTAGAACGAGGATGGTCTATACAAAAAACGCAAGGATCAGTTGTCCATCAATTTATCCCTCTCCTTAGTCCGGATTCACACACGAATCAAGAGGTCGTTAAGTTATTAGCCTCTAATTCAATAGAAGCCAGAACCTATTTTTCTCCGGCGTGCCATCAGCAGAAGCAGTTCCAAAGCTATACGCGGTCTACTCTTCGTGTTACCGAACATATTGCCAAACATATTGTCAGCCTGCCCTTGTGGGAAGAACTGGACGAGATTATTGTTCGAAGAATTGTAAACGTTCTAGGAAGCCTGGGAAAAGAGACAACCGGATGAGGAAAATCGTGATTTGGGGATCAGGCGGACATGCAAGGGAAATCAACTGGTTATGTGAAGAGCTAGGAGTGAAAGTGGCAGGTTTTTTGGACGAACGACCTGAGATGAAAGGGCAGATCGTAAATGGCGTTCCTGTACTGGGGACGTTGAATGACATTGAAGCGTTAAAATATGAGGTGGAGCTGATCTGTGCGGGGGTGGGTGACCCGGCATTAAAGAAGCGATTCGTTAATAATACAATTCAATTGGGATTTCGTATCGCAGCTCCGCTAATACATCCCCGTATTCGTTTGTCTCGAAGAAACACCATTGGAGAAGGAAGCATGGTCTTTGAAGGGGCTGTCCTGTCGGACAATATTAAGATCGGACAGCATGTAATTATCAATCGGAGTGTTAACGTGAGTCATGATGCGGTTATTGGCGATTATGTAACCATAGCCCCGGGTGTGAATCTGGCAGGCAATGTAACCATAGATGAGGGTGCCTATATCGGCATTGGTGCCTCGGTACGGGAGAAACGTCACATTGGTTGTTGGTCTATGATCGGTGGTGGGGCCTTTGTTAAAGAGGATATACCTGAATTTTCCATGGCTGCAGGTGTACCAGCAGTCGTTAAAAAACAACTTGATATGTTCTGATCTTCCTTCCTTTAAAATAGAGCGTAATCAAATTTGCAGCAATATGCTTGGCAATAAAGTGATTTACCTGTCAAAAGGCTGTACCGGAAAAGGTTCTTATGACCTGACCCCGGCACGGCCTTATTATATTTTAAGCTAGACGATATATTCGTGTTACATATGGATAAAATTAAAATTTATTTTTGATTATTTTTGTATTTTATATTTTCAAATTAAAACAAAAGTGTTATAGTCTCCATAAACAAAAAATATCCACCTTAATAAAACAATTCAAAACCAAAACAGAACTTGGAGGTCTTTTTCCTATGGTACAAAGTCTATGGAATTCTTCACAAGCATCTGAGCAGAAAAGCACGCTGGAACAACTCGTATACCGTTCTAACCTGATTGGCACAGATAGGAGCGTGTGCAACTGGGGAGGCGGCAATACTTCGGCCAAAACAACGATACAGGATTTCCGCGGGCGTGAAGTGGAAGTGATGTACGTCAAGGGCAGCGGTTCCGATCTTGCAACAATGAAAGCGCATAACTTCACAGGGCTTCGTATGGAGGATATTCGTCCACTGTTTGAACGGGAAGATATGTCTGACGAGGATATGGTCGCATATTTGGCGAACTGTATGATAGATGCCAAGCATCCGCGTGCTTCAATTGAGACACTACTACACGCATTTTTGCCTTTTAAGCATGTCGATCATACACATCCGGACGCGATTATCAGCTTATGCTGTGCGCATAACGGCAAGGAAATCGCTAAGGAAATTTTCGGTGATCGTTTTGTATGGGTACCCTATATCCGTCCCGGCTTTAAGCTGTCGAAAATGATTGCCCAAGGGGTACTCGATCATCCACAAGCTGAGTTGGTATTGATGGAAAAGCATGGCCTGGTTACGTGGGGAGACACATCCGAAGCGGCTTATGCCAAAACGATCGAAATCATCCAAGAAGCAGAAAGCTATATTAAAGCTCACCAAGAGGAAAAGCAGGGGTTTGGAGGCGCAAAATATAAAGCGCTTACTTCGGAGGAGCGCCGCAGCATAGTGTCCCAGGTCATGCCATCCGTCCGGGGTGCAGTCAGTGATGAGAAAAAGATGATCCTCACCTTTGATGACGCGGAGGATGTGTTGGAGTTTGTGAACGGCCTGGATTCTAGTGCTTTATCCCAGGTTGGAGCAGCATGCCCGGATCATCTGGTTCATACCAAAATGAAACCGCTCTATGTAGATTGGACACCGGATATAGAGGATGTTGAGGGGCTGAAAGTTAAGCTTGCCGAGGGTATAGCAGCCTATAAAGAGCAGTACCAAGCTTATTTCGAGCGTAATCGACATGAAGGAGACGTGAGATTTGAAGCAGCGCCGCGTGTAATCTTGATTCCGGGTGTAGGGATGATCAACACAGGCAAAAGCTGGAGTAATGCACAGGTAAGTGGTGCCTTGTATCATCGTGCTATTGCTGTCATGCGAGGAGCAACGGCGTTAGGGGAGTTTGTTTCGCTCAGTGAAAATGAATCTTACAACGTGGAATACTGGCCGCTGGAGCTTTACAAGCTGTCACTGGCGCCAGCAGAAGCGGAATTTTCACGCAAAATTGCGTTCATTACAGGCGGTGCAGGCGGAATCGGCAGTGCAACTGCACGGCGTTTGGTAGATGAAGGTGCGCATGTCGTATTGGCAGACCTCAATCTGGAAGGTGCGCAAAAAATAGCCGCAGACATAAACAGCAGTTACGGTGAAAACCGTGCCATCGCCGTAAAAATGGATGTGACGCAGGAAGATCAGATTCAGGCTGCCTATGCCGAAACGGCGCTAACCTATGGTGGTGTAGATATTATCGTAAACAATGCAGGTCTTGCTACATCCAGTCCGTTCGATGAAACGTCATTAAAGGAATGGAATTTAAACGTGAACGTGCTGGGAACAGGCTATTTTCTGGTCGCGCGCGAAGCGTTCAAGCTGATGAAGGAACAGACACTTGGCGGTAGCATGGTGTTCGTTGGTTCCAAAAACTCAGTCTACGCGGGCAAAAATGTAACGGCCTACAGCTCGGTTAAGGCGCTGGAGGTGCATCTGGCCCGTTGTATTGCCGCAGAAGGCGGGGAATACGGTATCCGCGTAAACACCATTTTGCCAGATGCAATTTTGCAAGGCTCGGCGATCTGGAACTCCAATTGGCGTAACGAGCGAGCCGCTGCCTACGGCATCGAGCCAGACCAGCTGGAGGAGCATTACCGCAAGCGAACGACGCTGCTGGTTAACATTTACCCGCAGGATATCGCGGAGGGCATAGCCTTTTTCGCCTCATCCAAGGCGGAAAAAACGACAGGCTGTATGCTGACCATCGACGGCGGTGTACCCGCAGCCTTTACACGCTAGGAAGCCAAGGAAGGCAGTCCAATAGAACACTTAGGATCATAGCGAACTAATTTAATGTACTAATTTACTGCAATAATCTAGGCCACAAGCCCATAGTACGAAGAGGTTTTTAATTAGTTTCAAACACGTAAATAAGTTGTGTTAACTTATTTACGCGCGAATGCCTTTATATACACGCTAACACTTTAAAATAAAAGTGACTTTATGGGTGGTCAGCAGCGGATCGGCCTCCCCCCATAACTCACTTACTTTTCAAGGAGGAACCACGATGAGTGACAAAGCGTACGCCTTATTTGAGGAGCAGCAACAACAACGGGGTATTGACCTGGAGCAAGTAAAGACCAAGCTGAAAGCGCTAAGCATAGAAACACCGTCCTGGGGATATGGCGACTCAGGTACACGTTTTAAAGTCTTTCAGAAAACGGGCGTGCCGCGTGATCCGTTCGAAAAGCTGGAGGATGCCGCACAGGTTCATGCCTTGACAGGCTTGTGTCCGTCCGTTGCCATTCACATCCCGTGGGATAAAGTAGACAATTACGGTAAGCTTCGCAGTCATGCCGAAAGTCTTGGCCTGCAGATTGGGGCCGTAAATCCCAATCTGTTTCAAGACGAGGACTACATGCTCGGTAGTGTTACGAATGTAGACCCGGCAATCCGCCGCAAGGCTATCAACCATTTACTGGAATGCGTGGATATTGCAAAGGAAACGGGCTCCAACGATTTTAGCTTATGGTTCGCAGACGGAACGAATTATCCCGGTCAGGGGGACATTCGCAAACGCAAAAATTGGATGTTGGAGGCACTCAGCGAAATGTATAAGGCGCTCACGCCAGACATGCGTATGCTGATTGAATACAAGGCGTTTGAGCCGGCCTTTTACCATACGGATATTGCCGATTGGGGCATGGCGTACCATTATGCGACCAAGTTAGGGCCGCAGGCACAGGTGCTGGTGGATACAGGGCATCATCTGCCGGGGGCCAACGTGGAGCATATTGTTGCGTTTTTAATGGATGAGAAACGACTGGGCGGCTTTCATTTTAACAGTTATAAATATGCGGATGATGATTTGATCGTGGGTTCTGCCAATCCGTATGAGCTGTTTTTAATCTTTTACCAAATTTTGAACGCAGCTCAGGATGTTGATGCAGATATCCGCCATACCGTTGATAAAATTGCTTATTTGATCGACCAGTCGCACAATATCGAACCCAAAATTCCGGCCATGATTCGCTCGGTACTGAATGTGCAGACTCAATATGCGAAGGCACTCTTGATTAATCATGCAGAGGTGGAGGAAGCGTCGAGCCGTCAGGATGTGCTGGGTGCGGAGGATGCGGTACGCCAAGCATTTGAGTTTGATGTGGCCCCGTTGCTTAAAGCGATCCGTGAAGAGCAAGGATTACCTGCAGATCCAATGAAAGCCTACTTGGCGTCTGAGTATGGTACGCAGATTTTGCAAAGAGGCAAGGGTGGTGCGAGCTGGTGAGCATCCTCGCTTATGATTTGGGAGCAAGCAGCGGCAGAGTTCTACTCGGAAAATTGACAGATTCACGTATCGTGGTGGAAGAAATCCACCGCTTTTCCAATGATCCGGTCAAGGTTGGGGAGCGTCTGCACTGGGATATATTGCGTCTCTATCACGAGGTTCAGCAAGGATTGCTCAAAGCCAAGCATATGGGAATGAATCCATCCAGCCTGGCGATTGACTCCTGGGCGGTCGATTTTGGACTGATTGGAGAAACCGGAGAATTGCTAGGCAACCCTTATCATTATCGGGATTGGCACACCCATGGAGTAATGGAAGAAGTACAGGAACAACTGGGAAAAGAGTTTATTTTCCAGCGTACAGGTATTCAGTTTTTGACGTTTAATACGATTTATCAGCTGGCTGCTATGCGAAATGCAAGATCACCCTTGCTAGAGCAGGCGGAACATTTTCTGATGATCCCTGATTTGCTGCGGTATTTTCTGACAGGTGAAATGTATCATGAGTTTTCGAATGCAACCAGCACGCAATTATATCATCCGTTACAGCAAAAATGGGATGATGAGCTTTTGTCCGGAATCAACATTCCCCGCTCTTGGTTTGGAGAGGTACTGGAGCCGGGAAGTGTTGCAGGTACAATCCGTTCATCGGTCATGACGGATCTGGGCATTGGAGCGATTCCTGTGATTGCAGTAGCAGAGCATGACACAGGATCAGCAGTGGCGGCCGTGCCTGCGCTAGAGCGGTCCTTTGCGTACTTGAGCTGCGGAACATGGTCCCTGATGGGAACGGAGACCGCACAGCCAGTTATCAATGATGATACGCTTCGATTTAATTTTACAAATGAAGGCGGCGTGGGCCGAACCTACAGGTTGCTAAAAAATATCATGGGGCTGTGGATACTACAGGAGGCGTGCAGAGAGTGGGAGCGGCAGGGAAACTCTTATTCCTTTCCTGAATTGGTTCATATGGCAGAACAGGCTCCAGCGTTCACTTGTTTGATTGACCCGGATGATGAACTGTTTTTGCATGCCGGAGATATGAAAACACGCATACGCCAATACTGCCGCAATACCGGGCAGCCATTGCCGGAAACGCCGGGCGAAATTACACGCTGTATTCTGGAAAGTCTGGCGTTAAAGTATCGTTACATTTTGGAGCTTACAGAACGAGTGTCAGGACAGCGTTTTAATGGCTTACATATGGTCGGCGGTGGGATTCAAAATCGCTTGCTGTGCCAATGGACGGCCAACTCGATTCAAAAACCCGTATGGGCGGGCCCCGCAGAAGCGAGCGCAATCGGCAATCTTGCGGTACAATGGATGACACAGGGAAAGTTCGCCGATATATGGGAAGCACGCCGGGTGATTGCGGATTCGATTACCGTAGAGGAATATGAATCTGCCGAGTCAGAAGCGTGGGAGGATGCCTACGGGCAGTTCCGGCGGGTGACAGGACTTTTTGTACATTAAAGATGTGGAGTGAGATTGTCATGCTGGTCGCAGAAAGATATGAGATGATTGTGCAGCTCGTGAATGAAAGAGGAAGCATACGGGTGTCCGAATTGAGTGAGCTATGTAAAGTAACGGAAGAAACGATTCGCCGCGATCTGGATCGTCTGGAGCAGGCGGGACGACTGCGCCGTTCACATGGGGGAGCGGTTAGTGTCAAAAACGAGCAGCCTGAAACGCCCTATGCGGTACGGGAAATTATGAACGCAGAGGAAAAGCGTCGGATTGCTGAGGAAGCGGTCAAGCAGATTCAGCCGCATGATCGCATTTTGCTGGATGCCAGTACGACTGCCTGGTATATGGCGTCTAGTCTGCCGGATATTCCTTTAACGATACTGACGAATTCGATTCGGGTAGCTACAGAGCTGGCAGGTAAGGAAAAAATCGAGGTTATTTCGACGGGAGGTCAGCTGCTTCAACGTTCACTATCGTTCGTAGGCCCGCTCGCAGAGCGTTCATTAGAAACTTATTATGTAGATAAGCTGTTTTTTTCCAGTCAGGGAGTTCATCTGGATCGTGGCATTAGTGAATCGAATGAGCTGCAAGCTCGTTTGAAGCAGAAAATGGTCAGCATTGCAGATCGCGTGATTTTACTGGCAGATGCGAGCAAATTCGGGCAGCAGGCGTTTACACATGTGGTGAACTTGTCGCAAGTGTCCGAAATTATCACAGATTCGCGGTTGTCGGACCCGATTCGCAGTCAGCTCGCAGAGCTGTCCATCCCGGTTACGATTGTGTAAGCATGTAGTTTCCGGGGTGAGGTCGCTCTGCGGTTCATTTGATCTTACGATCGCTGTTGCAGCGGGATTCTCTGGTGAGTATGACCTATATAGGTAAGAATCCCGCTGCAAGCTATGCTTATGATGAAAGTTTTCTTTTGGAAAATGGACGGAAGGGGTGTATCGTATGAAGGTATCTTTATTTATTACCTGCCTGAGTGATGCGATTTATCCCAAGGTAGGGGAAGCGATGGCCCGCTTGCTTGCCAGATATGGTGTCGAGCTGGAATTTCCCAAGGTGCAGACATGCTGCGGGCAGCCGTCCTATAACAGCGGCTATTGGGATGAAACAAGGGCTGCTGCAAAAACGATTTTGAAAGCGTTTAATGACAGTGATTTTGTTGTAGCTCCTTCCGGTTCCTGCACATATATGATTCATCATTACCCGGAGTTGTTTAAGGATGAGCCTGAGTGGCTGGATTCGGCACGGAGACTGGAGCAAAAGACGTATGAGTTTACACAATTTATGGTACAGGTGCTTGGCGTGACCGATGTGGGCGCGTCTTTTCCTCATACGGTAACCTACCATCCGTCTTGTCATGGAACACGTTTGCTCGGCGTAAAAGAGGAACCGATGAAGCTGCTTGGCAGTGTAAAGGGTTTGCAATTAGTGCCGCTTCCTTTTGCTGAGGACTGCTGTGGGTTTGGTGGTACTTTTGCGGTAAAAATGCCCGATATTTCGGGAGCGATGGTGACTGAAAAAGTGGACCATATCAGGGAGACGGAAGCTGAGGTGCTGGTCGGACTGGACATGGCCTGTTTGATGAACATCGCCGGAAATCTCAGATATCGGGAAGAGCCAGTTCGGGTAATGCATCTGGCAGAGCTGCTGTATGAAGGGGTGAAGCACGCATGACCGCTGTACATACCCATTCTTTGAACCAAAAGGTCAAAGAACGTGCAGAGCTGGCTCTAAATGACGATTTTCTACGGAATGCAGTTCGTTTCACTACCGAGCGACTGCGCAACGGTAAACGGGTAGCTTCTGAGCAGCATGGAAATTGGGAGGAATGGCGTGAGCGGGGGCGCCAAATTCGGCTTCATACCATTGCCCATCTGGACTATTACTTAAATCTATTTGTAGAAAATGCCCGTGCCAACGGGGTGCATATCCATTTTGCCGACACAGCTGTGGATGCTGTACGCATTACACTGGACATTGCTGCGCATAATCAAGCACGTTCTGTCGTCAAATCCAAGTCGATGGTGTCGGAGGAGCTGCATTTGAATCAGGCGCTGGAAGGTGCGGATATCGAGACGATTGAAAGTGATCTCGGTGAGTACATTATTCAACTGGCAGGAGAGGCGCCATCTCATATCGTAATCCCTGCGATTCACAAAAACCGTTATCAGATTGCCGAGCTGCTGTCCAAAGAAGCGGGGGAGGAGTTGTCCGCAGATACGACGATTTTGGCGGGCTTTGTCCGCAAAAAGCTGCGTGAAAAGTTTCTAGATGCGGATATTGGCATGACAGGCTGCAATTTTGCCATTGCTGAGACGGGTTCCATGGTCCTGTTTGAAAATGAAGGCAACGCTCGTATGGTTTCCACTCTGCCCAAAACGCAAATCACACTGATGGGTATGGAGCGGATTATTCCATCCTGGACAGATTTGGAGGTGATGGCTACATTGCTGCCACGCTCCGCTACCGGACAAAAGCTGACTATGTATATGTCGGGGATTTCAGGACCCCGGCGCAGCCAGGATGCCGATGGACCGGAGGAAATGCACATTATCATCGTAGATAACGGGCGTTCGCTTCAGCTAGGCAATCCCGAATTTCAGGAGCTGTTAAATTGTATTCGCTGCGGTGCTTGTCTGAACGCTTGTCCGGTGTACCGACACATTGGGGGACACGCGTATGGCGGGACATACAGTGGTCCTATTGGTGCAGTGCTTACGCCTGCCCTTCACGGCAACATCGAAGAGTGGAACGATATAGCGAGTGCGTCCAGCTTGTGTGGGGCGTGTTATGAAGCCTGTCCGGTCAAAATACCACTGCATGATATGCTGGTTTATTTGCGTAGACGCAAGGTGGAGGCGGGAAAAGGGGATAATCTAGAGACGGCAGCGATGAAAGGTTTTGCGTCAGTAGTTTCCAGCTCAAAGCGATTCGCTGCGGCGATCCGACTCGGACAGATCGCACAGAAAGCGGTCGTTCGTAAGGGAGAAATTACTCTTAAGCTCGGCCCCTTAAAAGGCTGGAATACGTACCGTGTGGCCCCTAGTCTGGCAAAAAAATCCTTCCGTCAGCACTGGAACACACTGGCGCGTGAGCTGGAGCAGGAACGCAAGGTCATGCATCGGGACATTCTCAGCCGAATGGAGACGATCTTGGCGGATAGAAGAAAAGGAGGGGTGCAGCATGAATGAACAGCGTAATCCTTCTGCGCAAGCAAAAGCGGAGCATGAGGCGTGGCTTCATCAAATGCTGTCAGAATCCCGTGTCAAGCAGGCACGCTTTATGGAGGGCATTGCGGCGCGCCTCAAGCGTCCGCGGCAGACGGAGCCACCGATGCAGCCGTTTCGCGGCGCACCAGCGTTTTGGCACGAATTCGAATGGAGTGCGGAGCAGCGCATCGAGGAGTTCACCGCCAACTTTACAAGTGTTGGCGGACATGTCGTGCGTCTGCCGGATCTGAAGGAGACGGCAGACTGGATCGCGCACAAGGCGCGCGAACTGGGAGCGGTCTATATCGTCCGGCAGAATGAGCCGGACCTGGAGGCGCTCCAGTTGGAAGCAGCGCTGCCGGAAGTCCGACTGTCGGTGTGGAACACCGATCCAGCCGAAGACTGGAAGGCACGCGCCGCGGAGGCCGATATCGGCATGGTCATAGCCGATGAGGCCGCCGCCTATACCGGCTCGGTAGCAGTGCTATCCTCGCCGGAGAAGGGGCGCTCGGTCAGTCTGCTGCCGACCGTGCTGATCATTCTCCTGCCCGTGGAGCGTCTGCGAACACGACTGGGCGAGATTTTAAGCCGCTTTGACGAAGCAGGGCGCGAGCAATTGCCCGCAGGCATTCATTTTATTACTGGACCGAGCCGCTCGTCCGATATTGAAAATGACTTGACGATCGGCGTACACGGACCGGGTATCGTTTATACGTTGTTGATTGGTTAGCGTTACACTGCCCGTCTAACGGGCGCGATAGAGCGGAAAACGGGTTTCAAAATCCGTTTGTCTGCGACTGCTCCTAACCGAAATGCGGCCATTGTGCAGCTCAGTAATGCTTTTGGTAATGGCAAGACCCAGCCCGGTGCCTCCGGTTTCCTTGGAGCGTGATTTGTCCACTCGATAAAACCGTTCAAACAGATGCGGGACATCTTCCTGTGGAATCGGGGCACCGTAGTTGGTGCAGATCACTATCGCTTCATCGCCTTCACGTCCGATGGTGATATCGAAACGTTTGCCATCCTTTCCATATCGAATCGCGTTGGAAAATAAATTTTCATACAGGCGTACCAGCTCGTCCGTGTCGGCCAATATCCGCACAGGCTCAACGATTCGGACACGATAAGACATGTCCGCCTGTTCCAGTGAGGGTACAAATTCCTCAGCAAGTTGAGTGAGCAATTTGCCGAGGTCTACAGGCTTCAGCTCCAGAGGCAGGCTACCACCGCTCACACGCGTGTACTCAAACAATTCGTCGATCAGCTTTTTCAGCGTCAGCGATTTTTCATAAGCAATGTTTACATAGTAGCGCAGCTCCATTTCGTCCCGGTAGCGGTCGGTTTCAATATACTCCAAAAAGCCAATCACAGATGTTAGCGGGGTGCGAAGATCGTGGGATACGCCAGTGATCAGGTCGTTTTTGGCCTTGGCGGAAGCCCGTTCTTCTTCTAGTGAGAGACGGAGCTTGTCTGCCATGGTATTCATATTTTTCGCCAAGGTTGCCAGCTCATCCGCTGAAGATACCGGAATCGAATAGGATAGATTTCCGTCCGCGAATTTCTGCATCCCTTTCGTAATCTCGCGTAGATAGCCAATCGTATTTTTGGTAAAAAGGAAAAAGAAATAAATATATAAAGGCAGCCCGCTCACCAGCATGATCAGTGAGGAACCAATATGATTTACGGTCCAGCGGATCAGCCGGGTGCCGAAAAATGAACGGGAGGGATTCAGCCATAACAGCAAAGACGCTCCATAATAAAACACCATTAAAATCAGTCCAGTTAAAGTGAAGGCAGCAAGGCTAAGAGCTGCCAGCTTCCATCCCAGCGTATCATATCGTTTTGCCTTCAAGACGCAAGTCCTCCATTAATCGAATTTTTCCATTTTATAGCCGATGCCCCACACTGTTTTCAGGTATTTGGGCTTTCTCGGATCAGTCTCAATTTTCTCGCGAATTTTACGCACATGAACCATTAGCGTGTTGTTGGATTCCAGATATTGCTCCTTCCAGACCTTCTCGTAAATCTGCTCCATGCTCAGCACTTGCCCCCGGTGTCGAGCCAAAAGCTCAACAATGGCGAATTCACGCGGAGTCAGCTTTACGGATTCTCCAGCGAGAGTGACTTCATGCGTAACAGTGTTAATGGAGAGTTCATCCAGTACCATTTCATGCTCCAATACAGAAGAGGAATGGGTATACTTCCGTACTCTACGTAGCTGGGATTTGATGCGTGCCACTAGCTCCAGCGGGCTGAACGGCTTGGTGACATAATCATCGGCCCCAACGCTAAGCCCTGTAATTTTGTCCATATCTTGTCCCTTCGCAGACAACATAATGATCGGAAAATGTTCGGTTTCCCTGATTTTCATGCAGGCTTCAATCCCGTCCATGTTGGGCATCATCACATCCAGCACCATCACATCTATCTGTTCCCGATTAACCTGCTCCAGCGCTTCCAGTCCGTCCCGTGCCATGAGCAAGCGATATCCTTCATTTTCTAAATATATTTGCATGAGCTTAATTATTTCAGGTTCATCGTCTACTAATAAAATGGTTCCGTTATGCATGGCCCGCGCACCCTTTCTGTTCTTTCCAGCAGTATACAATATGGGCGTATTATATACCTTTTTGGCGGTGGAGGCTATGGACACTCTTCTCAGGTCGTTTGTCGGGTATCATCAGCCTTTGAATAGTAACGTTTCGGGCGAAGACATACGCTCTTCTTGCTTGAAGTTCCTTTTTCCTGTACCCGGTAGCTGACCGAACAAAATCCACGCACATGGCAGGAAGCGGGCGATGAACGACACGACGAGCCAAGAGCAAAGAAGTGCACAGAAAAAACCTCCAGCGTACCACACATGAATAAGCTGCGGCGAACCGATGTGTGGTGAAAACTGCCGATACAGGAGCAGGAAAAACGGATGGATGAGATACACCCCAAAGGACAGGGTACCCAGACGTTCCAGCTTGCGAATGACAATGGAATGTTGTCTCCTATACATGAGAAAGGAAATCTGTAACAAAACCAGCGTACTAGACAGGCTGTACATATTATACATAAGTTCAAAAACCAGCGAATTGTATGAAGTTCCGTACATTCTATTTTCATACCACATATAGACATGAATGATGGCTGAAATCAGCCATAAAGCCCAAATTGCAATCCAGGTCAGCACGCTGACAAAGCTTCGTTCCCCTTTACGCATCAGAAACCAAGTTCGGAGCTGGGGATAATAGTAACCGAGAGCAGCGCCCATCATGTAACAGGCCACATAGGACAGCGCCCAGCTGCCTTTATTTTGAACCTGAAAGAGAAATTTATTGCTAATTATAAATGCCCACTGTACCAGCAGCCCAATGACAATAGACCATTGCGGAAATTGCCGATAATGCTGAAACAGCCACAGTACGCATGGAAATGCAAGATAGAATTGCATCATGATAAAACTATAATATAAATGGGTGTAGGCTTTGCCTGTGACCAGCTTCAGAGCAAAACTTTCCGCTAGTGTAGTTATACTCCATGGTTCGTTACTGCCAGCCATAAGGGACAGGATGAAATAAAAGAGAGAGAACATGACATAAGGTACGAGAATATACAACAATCTCTGCTTATAAAAGCGGCTCAAAAGCTGTCGTCCCATTGGACGATCCTTATAGTTGTAGAACAGTACCATGCTGCTAAGCGCGATAAATACAGGGGTACCATACTTCATCAACACATTGAGCGCATTATATACAACATAAAGGCTGGAATGTGTAAGTTGAACCGTTGCATAAGAAGTGGCATGTACCATTAAGACGGCTAAAATCGCCATGGCTCTGACCAACTGTAATTCGGGAATTTTCTCTTTGGTCGTAGGCTTCATAAGCTTCATTTCCTTTCAGTAGTGAACAGTATCTTGTTGAACTCTTTCTATTAAAAGATAAAGTTCTTAACAATCTGAAAGGGAGTGGCTTAAGAATCGCTTATGAACTTCTTAACTTTTGTTAAGAATTAAGAAAAAGAACTTCCATAGGCTCAAAATGAGCAGCATGGAAGTTCTTTTAGTACTCATGTCCATTCGTTATTTGCAACGTTTGATAGGTGCGCGTCTGATTTGTCCACGAATGGCACCGTTCGGATGACGGATCGTGTGGACATTGACGTAGGCGTTGCCCTCTCTGATTTGGCATACCAAATCATTAATGGTTCTGCCTCTGAGCGGACCAGTAAGATCAAATGCACGCAGCACGCCGGTAACGACGCCTCTTCTTACGGTAATCCCAAACTTCGAAGGGCCAAACAGGGTAGCGACAACAGGTCCGTTTTGACCTCTTCGTCCCAGATGAATGTGCGCTTCCGTTACTCGTGAAATATTGCGGACCGTCAGTTCAAAGCTTAATTGCTGGCTCGCTGGACGGTAACGAAATTCCGCAGTTCCTGTCGCATTTGTTCTGACAGGAGGCACTTCATTAGCCCCCCTCAACGTGGCTCTAAACTTATTAGACATTACGTCCCTCCTTTCCCAGTGTTGGTTTAGTGTATTCACAGAACCAGAGAAAGGGCTGTACATTTGCCTATTCATCAGAAGTTGTGTGTTTACGGGTTCTGCTTAAAGGGAACTATATCTCTTCAAATTCCACTTGATTTAGTTGGGCTACAATTACTATTGTAAGAGGTACGCAGATAACGGATCCTGTTGTTTATTCGGCTACGTCAACTTGTTATTTGCATAAGAATTACATAGGTACAACCGTGCAACCATTGGTAGAATTTTATGTATGCGCTTACATCGAATATTCTTTGCTTCTTACAATTAAAAATCTGGAGGAGGAATGAAGAATGAAGTGGAAAAAAGGATTGACTGGTATGCTTTTAGCAGCTTTTTTATGTGGTGCGCCAGGGGTGGGTATAGCTACTCCGGCACATGCATCCAATGGCGAGTACAAGTTTGATTTTGGTGGAGGTACGGTCGAAACGGGTTATACCGGAGTGAGCGCTTCGCTGTCCTATGACTCAGCACGTGGCTATGGCTTTCGTACCCCTGAGAATATGCGTAATGTCAGTGCATCGGGGACTGGGGTGGCAAGTGATGCGGTACAATTCCTGACTACAGGTACGAAAAGCGAGAATACTTTTGACGTCGATCTTCCTCCAGGTTTGTATGAGGTGTCGGTTACTTTAGGAAATACTTCCCGTTCGAGTGTTGCGGCCGAAGGGGTGTATCAGATCATAAATATGACAGGGAATGGGGCCAAGGATCGCTTTCAAATTCCAGTGACAGACGGACAGTTAAATCTACTGATTACTGAAGGCAAAGAGGGCGCGGTCTTCACACTTAGTGCACTGGAAATCAGGCAATTGTCTAGCAATCCAGCTACGAATCGCACGATTTATATCGGCGGGGATTCTACGGTATGTAACTATTATCCGCTAGATAGCAGCGTGCAGGCAGGATGGGGTCAACTGCTGCCAGAGTTTGTAAACACGAATACTTTTCAAATCCGCAATATGGCGTCAGGGGGCCAAATTGCTAGAGGATTCCATCAGGACGGTCAGTTGGAGGCTATCGTTCAATATATCAAGCCAGGGGATTATTTTATTCTCCAATTAGGCATTAATGACACCAATCCAAAGCATAACGAAAGCGAAGCGGAGTTTAAGGATTGGATGCGAGATATGATCCGGCAGGTGAAGGCTAAGGGGGCGACGGTAATTCTGTCAACACCGCAAGGACGAGCCACTGACTTTAATGCTAACAATGTACACAACGCAGAAAACAGATGGTATAGAAGCGCTATTTTGGCGCTGGCTCAAGAGGAACAAACGCCTTTAGTCGATCTGAATGTGCTCAGTTCAGCTTATTTCACTTCTATTGGCAAAGAAGCTACGCTGGCTTTGTATATGAACGGTGATACACTACATCCAAACTTTGCAGGAGCAAGGCAACTGGCGCGATTAGTAGCACACGATTTAAAAAGACAGGGTCTGAGTGGATTCTAAATTTCAATGCTGGTTTTACCTCTGTTTCTTACATTTGTAGGAACAGGGGTTTTTGGCTTATGTTCAGGGTGCTATAATAATGGAAAAAAGCAATAGTAATGCGGAGGAATTAGAACATGCAGCCTTTCACTGCCCGTGTGCTTCAGATTATATTGCTGATCCCTGAGGGAAAAGTAATGACTTACGGTCAAATTGCGGCAGAGGCCGGAAGCCCAAGAGGTGCTAGACAGGTGGTGCGAATTTTGCATACACTGAGCCAAAAACATCGACTTCCATGGCATAGAGTAGTCAACCGCTTGGGAGAGATTGCTTTGCAGGAGGATGAATCCGCCTCCCTGCAGCGCCTGTACTTGGAAGAGGAGGGCATACAGTTTAATGCAAACGGACGTATCCCGCTGGATCAATATCTTTATCATCCGCAGACGGAGACGGAAGAATAGGCGAGGAACACTAGTCTAAATCCTCGCCAAAAAGAGACGGGACAAATCATAGTTTTGATTTGTCCCGTCTCTTTTTTAAACTGGCGTATCATGTAGATTAATGAAGAATGGCGTTCATATATAGCACTAGATTTCCCAGTAAGCTTATCCAATCAGATGCTGCTGGTCACGCTGGGCAAGGTGAAAAGAAATACTGTTCATCAGCGGTATATCATTATTTTTTCGGGCTTCCCGAATGAGTTGTTTCTTTTTTTGTTCTGATTCGCGTAGAAAGCGAGTCATCCACAAATCAGACGGTTCGTTAGTAGTTGTCATGCGAGATTCTTTTATCATCTATTAACCCTCCTAGTGAGCGGCTGTTATTCTTTCTCTATTATATGTTCCAAACCTTAATAGATGCTGTTGGTTTCCTTAAAATTAGCTGAAATTTAGGTAAAGTTCAGGTAAAAACAGCTTAAATCTATGTCTGGTGGGACGTAAAGTAGTTTACAACGAGTAGTCTGGCAGTAAAGGTTACAAAAATGTATTGTTTTGACACCTTGTACCAACATAAACCTGAAAGTACAATTAGAATGCAAGGAATTCGTGGAAATTTATGTCGAAAAGAATGGAAAAGATTCGAAAGATGCACCGAAAGGGGAGAGATTCATTTATGAAGCAAAAAGCGGCTGCCGTGCTGCTTGTATTGTCCTTTTCTACAGGCTTGGTTACCACTGCACAGGCTGACAGTTCATCAGGAAGCATTTCAGCAAATGTGTCAGTTAATTCATCTGCTGCGGCTACGGCGAAGACATCATCCGTAACGGGACAGGCTCTACCTCCATTAACGCTCAAGCAAGCAGTGGAATGGGCACAGACGAACAGCTACAATACGCGTACCGCAGAGCGGGATGTAGAGCGTCGCAGACTTGAACTGAAAAATGCAGAAAAGGAGCTGGGCAATTCACCTATCGATTATATAGACAATGAGTATGTGGATAATGAAACGTCCTGGAGGAATTACAGTTCTTCGACACTATCCTATCTAGCTAGCAAAAAGCAGGCGCAATATGCCAAAGACCAGATTTATTTTAATGTAATGAAAAGCTACCAAAGTGTGTTTGTAGCAGAGAATCAGGTGAAAAATGATCTGGAGGCGCTTGAAATCGCCCAAGCGGAGGAAAAGATTGCACTTGCCAAATTTGCGCGCGGCAAGCTGTCTGAATATGCGAAAAATGAGAGTACACAAGCCAGATCCCAGGCGCAGCAAGCGGTCGAGCAGGGAAAAATTGCGTTGCAAAAATCCAGAGATGCACTCAACTTCCTCATGGGACAGCCTAACGGGACAGCCTATGAAATGGTGGATCGACCTGTGTACAAAGAACCGAAGAAGCTGGATATCGAATTACATATACAACAGCTGACAGACATGAATCCAAATTTGTGGAAGCTGGAGGATAGTATCAAAACTTCGGAACTTAATGTAAGATATTTTGATTTTAACAACGGCGCCGGTGCTTACGATCTAGCTAAAATGGATGTCGATACAGCTAAAGAGGAGCTTGCCAAAGGTCAAAAGGATTTTGCCGAATCACTCCGTAATTTGTATGCCACGGTTAAGGAAAACCAAAAGAAATACGTACAGTTGGAGGAAAGTTTGCGCACGGCAAAAGAAGCCTTGGAATTATCACGCAAAAAGTGGGCCAGAGGTCTGGTTATCGAGATGGAATTGAAAAATAATCAGTTGAAAGTGAACCAGATTGAACGGCAAATGGAAGAGCTGGCGATCGAGTTGGATCAAAATGAGTATACGTTGAACAAGCCATGGAGCACATAGGGAGGAAAAGGCGTTGGCAGAAACGGTTTTAAATGATGCTTTAATCAAGCTACGGAAAAAACGGAGAAAAAAGTGGATCTGGACTGCGATTGTTTTACTGGTTGTAGGCGGAGGCGGAGCAGCAGTATATCTGAATATGCCGAAAGAGCAGGCAGCACCTGTAGTTCAGGACGAGACGTTTAAAGTAGAGCGCGGCGATGTGAGCGAGAAGCTGGACACGTCCGGCACCGTGCAAGCATCCAAGGAAGTGAAACTGAACTTTACGAGTGCAGGCGATAACAAGCTGGCTGCGGTGAACGTGAAAGCCGGGGACAAGGTCAAAAAAGGGCAAGTGTTGGCGCTTCTGGACAGTTCAGAAATTAAAATGCAAATTCAAAGTGCGTCTGATTCTTTAGAGATATCCAAAGCCAAGTTGGCTGAATTGGAGAAGGGTCCGAAGGCGGAAGATATTGAAATTCAGAAAACAAATGTACTTCGGGCCAAAATGGCTGTCGATACAGCGCAAGAATCATTTGAGTTGGAAGAGGCCGAAAGTCAGAAGAAAGCTTCCCAAAAGCAATTGGAGCAAGCGCGGAAGGCATATGAAGACCAAAAGTTTTTACATGATGCCGGGGCTGTATCCAACAGTGAATTGGAGCAGGCAGAGCAAGCATTGGATAAAGCACAAACGGACTATGATAATCTAGATTTACAGTTCCGCAAGATTATATCGCAAAAACGTCGTACCATTTCAGAGGCTGAAATCGGCTACCGTGCCGCATTGGCTGAGCTTCGCAAGACTCAGGTTCCGGCTGATGCATCGAGTATTCAGTCCTCACGGATAGAGGTGCGAAGACTGGCGACTGAGCTAGAGCAGAAAAAAAATGAACTGAACAAGCTTCAGGTCACGGCACCGTGGGACGGAGTGATCTTGAAGGTTAACGGGGATGTGGGAACCAGTCCGACGGCTCCATTTATTGTCATGAATAACTCGGATTCTAACGATCTTAAGGTAGTTGTGAAGGTAAGTCAGAACGACATTGTCAAGGTCAAAAAGGGGCTTTCGGCTGTGTTGACGACCAATGCATATCCGGGTGAATCGTTTCCAGGCAAGGTGCAATTTGTCTCACCGGAAGCCTCTACGGATGAAGGGATGACGACGTATCTGATGGAGCTGTCTGTTCATGACCCGAAAGGTAAGCTTAAAACAGGCATGATTATGAATGTGGCCGTTATTTTGGGAGTCCACAAAAATGTACTGTTCGTTCCTGCGACTGCCCTGAGATCCGAAGGAGGACAGGATGGCGTGTATGTTTCCGCTAATAACGCTGCGAATCCGGGGGCACGCACATTCAAGCCCGTAGAACTCGGATTTTACACGCCAGACCGAGTAGAGCTTAAGTCCGGTGTTAAGGAGGGAGACACGATTATTGTGCCTGCCCCTGAACCTCCGCCAGATCCTTCCGCAATGGGCGGCATGCAGGGAGGCTTTTAAACGGGCATGAGATATGTTATTCAGATTGAGGGTTTGAAAAAAGTGTACCATGTCGGAGATCAGGAAATTCATGCTCTGCGTGAGGTTCAACTTGATATTGCTGACGGTGATTTTGTTGCGATTATGGGACCGTCTGGATCAGGCAAGTCCACAATGATGAATGTCATCGGCTGTCTGGATTTACCTACATCAGGACAATTTTATTTGGATGGATATTCGATCTTAGATGCTCGCGAGGATGAACTGGCTATTATACGTAATCAGAAAATCGGATTTGTATTTCAGAAATTCCATTTACTTCCACGATCCACAGCTCTGGAAAACGTGGAACTGCCTATGATCTATGCGGGGGTTTCTGCCAAGGAGCGTCGTTTGCGGGCTATGGATGCCCTCACAAGCGTAGGTCTAGGCGATCGGATGAACAACAGGCCAAATGAATTGTCAGGCGGTCAGCAGCAACGGGTATCCATTGCGCGGGCACTTGTGAACAATCCGGTTATTCTCTTAGCGGATGAACCGACAGGAGCTTTGGACTCCAAAACAAGTGTGGAAATCATGGGGATTTTTCAGCGTCTGAACGATCAGGGGAAAACGGTTGTACTGGTTACTCATGATCAAGAGGTTGCGGAATACGCCAAGCGTCTGATTCATTTTCGAGATGGGCGGATTGAAAAGGATCAGCCTGTTGAGGAACGAAGAATGGCGGCAGAGGAAGTGAAGGCATGAAGTTTCAGGAAATTATTCGTGTGTCGCTCAATAGTTTGCGAACCAATATGCTGCGATCCTTGCTGACCATGGTGGGTATTATTATCGGAGTAGCCGCTGTGATTGCGATTGTAGCCATCGGTAAAGGATCAACCGCTACAATTACATCGCAGATCAATAGTATGGGAAATAATCTGCTGATGATCTATCCTTATGCTCCATATGATGGGTCAAGTTCCATGTCGTTCAACCAGACGAAAGGAATATCTTTGGAGGATATTGAGGCACTAGAGCAGCAAAAAGCAGTAGCCGAGGTGGCGCCAAGTGCGATGACCAATGCAGATATTACATGGAGTCGCAATAAGGTCAGCGGGCAAATCGAGGGGACCTCGCTGGGATTTGTTCATGTGAGAAAGTTGTCGCTCGCTCAGGGCAGATCGTTTACCCACTATGAAGTGGATAAACGATTGAATGTGGCTGTATTGGGGAGTGATGCGGCCCGTAATATTTTTGGCCCGGATGCTTCCAAAGCGGTAGGTGAGATCATTATGATCAAACAACTGCCCTTTAAGGTGGTTGGTGTGCTGGCTAATTCCAATTCAAATATGAATAATAGCGGACAGCAGGTCTATGTGCCAATCACAACGGGGATGGAACGACTAGGTAATATGAGCATTCAGCAGGTGAATGCCTCTGCAACAACGGAGGACAAGATTGATCAGGCAAGTGCTCAAATTCGGCAGGTGCTGCGTGTCAGACATGAGCTAAAGCCATCAGAGGGCGATGATTTTCAAATTATGACCCAGACGGAAATCTTAAAAACAGTGTCCGGGGTTGACCGGGTTATGAATATGCTGCTGATTGGTGTAGCTGCAATTGCGCTCGGCGTTGGTGGTGTTGGCATTATGAATATTATGCTGGTGTCTGTCACGGAGCGTACGAGGGAGATCGGAATTCGCAAAGCGATTGGTGCGCAACGCAGTGATATTATGCTGCAGTTTGTGGCTGAGGCTGTTTTTCTCAGTCTAATGGGTGGACTGGTCGGCGTTATGGTGGGTCTTGGGGGTGCAAAGCTGCTTGAGAAATTCGTCCAAATGCCGATTGTGTATTCGATAGAGCCAGTACTGTACTCTTTTTTGTGCTGCATGGGAGTCGGAGTGCTGTTCGGAGTATATCCGGCGCGCAAAGCCTCGAAGCTGCGTCCGATTGATGCTTTAAGATACGAATAGGAAAGCGGGTGCTTTGCCTTACTCGAAAGAGGGGGGATAAAGCGCCCGTTTTTTGTATGGAATAAGTGTTTTAAATGATAAAAAAACATGAATAACCACTTTAATTTTATATATGTGATGTTTTATATGTTTTTTTTAGGTTGATTTATTATTATATATGACGTATTATATTCCATATCAGATCGCAAGCAAAAAAGGAGGGGCGTTCATCATCGACCTTACGGCAAGACAAGTAGAAATTTTAAACATCGTACAAAAGCATGCCCCGATTACGGGTGACCAGATTGCGGAAATGCTTAATCTCAGTAAGGCGACCATTCGGACCGACCTATCCAAATTGGGCATTTTGAATTACATAGATGCTAAGCCCAAGGTCGGTTATTTTGTTGGAAAGCGGGGTACGCCGAACCGGGAGGAAAAATTCCGGCTTTTGCAAATGAAGGTCGGTGATCTTCACGGGGTTCCAGTCATCGTACGTGAAACAACCACAATTCAGGAAGCTGTCGTAGCTCTGTTTTTGGAAAATGTGAGCAATTTGATCGTCACCGATGAAGACGGAAATTTGGCAGGGGTGGCTTCCCGCAAGGATTTACTCAAGGTCACGTTAGGCAATCCCAATGCAGCAACCATTCCTGTCAGTCTTGTGATGACCCGACAGGCGAATGTGGTCACTGTTTCCCCAGAGGATACCGTACTAGAGGCAGCACGCAAAATTATTGCCCGTCAAATCGACAGTCTGCCTGTCGTCGTCCCTTCGGATTCTGACAAACCAGGAGAGCACTGGAAAGTCGTGGGACGTATTACAAAGACAAATATTATTAAAATGTTGCTCGATATGGTAGCAGAGGATTAATGGGAGGAATCGAATGGTTCAGGCGAGCAGTCATTTTATAGCGATCTGTTCAGACTCGATAGGTGAGACGGCAGAAGCTGTTGTACAGGCGACCATGCGCCAATTTGAGTTACCAGACACAGAGATCAAAAGATTTATGAATGTGAGGGATGAAGACGAGCTGAGTCGGGTAATGGAGGAAGTTGCCGAGCGTAAAGGCTTTGTAGCTTATACGCTGGTACAGCCGGAATTGAGAGAGGCGATGAAAGAGGAGGCTGTTCGGCTGAATGTGCGGGCTGTCGATATTATGGGACCGATGATGCAGGCGTTTGCCGATACGTTTCATAACGATCCCAAAGAGAAGCCTGGCCTACTGCACCGACTGGACGACAACTATTTTCGGCGTGTAGAGGCGCTGGATTTTGCAGTTCAATACGATGATGGCAAAGATGTGAGCGCTATTCTCAAAGCAGATATAGTATTGCTTGGCGTGTCTCGTATTTCCAAAACTCCTTTATCCATGTTTCTCGCACATAAAGGTTATAAAACAGTCAACATACCGGTTGTACCGGAGCTGACACCACCTGTTCAGTTGAAGGATGTTCAGCGTGGCCGAGTGTTCGGATTGACGATCCAGCCGGAGCTACTGTTGAAAATACGCAGTGAACGACTGAAGGTAATGGGGCTTCCTAATAATGTGCAGTATGCTACAGCGACGAGGGTGGAAGAGGAGATCGCGTATGCGCAGTCTTTGTTTAAAGAGCTGAATTGTCCAGTCATTGATGTTACAGATAAAGCAATTGAAGAGACAGCAGGCTTGATTGTCAGAATGCTATAAAGCGAAGCAACTTAGAAGCAACGTTTATAAAGAAAATATGAATCACGGGATACAGGAGTGTAAATATAAAATGGCAGCAAAGCTGCCGTGAAATATTATTTGCCTGTGGGTAACAATTATTTTTAGGAGAGGTGAGGGATAGGTATGGAGAGTCAAATGGCATTGGAATTCGTTCGGGTAACAGAGGCAGCGGCACTGCAATCGGCACAATGGACAGGGCGTGGAGATAAGAATAGCGCGGACGAGGCGGCAACAGTAGCCATTCGTACTCATTTTAATGCGGTATCCATGGACGGCACGGTCGTGATTGGTGAAGGCGAAATGGATGAGGCTCCCATGCTGTATATCGGGGAGAGAGTAGGCAATCGCAGAGGGCCGGCCATGGATATTGCTGTTGATCCTCTCGAAGGGACTGAAACGGTGGCGAACGGTTTGAATAACGCACTGTCGGTCATTGCTGCTGCACCTCGTGGTAGTCTACTACACGCTCCGGATATGTACATGCAAAAATTAGCTGTTGGTCCGGCATTGGCTGGAAAGCTGTCACTAGAAGACACGATTCCGACTACATTGTCAAAAGCAGCGCGCATACTGGGGAAATCCTTGTCCGATCTTACGGTGTCGATTCTGGATCGTTCACGGCATGCCGGGATTATCCAGCTTCTGCGGGAAAGCGGCGTTCGGATCAAGCTGCTTGGTCATGGGGATGTGATGGGCGCAATTGAAACCTGCCTGGATAGCGGTGTAGATTTGCATATTGGCTCTGGCGGTGCTCCTGAGGGTGTATTGGCCGCGGCCGCGCTGAAATGCATGGGCGGAGAAATACAAGGCCGTCTGCTTCCTCATGGAGAAGAAGAGATTGCACGTTGCAAACGCATGGGTATTACTGATCCAGGGGCGTTGCTGTCGATGGAGGACATGGTCGGACGCCAAGGCGTGATGTTTGTCGCTACAGGCGTTACGCCTGGTGAGTGGTTGCAGGGGGTTCGTTCTCTGCCTGGTCACAGAGCTGAAACCCATTCAGTTGTAATGCATTCAGATACAAAAACGATTCGTTTCGTGCGAAGTATTCATCATACAGCTGATTCTTCCGGTACGCTTGCAGCCGCGGCATCCTCTTGAAATTTGAAGTCAAGACTTCCTTCACTGGTGAATTCAATCATAATAAACTTATAAAACAGCAAGTCTCTGACTAAAGGGAGACTTGCTGTTACTGTTTTTTGGGGATAAAAGAGTAAAAGCAAGGATATAAATTTCTAAAAAACAGGCACTTTTGAAGTGAAATTGAAACGTTTCTATTAGGGCTTGAAAAGAAAAAACATAGCTTTGGAAGAGAAAAAATCAATTCAAACTAATTTTTTTAGACGAAGAGTCAAAAAAAATTATGCATTATATAGTTCTTTGAAACTATATAAAAACCCTGTTTATTAAAAATTTAAAGAGTTATTAATTTGGGTTTGTGTGTGGTTGTTTTAAATTAGTTCCATTATATAGGAGGTTGAAGGGAGGTGCGGAAAAAGTCGGAATTTGTCGGATGATATCAGGTTGAATTTGTTACATTTATGTTAAAGGCATGTAAAGATAAAATTGTTATAGGACAAGGGCTTTAGGCGTAATTGTAAATCAAAATGATTTTAGTTTTACAATGTTCGTGAAAATGTGAAATTATGTTTTAAGCCAAATTTGCAGATCGTGATGGGCAGATAATGAGCGAAAAAGTAAAATTGTTGCTTTTGTAGTTTGGAAACAAATAGCATAATATGGATTTTGGTTTATTTTTATGAAGTCTAGTAATTTAGAACTTTTGTCCCATGTCAAGCCGTTTTAAAGTTTGTATATTTAAAAAAGCTAGAAAGTGTTGGAAGAAAAAAAGATATATAAGGATTTATTGTAAAATTATTACTTCATAGAGGATGGAGGAATTCATATGACGACTCGATCACAATCTTGGTTCGCGAAAACAGAGGTCCAACCAACTGCGAAACTCCAACTATTTTGCTTCCCCTACGCCGGCGGCGGTGCTTACATATTTAACTCTTGGAAGTCCAGGCTCGCACCTGATATTACTGTGTTGCCAATACAACTCCCAGGACGTGAGGCCCGCTCCATTGAAGCTCCAATGGAAACCCTTCAAGACATCGTTCAATCGCTGGTTCCCGCTATGGCTCCATACATGCATAAGCCGTTTGCCTTTTTTGGACATAGCATGGGGGCACTGATTGCATTTGAAACAGCACGGCAGTTGTACAGCAAAACAGGAAAACTACCTGTGCATATCATCGTATCTGGCAAATCCGCCCCTCATATTCCATACTCCAAAAAACGACTCCATGATTTAGCAGATGATTCTTTCACCGAAGAGCTCCGTTTGATGCAGGGCACCCCCGAAGAGGTGCTGCAAAATGCAGAATTGATGCAAATTATTATGCCTCGTCTGCGTGCAGATTTTAAGGTATGTGAAACTTATGTTTATCAGCCGGGAAATCCACTGGCATGCCCGATGACGGTTCTAGGGGGAACGAAGGATTTTGAGGTTAGCACAGACTCACTCCGTGCCTGGCAGCAGCATACGATGTCACCTATGGATGTCCGGATGTTCGAAGGCAATCACTTTTTCATCCATGAACAAGAGCAAGAGGTTATGAGTGCAGTCGAGGACATTCTTTCCGCATCCTCGCCGATGGCCCACACTGCGGCAGCTCATACAGCTTGCAACACAAGCACTCCACAACCACGATTCAGGCAGAGTTGACTGTCCCACACATCACGATACACTTCGCTATCACCATCTCAGCAATAACCGATAAAACAACCCACCATGATGCATTTCCCAACATAGATTAAAATCCAACTTTACTGTACAGGCACTCATTCATTTCAGACACAGAGTTTACTTCAACGACGTCCATCGCCAATCTAAATAGTTCGCACTGCATAAAGTGTGGGCAATGAAAAAGAGGGATGCCCTTGTTTCGAGCAAATTCTGCTTTTCGGAGACTTACACGTTATATAAAACCGTATAACCTTTGGGTTTTTATAACCGTAATTTCTTCTTTGTGTTTAGCAGCTATTGACATTATTTTGGGTAAGGCCATAGAGCAAATGGCACAGGGCACATTCTCCTCCACCCAGAACATGATCTATCTAGTTGTTGGTATGACGGTCATTGGAATGCCTTGTAAGTTTGTGATGAGGTACGCTTCAGCACGATTTAGTGTTAGTGCATTGCGTGACTTGAGAGGCGATCTCGTACATAAGTTTTATGATTTACCTGTTTCTAGCGTGGAGAGGAAGTTCACCGGAGATCTGGTATCCCGTCTAACAAACAATACGGCGCTGTTGCAGAACTTTTTTATCCAGCAATTTGCTAATCAGACGGTGTATCGTCTAACCATATCGTGCAGGAGCTGGGACAACTGTACGAGGGACAGGCCTTGGAGCCGCTGCCAATTCAGTACAAGGACTATGCGGTGTGGCAGCAGCAGGAAATGCAGCGTGAGTCCTACCAGCGCCGGGAACAGTTCTGGCTGGAGCATTTAGCCGGGGAATTACCGGTACTGGATCTGCCGATTGCTTATCCTAGACCTGCTGTTCGCAGCTTCGAGGGAGCAACGTATGAGTTTACCGTGGACCCGAATGTATCCGAGCAATTGCGCCAAGTGGCGGCACAGACCGGAAGTACGCTGTACATGGTGCTGATGAGCGCCTACACCGTTCTGCTGTCCAAATATAGTGGTCAGGACGATTTGATCATCGGTACGCCGGTAGCAGGTCGTTTGTTACCTGAACTGGAGCCGCTGATCGGCATGTTCGTCAATACACTAGCCATCCGGCATCAGCCGCAGGGCAACTCAACGTTCCACAGCTACCTACTGGAAGCCCGAGAGCGTACGTTACAAGCCTTCGAGCATCAGGATTATCCGCTGGAAGAGCTGGTGGAAAAGCTGGATATAGTACGGGATGCAAGCCGTAATCCGTTGTTTGATACTATGTTTGTACTGCAAAATACGGAGTCACAGGAAGCAAAGCTTGAAACGTTGTCCTTCAGTCCTTATGTGCAGGAGCATCGTATTTCCAAATTTGATTTGACCTTGTCCATGAGTGATGAAGACGGGCAGATCAAGGGTTCCTTTGAATATTGCACGAAGCTGTTTGGCGCTGACGCTATTGAACGATTAACCGGAGATTTGATAGCGATCCTGTCACAGGTTGCGGCCAATCCAGATTTGCAATTAAGCGATATTCAGGTGAACTTGGGTGAACAAGCAAAAGGCTTCTCACCGGATTCCATCGACTTTGTTTTCTAGATCAGTTTTCAGGTTTCTAAAAGGCAATGATTTCACTTTGCATGTGCAAAGGGCAGCGGCTTCGTCCGACTGCCCTTGCCTGCAAAGTATTCTTTTTCCGATACAACGCTCATCTACGTAACAACGCACCATTCCAACCGGGGTACAGACCCCATAAAGCAGGAGGGATGTCATTGAAAGCCTTATTTGAGAAAGAGAAAAATTACTGGAGTCATAAGCTGGAATCCGAGGATCGTATCATCTGCTTGCCATATACCAACCATGTGTCCAGGGATACAGCTGCAACAGATTCTAATTGTCATACGTACACGCTGACATTTCCATCAGAAATTTCCCAAAGAATATCATCTATAACAGGTGGGGCTCCATGGGCTGTATTTATGGTTCTGCTTGCTGGAGTAGAAAGTTTATTGCATAAATACACAGGTGAAGAAAGTGTGCTGCTGGGCATTCCTGTAGCCAAGTCTGGCAACGGTGCTACCAAGCCAATCAACCATCTGCTTTTATTGAAAAATACGCTGGATTCTTCAACGACCTTCAAAACCTTGCTGTCTCAGATCAAAACCTCTGTCAGCGAAGCTATTGAACACCAAAATATTCCTTTTTGGAACTATACCGAGGGGCTTGAAATCCTACGTAACAAGGACGACAAGCCTCTTATCCACACCACGGCCTCCTTGCAAAATATTCACATTTCTGATTTTCTACATCACGTGCAATCTGAGCTGGATTTTCAATTTCAATGGGAAAATGCTGCAGTTTCTCTAAACGTGAAATACAGTAGCGACCGTTACGACCAGGTGACGATTGAACGCTTTGTTGAGCAGCTATTACGGCTGTATACCGTTGTTTTACATCAGCCAGAGTTGGAGATTTGCACAGCACAAGTGCTGTCAGAACAAGAAGTAGAGCAGCTGGTTCATACTTTCAACGATACAGCTGTAGATTATCCACGTGATGCTTCCATTCATGAATTGTTCGAGATACAGGCGAAGCAGGTACCACAGCAGGTGGCAGTAGTGTCTGGACCCAATAGCCTAACCTATGAAAAATTAAATGAAAAGGCCAACCGACTGGCTCATTTTTTACGTAAGCAGGGAATCCGTACTGAACAGACAGTCGGCATTGTAGCTGAGCGCTCGATTGAGATGATTGTAGGCATGCTCGCGATTCTTAAAGCAGGCGGGGTGTATGTTCCGATTGACTCTGATTACCCGGACGAGCGCGTGCGTTATTTGCTGGAGGATTCCGAGACCAAGATACTACTTGTACAAAAAATGGAGCATCGGCCCACAGATTTTAAGGGAATAGTACTTGACCTGAGTGATGATGCGATCTATGAAACAGATGATGCTGATCGCTGCAATTCCGTTTTGTCGTATGATAACGGGATGAGTACAGATACGGGTAATATGGGATATGTGGACTGCCTAAACCCACTCTATTCTATTTCTGCTAGTCCCGAACTTGCTTCTACTACAACTATCCCAACAGAAGCTACGCAATCAGAACAAGCTAAACCAATACAGCAGGTTTATGCAGCTGAAGAACAACCGAAGGCGACCGCAGCTGATCGATTGGCCTATATTATGTACACCTCAGGGACAACAGGCCAGCCCAAAGGGGTAATGGTGGAACATCGCAATGTCGTTCGTTTGGTGAAACATGCAAACTATGCACGTTTGGATGCGGACACGCGCATTTTGCAGACTGGGTCTGTTGTCTTTGATGCGTCCACCTTTGAAATTTGGGGGGCGTTGCTAAATGGTGGACAGCTTGTGCTAGTGAGTCAGGATGTCATTTTGGACGTGCTTAAGCTTAAGGAAGCTGTACGCAGCCACGGCATTACCACGATGTTTCTGACCACACCGCTCTTTAACCAGCTGTCTCAGCAGGATCTGGCGCTGTTCGAGGGGATACGGGAACTGCTGGTCGGCGGTGATGTGATGTCCGTACCACATATGACTCGGGTGCTGAAGGCTCATCCGTCCCTGCGAATCAGTAATATCTATGGCCCAACTGAAAATACGACCTTTTCCACAGTGCATGCGATCAACGGTGTGCAATCGGAATCTGTGCCAATTGGCAGACCGATCCATAATTCGACAGCATATGTCGTGGACCGTTCGATGCAGCTTCAGCCCGTCGGGGTATGGGGTGAGTTGCTAGTGGGCGGTGATGGGGTGGCACGTGGATACCGCAACCGTCCGGACTTAACGGCTGAAAAGTTCATCGATAGTCCGTTCCGTAACGGCGAACGCTGCTATCGCACCGGGGACCTGGTACGTTGGAATGCAGATGGGGCGCTGGAATACAAGGGACGGATCGATGCGCAAGTGAAAATCCGGGGTTACCGGATCGAGCTGGGCGAGGTGGAAGCGCAGCTGTTGAAGCTGGAGGTGGTGCGAGAAGCTGTTGTGACTGCACATGAGGATGAGCAGGGGCAAAAGCAGCTCTGCGCTTATGTAGTAACTCATGCGAATGCACAGTTAAGTGAGCTCCGCAGCGCTTTGAGCCGGGAACTGCCGGGTTATATGGTGCCGTCGTATTTTGTGCAGTTGGAGCAGCTGCCATTGACGCCTAATGGCAAGGTGGATCGCCGAGCTTTGCCTCAGCCGCAGGGAAGCATAAGCTCAGGTGCAGAATATGTAGCTCCTCAAAATCAGTTACAAGCACAACTGGTCAGCATTTGGAAAGATGTGCTGGAACTTGAGCGCATTGGGATTAAGGATAACTTTTTTGAAGCAGGAGGTCATTCCTTACGGGCGACAAATGTCATCTCGCTCATCCATAAGGAATTGCATAAAAATGTGCAGCTAAAGGACCTATTCCAGCACCCAACCATCGAACAGCTTGCGCAGGTTATTGAAGCACTGGAGCAAACCACCTATGAATCCATTCCTGTTTCGGGAAATAAGCCATTTTATGCGGTATCCTCGGCTCAAAAACGGATGTATATTCTCAATCAGCTTGATGGAGCGGGAACTAGCTATAACATACCAGGCGCCTTGACATTGACCGGTTCACTTGATTACAAGGCACTGGATAACGCGTTCCGTCAGCTTATTTATCGCCATGAAACATTGCGCACAAGCTTTGAAAGCATGAACGGTGAACCTGTCCAGCGAGTACATGACGAGGTTCCTTTTCGCGTGGAGTTGATTCATGCCCACGGAGCTGACCAAAAGGAAACGGATGAGCTGGTGCATGGCTTTGTTCAGCCGTTTGATCTTGCGCATGCTCCGCTGTTCCGGGCGGGTCTGATTGAAACTGGGCCAGAGCATCATATTTTGCTGCTGGATATGCATCACATCATTTCGGACGGCACCTCTATAAATGTATTGATTCAGGACTTCATCCACTTATATGCGGGGGACACGCTGCCGTCGCTGCGCATTCAGTATAAGGACTATGCCGCATGGCAGCAGGAACAGCAGCAAAGTGAACGCTATCAGGAACAGGAAAATTACTGGCTCAATACCTTCGCAGGAGAGCTGCCAGTGCTGGATATCCCGACGGATTATCCACGTCCGGCGGTGAGAAGCTTTGAAGGAGATGTACTGGAATTTACGCTCGATCAACGGCAAAGCGAAGGATTAAAAGGCATTGCGATGCAGACCGAATCGACCTTATATATGGTGCTGTTGGCTGCCTATACGACTTTGCTTAGCCAATACAGCGGGCAGGAGGATATCATTGTCGGCTCGCCGATTGCGGGGCGGCCACATGCTGATCTTAGCAGTCTGATTGGGATGTTCGTCAATACACTGGCGATCCGCAATTATCCGGAAGGCGGGAAAACATTCCGCGATTATGTGCTGGAGGTCAAGGATAACGCGTTAAAGGCTTTTGAACATCAGGATTATCCTTTCGAAGAGCTGGTAGAAAAGCTGGGCGTGGATCGGGATTTAAGCCGCAATCCATTATTTGATACCATGTTTGCTTTACAAAACCTGGAGCAAACAGAGCAGCAGCTGGCAGAGCTGCAATTAGCGCCCTATCCGAGTGAACAAACAACGGCCAAATTTGATCTAAGTCTGTTCGCGCAGGAGGATGGGGAACAAATTGCCTGCGGTTTTCAATACGGAACCCGGCTGTACAAACGCGAAACCATCGAACGACTGGCTGTACATTTACAGCAGCTAATCAATGTGGTTATAGAACAGCCGGAGATCGCTCTTGCGGCTATAGAAATGGTTTCGGCCCAAGAAAAAGAGCAGCTGGTGGAGCAATTCAGCACTACAGCAGCAGACTCTCCGTATCCACGGGATCAATTACTGCATGTGCTGTTCGAGGAACAGGTTGCACAATCGCCAGATCGACTAGCGATCACCTTTGCGGACACACAGCTCACTTATCGCGAGCTGAATGAGCGTTCCGATCGTCTGGCATGTGTCCTTACTTCCCATGGGATACGGCGTGGGTCCGGGGCTCAGATACAGCGAGTAGGGATAGTAGCTGAGCGTTCCATTGAAATGGTCGTGGGCATGCTGGCTATTATGAAGGCAGGCGGGGCTTACGTTCCTATTGATCCCGAGTATCCGGAAGAGCGTATCCGTTATTTACTGGAGGATTCCGGTGCCGAGCTGTTACTGTCACAGCGACGGGAACAGATTTCTTTTGAACCAGGTATTCCGGTTATCGATTTGAGCGATGCGCAACTATGGAGCAGCGAATTTGAAGGATACACTCATACTCATGAATCAGCTTCCATTACAAATGGGGGGTCTGCCTTAGATCTTTCGCATGTCATATACACCTCTGGTACGACAGGCAAGCCGAAAGGCGTTATGGTCAATCACCGTAATGTCGCACGGTTGGTGAAAGGCAATAGCTACGCCACGCTTGACGAAAATACGCGTATGCTGCAAATGGGCGCAGTTGTATTCGATGCCTCCACGTTTGAAATCTGGGGAACGCTGCTGAACGGTGGTCAATTATATGTAGTAAATCATGACACTATTTTGGATGCTGCCAAGTTCAAACAAGTGATGAACAAGTATCGTATTAACACCATGTTCATGACCACGGCTTTATTCAATCAGCATTCACAGCAAGACATTGAAGTGTTTGCATCCCTAAAGGAATTGCTAGTGGGTGGGGATGTGATGTCCGTACCACATGTTAACCGCGTGCTGAAGGAGTACCCGCAGCTTCGGTTGAGTAATGTTTATGGGCCGACAGAGAACACGACCTTTTCCACCACCTATGAAATTACAGAACCGCAAACTCAAGGTGTTCCCATTGGACGTCCGATTGATCATTCCACCATTTATGTGGTCAATCGTTCGTTAAAATTGCAGCCTGTCGGGGCGTGGGGCGAGCTCCTTCTCGGTGGCGATGGCGTGGCACTCGGGTATCTGAACCGGCCTGAGCTTACGGCAGAAAAGTTTATTGAAAGTCCATTCCGGCCTGAAGAATATTGCTATCGTACAGGGGATTTGGTGCGTTGGCGTGCTGATGGCGTACTGGAGTACAAGGGAAGAATGGATGAGCAGGTCAAAATTCGCGGCTACCGCATCGAACTGGGTGAAGTTGAAACCCGTTTGTCCACGATTGCAGGTGTGAAGGAATCTGTTGTTACTGTGCGGCAGGACGATAGCGGGCAAAAACAGCTGTGTGCATATTTTGTAACAGACAGCGAATTGAGCGCTAGCGACTTACGTAGTGTGTTATCACAGGATCTGCCGAGCTATATGGTGCCTTCCTACTTTGTGCAGCTGTCGAAACTGCCTTTGACACTGAATGGCAAAGTAGACCGTAGGGCACTGTCTGCACCTGAGCCTAATGTCGATACAGGTATGGATTATGTGGCACCTGAGACAGATGTCCAACTGGCCTTGGCTGCGGCTTGGGGAGCCATTCTGGGTATACAGAAGGTAGGCACACAAGATAACTTTTTCCATTTGGGTGGTGACTCCATCAAGGCTATCCAAGTATCGTCCCGCTTGTTTCAGGCTGGATACAAGCTGGAAATGAAGGATTTGTTCAAATATCCAACGATTGCAGGATTGAGCACATATATTCAGCCAGTTAAACGAGTAGCCGAGCAGGGTGAGGTTACGGGACATGTTGTGCTTACACCGATTCAGCGCTGGTTCTTTGAACAGTCAACGGATGAACCACATTATTTCAACCAATCTGTCATGCTCTATCGGCAGGAAGGCTATAACGAACGGGCACTTCGGCTGGCACTCCATCAGATTACAGCGCACCATGACGCCTTGCGAATGACTTTTCGTTCGTCGGAGAACGGATATACGGCATGGAACCGAGGTGTAGGGGAAGGCGAACCGTACCATTTGGAGTGCTTTGACTATAGGGATAGCGAAGTAATTGAAGAGAATTTGGAGAAAATGATTGAGGCTAAATGCAATGAAATTCAATCCAGTATTTCCTTGAGCGAAGGGCCATTGATGAGGCTCGGCCTATTCCGTTGCCCGGATGGAGATCATCTGTTGGTCGTGATTCACCATTTGACAGTGGATGGGGTATCCTGGCGCATCCTATTCGAGGATTTGGCGACAGCATATGAGCAAGCCGCCAAGGGCGAACAGGTGATTCAGTTACCGCACAAGACGGATTCGTTTCAAACATGGGCCGAGAAGCTGCACGCCTATGCCAACAGCCCAGCGATGGAACGTGAGCGGGCGTATTGGGAGGGGATTGCACAAGCGAAACCGGCACCTCTGCCGCAAGATTATGGACATAACGAGCACGACAAGCCATTGATTGGCGATAGTGAGTCGGTTACTGCTTTGTGGACACACGAAGAGACAGAGCAATTGCTCAAGCAGGCCAATCGTGCCTACCGTACAGAAATTAATGACCTGTTGCTGACGGCAGTAGGAATGGCATTGCAAGCATGGAGTGGTCATGATCGTTTCCTAATTAATCTAGAGGGACATGGTCGTGAAGCCATTTTACCAGAGGTGGACATTACCCGGACGATTGGGTGGTTTACAAGCCAATATCCTGTTTTACTCGATATGCCAAAAGAAACGGCTCTTTCGCAGCGAATCAAGCATGCGAAAGAAGGATTGCGTAGTATTCCGCAAAAAGGAATAGGTTACGGGATACTGAAATATTTAGCCGAAGTATCTCCAGCCCTATGTGAGGTAGATCCTGAGATCAGCTTTAACTATTTAGGACAATTTGATCAGGATATGAAGGGAAATGACCTGCAGTCGTCTCCTTATAGTGGAGGTATGCCACTTAGCCCGACTATGGCTCGGACGTATACGCTGGATTTTGGCGGCATCATTTCAGGAGGCCAACTGGGGCTGACAATTAGCTATAGTCGTACCAGCTATCGACCAGAGACGATCGAGCGATTGGCCAGTTTATTGGAATCGAGCCTGCGTGAAATTTTGAAGCATTGCATTCATAAAGAACATCCAGAGCTAACCCCAAGCGATATTTCCTATAAAGGAATGCGTGTTGAGGAGTTGGACAGCTTGTTGTCTGAGATGGGTGCTACGGGTGAAATCGACAATGTCTATACCCTGACCCCAATGCAAAAAGGGATGCTGTTTCACAGCCAACTCGATAGTCAAGCAGCTGCCAATGACGCGTATTTTGAGCAGGTTTCTTATGATATGCAAGGTCAGCTGGACATTCATGCTTTTGCAGAAAGCCTGAATACTCTAGTTCGACGACATGAGGCGCTGCGTACACACTTTTATTTTGGACGGGATACGGAGCCTTTGCAGGTAGTGTATCGAAACCAAGATTGTGGCTTCTATTACGAAGATTTACGAGAGCTGGATAGCGATACAAGGGATACGCAGCTGACCAATTTCAAGTTGCAAGATAAAGCACGAGGCTTTGATCTGCGTCGGGATGTCCTACTGCGTGTAGCGATTTTGCGCACTGGGGAAGATCGTTATCATTTTGTGTGGAGCTTCCATCATATTGTGATGGACGGTTGGTGTCTGTCCCTTGTAAACAAAGAAGTGTTTGAGAGCTATGCAGCACTTCGGGAGCGCAGAGTACCGGAGTTGGCGCCGGCAGTGCCTTACAGTCGCTTTATTGAATGGCTGGAAGCACAGGATCGCACCGCAGCAACCGACTACTGGAGAAGCTATTTGTCCGGGTATGAGCAGCAAACAGAACTGCCAGCTGTAAAATCCGGCCGCAAGGGTGAAGGCTATATGGCCAGTGACTGGATGACGGATTGGGAGCATGAGCTGGCTCTCCGGGTGGAAGAGACGGCCAAGCGGTATCAGGTGACCATGAATACATTATTGCAAACCACATGGGGGATTCTGCTACAAAAGTACAACAACCATAGTGATGTTGTATTTGGCAGTGTCGTCTCAGGTCGTCCATCGGATATTATCGGGGTCGAGGATATTATTGGCTTGTTCATTAATACCATTCCTGTTCGCATCCGTAGTGAAGCAGGGGAAACTTTTGCGGAAGTTATGAAGAAAATGCAGGAGCAAGCGGTGGCTTCTCATGCGTATGATACGTATCCGTTGTTTGAAATTCAGGCACTGACCGACCAGAAACAGAATTTAATTAACCATATTATGGTGTTTGAAAATTATCCGGTGGATGAGCAGATTGAAGAAATGGGTAGTGACGGGCAGGAGTTATTATCGGTTTCCAACGTGACGGCTACAGAACAGACTAACTATGATTTGAGCATCGTCGTTATGCCGGGAGAAGGCATAAAAATTCGTTTTATGTATAACGAACTCTGCTTTGATCAAGCAGATATTGAACGTCTACACGGACATTTTGTGCATCTGCTAGAGCAAATTTTGCTTAACCCGAATGTTTGCGTTGAAGAGCTGGAATTGGTTACAGCCTCAGAAAAACAACAGATTATAGGAGAATTTAATGACACGGCCTTAGCATATTCCTACAATCAGACGATCCAAAAACGGTTTGAGGAGCAGGTGGAACGTACGCCGGATCATATCGCCGTCGTTTGGGGCCAACAATCTTTAACTTACCGTGAACTGAACGAGCGAGCCAACCGCCTTGCACGGACTTTGCGCGCGAAGGGGGTTAAACCAGATCAGTCGGTAGGTATTATGGTATATCGCTCGCTAGAGATGATCGTAGGCATCTATGCGATCCTCAAGGCCGGCGGAGCCTATGTGCCAATTGATCCGGAATTTCCAGCCGACCGCATCTGCTTTATGCTGGAGGACTCCGGAGCGAAGCTGGTGCTGACGCAATCGCATTTAGCGGAGCAAGCATCGCTGAGCTTCGATGGCCAGGTGCTTGTGCTGGATCACGAGGACATCTATCACGAAGATGGCTCGAATCTGGAGCCACTGGCCGGACCGCACCATGTCGCCTATGTGATCTATACCTCCGGTTCCACCGGAAAACCGAAGGGCGTAATGGTGGAGCACCATTCCGTGCTGAACCGGATTTTGTGGATGCATGATCGTTACGGCTTAAGTGCGGAAGATACGATCCTGCAAAAGACCGCCTTCACCTTTGACGTGTCGGTGTGGGAGCTGTTCTGGTGGTCGATGGTCGGCTCGAAGGTGAGTCTGCTGTCGGTCGGCGGGGAAAAGAACCCGGAAGAGATTGTGGACACGATTGCTCGTGATGGCGTGAGCACGATGCACTTTGTACCGGCCATGCTGCATGCGTTCCTGGAGTATGTGGAGCAGCAACCACGAGAAGCGATGCAAGCGAAGCTAGGCACGCTGCGCCATGTTTTTGCCAGTGGTGAAGCCTTACCGCCACAGCATGTGGCCCGGTTCCAGCGGCTCGTGTCGAGCTTTGCCGGAGCGAAGCTGATCAACCTGTATGGTCCAACCGAAGCGACGGTGGACGTATCGTACTTCGATTGCGAGCCGGATGAGGAATATGCGGTTATTCCGATCGGGAAACCGATTCAGAATATCCGTCTGTACATCGTGAAGGAAGGTACAGGGCAATTGCAGCCGATCGGGGTCGCGGGTGAGCTGTGCATCGGCGGTGTAGGTGTAGCCCGAGGCTATCTGAACCGTCCGGAGCTGACGGCCGAGAAGTTTGTGAAAGATCCGTTTGCTGGAGGCAAAGCAGGCTATGAGCGGATGTACCGTACAGGCGATTTGGCAAGATGGATGCCGGACGGCAACATTGAATATCTGGGCCGGATTGACCATCAGGTGAAAATTCGCGGTTATCGAATTGAACTGGGCGAAGTGGAGGCACGATTGGCAAGTGTGCCGCTCGTGCGGGACAGCGTTGTTATTGCTTTGCAGGATGGAATAGGTCAGCAGCAATTATGTGCTTACTTTACGGCTGATGAGCAGCTGACTGTCCGTGAGATTCGAGCTGTACTATTGGGCAGTCTACCAAGCTATATGATTCCATCCGTATTCGTACAGATGGAGCGTATTCCGCTGACGGCCAACGGCAAAATCGACCGAAAAGCGTTACCTACGCCGGACACAGCGCTGCGCACGGGTATAGAATATGTTGCACCGCGAACCGACGTGGAGCAGTTACTGGCAGCCATTTGGCAGGAAATACTTGATATTCCACAAGTGGGTATCCACGATGACTTTTTCACGTTGGGTGGACATTCCTTGAAAGTACTGGAGCTTATACGCAAAGTTCACCTTGCCACAAACATTGAGCTTCCTATACGTAGTGTGCTGGAGTTCCCGACCATAGAAGAGCAGGCGCTCACATTATTGAAAGCTGATCTGGAATACAAGGCTGATAGTCCAATCATTCGGTTGAATGAACACGGTCCGGTCTCCATCTTCTGCTTTCCGCCGATGCTTGGATACGGGCTGTCGTTTGCAGAGCTTGCGAAACAACTGGATCAAGACGCAGTCGTGTACGGGTTAGAGTTCGTAGATGATGCTGCGGATGAGCAGGCAATGTTGGCACGTTATGTTGATCTTATCGTCAGCACGCAAGCGCAAGGTCCGTATGTACTGCTTGGTTATTCCATAGGTGGGAATCTAGCGCATAAGGTTGCCTCTACACTGGAGCGTCAAGGTCATGCTGTATCCGACATTTTTATGCTTGATTCAGTCAAAAGAACGGAAGCCCTACCTTTCACAGACGAAGAAACAGAGCAGGAAATTCATGCGATGCTGGAACAGGTTCCTGAATCTTACCGCGAGCTGCTGAATGAAACGTACCAGCGTAAAATGATCGCTTATGCGGTGTATGGCAATCAGCTTGTGAATACTGAAAAGGTTCAGGCGAATATTCATGGTTTTGACGCCGTTGGATCGGAAACGGTGAAGGGCACAGGAGATAATCGACTTTTATGGAAAGACGCTACACAAGGAAGTTATGAAGAGCATAGCTTGATTGGGAATCATTATGAACTGCTGGAACCCGGATTTATCGAAGAAAATGTAAAAGGTATCCGTGCCGCGATACAAAAGATTACCCGGAACATGGACAAAGGCATGGCACAAGGTTTAGCACATCATAATTCTTGAAAATCTACGCTTGGCGAATAATTGGATGTTAACACCAATTTAATCTGTAACCCATGAATCCTGATCGAACAAGTAAGAAGCCTTCCACTTACGCGATTCGATCAGGATTCGCTTTATCATGTGCACTCCCACGATGGGAAGTGCGATGATTTCATAGCGCCATGCTGATGGCTTCCATGCGGAGTATAAAGATCTGCTCGCTATGCAATCACCGCACGGTTCAAATTATTAAATCAAACTCATACGTAAGGAGAGTACTTGAATATGAAGAATAGAGGCTTTTACTACCTATCCGCATTTTTAGCAGCGTTGTATCTCTGGAATCTACTCATTGCTTCGGTATGGGCAGCAGATAGTAAAACACCTAATTCAGTGAGAAAAGCAGTGGACGACATCATGAGTACACAATTGGAAAAATTGCATACTCCGGGCGCTGCGGTCGTTGTGACCCAGGAAGACCACATTCTTTTTAGTAAAGGTTATGGATATGCAAACCTGGAGCGGAAAGTGGCATTCGACCCAGCGAAGACTATTGTTCGTGTCGGCTCTCTAACCAAATCATTTAGCGCAAGCGCCGCAATGCAACTGGTCGAGCAAAACAAACTTGATTTGAATGAAGACGTAAACCGCTATCTCCACAGCTATAAAGCTTCGCAATACCAAAATCATCCTTTTAATCTACATCAGCTTCTGACACATACTGCGGGATTAGATGAAGCGATATACGACATCAACAGCTTGACTCGGGCAGGTGTTTTACCTACAGAGCAGTATCTCAGCACGTATTTTCAAAAGCAACCTCCTATCCGCAAACCTGGAATTCGGTATGAATACAGTAATGTTGCCTTTGGTCTGATTGGTAATATCGTGGAGCAAGTAAGCGGTCAGGGACTGAATGATTACCTTAGCACACATCTGTTCCAGCCGATGAATATGCCGAGTGCGACATTGGAATTGCCACTAAATAATCCGGCACTAGCGCAATCCTATCAGTGGAAGCGTGAAGCGTATCTAAAACAGCCTTTTTCGTATATCAATCTGCCGGGAGCAGGAGCGTTGAACGTCACACCCAATGAATTTTCCCATTATCTGATCACTCATTTGAATCAAGGCAAGTATAAGGGCAAAGCGGTGCTCCATCCACAAACGGTAAAAGCGATGCATGCACAGCAATTTGCAGCTGATGCTCGTCTTGATGGCATAGGTTACGGATTTTTCCGCGGTCAACTGGAGACGGGAGTGCACATGCTGTGGGCTACCGGGAAAATTGATGGTTTTATTTCCGAAATGGTACTAGTTCCCTCCCAAAAGATCGGTATTTTTGTAATCAGCAACTCAGCGGATACGGACACCCTGCTTCATGGAAAAGTCATCAATGCGATCGCCCAAATACTGCCCGCCGAGCCGCAGGCCGCTTCTCAGTCACCGGTTCGTTCTGTCAAGGAAATAAAGCTTTTACCAGAAATCGAGGGTGTATATCAGCTGAATTTGAATCCTATTCATGGGTGGGGAAAATGGCTTCGGATGCTGGGAAGTGTTAAATACACCGTTCGAATTCAAGATGATCATACGTTAATTGTTAAAGGGAAATTTCCGGATCAAAATGAAGCATCAGACAAAGTTTTTCAAGCAGCAGGTGATGGACTGTTTGTGGAGAAGGGAGGACAGCTTAAAATATTGCTGTATCAGGAAAACAGTACATGGATGATGATTGCCCCGGATAGTGAGACCATGAAGCAGACGACATTTATGCATCGTACCTGGACGCTGCTTGTCAGCTACGCCGCATCCTCTTTATTTTTCATCACAACCCTGCTGATATGGATGATAAGGTATGTGCTTAGAGCTATCCGTAAAACGAATAATCACATTTCATCCAACCTGGCATACATTGCGTTACTAAATACGATTTTTCTCGGGGTACAGGTCGTTTATGCTAACAATCAGATGGTCTATGGCTATTCCGCCTGGTATATCTGGGGAATTTGCACGCTGCCGCTTCTTTCAGCACTTCTTGCCGTGTGGGTATTGATTGTGAATGGCGCAAAGCTGATTACAGGGGAAAAAAGAACTCGGGCTGCCGGGAAAATTGTATTTGCGGTACTCACATTGCTGCATACAGCCTATCTTTATTATTGGAATTTCCTTCCCTTTCATTATTCCTAAAGATTTACAAAATAACGCATGTCCGCACATAAATGAATGCTAACATTTATATTTAGTGCCCCTCTGAGAGGGGCCTTAAACCAATTAACAGGAGGAATAGAATGGGAATTTTTCGTCGTTTTACATCCCGTAGCTTCAAATACGCAACAGCTATGGTTTTCACTTTATCGTTGTACGCTGGTGTTGTAGGCGGCATACAACCGGCACGTGCAGAAGGTCCGGCAGACCCTGCCCCTTTCATTGCAGCCAAAGTGGTCAATGAAAACGCTGGTAAAAAAGTATTGTTCGATAATACACATGGACAGACAGCCGGCGCAGCAGATTGGGTGATTGATGGTGGATTCTCAGATTTCGGACAAGCCCTTGCAAACAATGGCTACGATGTTCATGAACTTCGCCAATCTACACCTATTACTTATAATGATTTAAAGAATTATGATGTATTTGTGACAGCAGAGCCCAATATCCCTTTTAAACAAAGCGAACAGGCCGCAATGGAACAGTATGTTAAAGCAGGCAATAGCATTTTTTTCATTGGAGATCATTATAACGCCGACCGCAACAAGAATCGCTGGGACGGGTCGGAAAGTATCAATGGGTACCGTCGAGGTGCATGGGAAGACCCTGCGAAGGGAATGAGTGAGGAAGAAAAAAGCTCGACAGCGATGCAGGGCGTGGTTAACTCAGATTGGCTCGGCAGCCAGTTTGGTATACGCTTTCGCTACAATGCATTAGGCGATATCACGGCTAATCAGATTGTTGAGCCTGCCCAGGCGTTTGGCATTACAGCAGGAGTGAGTAATGTGGCGATGCACGCAGGATCTACATTGGCGATTATTGACCCGACCAAAGCCAAGGGGATCGTATATCTCCCTAAAACCAATCAGGCTTGGGGGAATGCAGTAGATCAGGGCGTTTATAACGGTGGCGGTATAGCGGAAGGACCTTATGCTGCTGTAGCAAAAGTAGGTCTAGGCAAAGCTGCCTTCATTGGGGATTCATCTCCTGTTGAAGATGCAACGCCAAAATATTTGCGTGAAGAGACAGGAACCAAGAAGACAACGTATGACGGATTTAAGGAGCAGGATGACGCCGTGCTACTGGTCAATATGGTAGACTGGTTGTCCAAGAAGGAGGAGTATACCAGCCTGTCGGATGTAAAGAACTTACATCTTGATCAGCCGACGGCATTGCTGTCTTTTGAAGATCCTCAGGCTTCCACGGAACCGCAAGCAGAGCCTTGGTCCGCTCCTGCAGCCGGCTACAAATGGTGGGATCAACGAACGTTCAAGGCCGGCTCCTATGGCGGATCTACAGCCAGCGCGCAGCCTGTGTACAGCATCGTTCGTCAGGAGCAGCTGCCGAATGCACAGCCTTTTCAAATTCGCATTGTTGCCGACCAACTGGCTCCCAATAGCACGATTAGCGGATTCAGCGCAGGTATTTATGTAGCGGGCGGCAACCAAGTAGCCCAGATTCAGAATCCGGATGGAAGCTGGCCGACCTCTTACGGTTATAGTGGAACATTTAGTCTGGAATCCGACAGCAAGGGGCATGCCTATAGAGACCTGACGGTGCGGATCAAGCCGGGTACCAGTGGTTCAGCCAATCTTAGGCTGAGACAAAACGGCAGCAACCTGCTGACCCAATCCGTCGTGTTGGCTGATGTCCCGGCTCAGCCTTTGCCTGAGGATGGCAACACGATTCCAGCTCGTATCAGTGTCGCAGAAGCACGGACTCTTTCGGCTGGCAAAGTTGTGACCTTGGAGGGTGTTGTGACGACAGAACCAGGGGCTTTTGGCGGTCAAGCCTTTTACATGCAGGATGAAAGTGGCGGCATTTATGTATATCAAAACCAAAGCGGATTTCACCCAGGTGATCGAGTAAAGATTACAGCAAGTTTGGCACTGTACAATAGTGAAGTGGAGTTGACCGATCCAGTGGCTATTGAAAAAACGGGAGAAGGACAACTTCCGCAAGCTGTGCAGGTCACCGAACTCAACGATGCAAACCAAGGACAGCTGGTTGAGCTTCCTACTGCCATTATTCGTAATGTGATAGATGCAACTCCTGTAGGTTCGTTTGAATTTGATGCAGTCGCGGGTGAGGTTAGCCATCATGTGCGAATTGATGCACGTACAGGCTTAACACGGACATCTTTTCCGTATCAAGAAGGACAGCAAGTGAAGCTGAAGGGAATTTCGGCGGTTTTTAAAGGGAATTATCAGTTAAAGCCGCGCGGGCTAGATGACTTTTCAGCTCAGACAGACGCAACTTTGCAGGAAGTGGAGCTTTCACTGGATCAAACAACATTTAACGTTGGCGATACAACAGTCACACATCTCAAGGGTATGCTGACAGATGGCAGCCAAGCTGATTTAAGTAATGCCTCTGTTCAGTATAGCAGCAGTCATGAATCCGTTGCACTGGATACGTATGGAGAACTTCGGGCCCTAAAAGAGGGGAGCGCCGAGATTACAGCCAGCGTCACCTTGGACGGTAAAACGGTCGTATCCAATCCTGTAACCGTTAGAGTCGAGAAAACCGCTGCAGGTGAGGTGCCGGGTAAACCGGTGCTGTCTCATGATAACGGTCAGGACACCGGACTGAAGGATGGAGACTACAACATCACCATGAATCTGTGGTGGGGCACGAATGGTGATGAACTCAAGTGGTATGAAAATGATAAGCTGATCGAAACCCAATCATTGCATGCAGCTTCCCCTGGGGCACAGCATGCAGTCATTTCCGTTACAGGCAAGAGCAATGGAACCTACACGTATACTGCCGAACTGATTAACGCTTCCGGTAAAACGGTCAGCGACCCGTTAACTGTCGAAGTGACCGATGCTTCTCCTGGCATTCCGGTGTTGTCTCATAATAATTGGGATGGTAACGGCGACTATACCCTGACAATGAACATGTGGTGGGGCACGAACGCTACCCAATACAACCTGTATGAAAATGGAAAGCTGATCGACACGCAGGATCTGTCGAGCCAAAGCCCGCAGGCTCAAAGTGCTGCGACCAATATCCAAAATCAAAAGCCGGGTACATATGAGTATCGGGCCGAGTTAGTCAATGCTGCCGGAGAGGTTTCCAGTCAAACCATAAGTGTAGAAGTAAAGGAACGTTAAATCGAAATGATGGGCTGTTAAAAAGAAGAGCATCTATTGACCTCGCGAGAGTCTGTAGATGTTTTTTTTTGCGGGAATTATCATTTTAGGATTGGGTTGGCGAAGCGGAAAGTCCCTCTATATCTGAGGAGCCATAGAAGATCATGGCAACTAGAATCACAATGATGATAACCTCTGCAAAATATTCTCCATCAAACTCACTCACTACAAATATCTCCTTTCGCCACCTCTTAAGTATTTATTTATTTATTTATTTTCTGTGAAAAGGCTTGTATTACCTGATCCAACGTCATATTACCGTTATCATTTAAAAATTTCACCATATTATCGACATTAGTAGGGGCAGATGCTAATGTTTTGTATTTTCCTGTGAGTCCTAAAAATAAAGTTGCTTGTCTGTATAAAGTCACGGAATCGACGTTTAGTTTTCCTGTTAGTAGGAGGGCTGCGACTAGGACCTCCACATTTTTTCCTTGAAGTGCTGAAAAGATAGCCGAATTACTGTTTAATCCATTTTTCTTTTGACCGTTAGGGGGGGATTTGGATTTGCGATTCCCGTTCCCGTTGCCATTCTTTCCTAAGGAAGCCATTGAATCTTCCTCCCGCCATACACTGCTCCTGCCTGGTTTTCATGAAATTTGGGACAAGGGCAGTGGCACTGCACGTGCTCATTAAAATACGTTATGATCATACGATATGCGAGCAAGAAAGCTTTGGTTACCATATGAATCACTGTGGCCGAAGGTAGCTGACTGCTAAATTCCTGAATTTCTTTTCGCATGTTGGTCCAATTTAGAGTAAACTACAATAAAGAAAGCTAAATGAGCATTTTGCATCAATTCCAGGAGCTTTATCCAATCAGCAATAGATGGACTCTAACGGTTTAGCTCGTATATATTGTACTTTCGAGTATTGAACTTGAATTATGCAAAGTGCTGAAATAGGAGTTGAAATAAGACCATGTCGAACGAAGAAGTATTGTTAACTAAAGAGGGATTAGCCAAGCTGGAGGAAGAGCTTAAGGAACTGAAGACGGTAAAACGCAAGGAGCTAGCCGAACGCCTCAAGTTGGCCATCAGCTATGGAGATCTGAAGGAAAATAGTGAATATCACTCAGCCAAGGACGATCAGGCGTTTATGGAAACACGGATCATGGTCTTAGAAAAAATGTTGACCAAAGCTCGGATAGTGGATGAAAGTAATCTTGACCTTAAAACGGTCAGTATCGGATCTACTGTTATTCTGAATGACATCGAATTTTCGGAGAAGGTGGAATACAAAGTTGTAAGTCCTGCTGAGGCAGATGTTCTGGACAACAAAATTTCCTATGAGAGCCCTTTAGGTAAGGCACTTTTGGGGAAAGAAGTGGGCAGTATCATTCATGTCGATGCACCCATGGCTGTAATCAAATATGAGCTGCTAGAAATTAAGCTCACTTAGTCCATTCCCGATTCCCTTTATAAGGGGGCCGGGATTTTTCATTCTTGCTATTTACATACCATCCCTGCGGAGTGCATTTGCACTCCACAAACTGGACAGGATTTTCATTACTTTGTATCGTATTAAGATTAATCTGTCATCAGGAAGCCGGCTTGCTCCAGTGCAGCACAGGCATCATTAATTTTATTTTCATCCGAGGCATGCAAGGTATGCAGGTGAATGCCTCCGGTCAGCTGGGACAAATAAGTGGCTTGGGTGGAGCTGATCTTACGTATAAAATCGTCCACTTCTTTGCGAGTTCCGACCCGTATTGGAGCAGTCAGGTCTCCATATACTGGATGTTCAACTATAACATCCTGCACACTGACACCGTAGTCCACAATCAGTTTTAATTCTTCTTCTGTTTGTTCAGGGCGGTGATTACACACAATAATACGAGAGGCTAAGGGAGCGACTTGAGCCGTAGGCTCCATATAAATGTATCCTTGACTCGTTGCAAGGATAGGCTCTTGGCTTGCTTTTAACAGGGAAATATCCTGTACAATTACTTGTCTGGAAACGGAGGACCTGCGTGCCAGTTCGCTCCCGGTCAGCGGTGATTCGCTTTTGAGCCACAATAGCAGCTGTTCGCGGCGATCCGTACCCGACCGTTTTGAAGATTCAGTCAACGGGATAAGCTCCTTTCTTGTCGATGCGTCAGGTCTGTCAAAATATCTACCAGTACATTCAATTCCTCGATGGTGGTTGTCCTGCCGAAAGAAATACGGATAAATTGTAAGGCTTCACGGCCGGATGCTCCAAGGGCTTGTATGGCAGGGGAAGGATCGTGATGTCCGGCGGCACATGCGCTTCCGGTAGATATACAGACACCGCTGCGATTACACTCCAGCATAACATATTGTCCCTCGTAACCGTGAAAAAAACATCCTACAATATGATGCAGCACCGCTTTTTTTTCGCTTTCCTCTACGACCCAACGTAATGGAATCGATCTTTCCTGAATTTTCGTAATAAAGTATTTTCGCAGGGTAGCATACCGCTCCTGATGCATCTCCATCTGTTCGGTCATCATTTCTGCCGCTGCGACAAAGGCTGCAATCCCTGGAACATTAATCGTTCCGGGACGAAATCCGTTTTCATGCAGTGTATCAGGATATACCGGACGCCATGGGGTTCCGGGTTTGAGATATGCAGCACCGACACCTTTGGGGCCATACACTTTATGGCTTGATATAGAGAGTGCATCCACTCCCATGGCTTCTACATCTATGTGAACATTCCCAAATGTTTGTACCGCATCACTATGCAGCATAATACCGCGTTCGTGGAGCAGGGGAGACAAGGCAGCAAGATCCTGAATCAGCCCTGTTTCCGAATTGGCGTGTTGTACCGATACAAGCCCGGTATTGTCTCTAAGATGGGGTACAAGAACTTCACGGGTTATTCGTCCTTCCCGATCCGGTTGTACAATGGTCAGCTCATAGCCTTGATGTTCTAGAAAAGTAGCAAGATTGTACATCGAGTGATGTTCCAAAGCGCTCATAATCCAATGCTTTTTGTGGGGCGGTAACCCGTTCAGGATCGATTGCACGACCAACATATTGGATTCTGTGCCCCCTGTTGTAAAATAGATGCCTTCCTTATGCCCGCCAATCATATTTGCCATTCGTTGCCTGCTGTAATCTAGTGTGTAGGCTGCTTGACCGCCTGCATCATGGAGACTGCTAGCATTTCCGAACATTTCCTTATTCATTACGCTATATATATGCAAAGCTTCGTCACACATGGGTGTGGAAGCGGCATAGTCCAGGTAAATCACAGCAAATCCTCCCCACTTAAAAATAATTCCATTCCAAAAACCCTTGAGATTATTGTAGGCATGTGTAAATATAAGTGTCAAGACACATGTAAATATGTTTGTACACATAGCGGTTATCTATTCGTGAGCGAGGGACAGTCAGCCGCAACGATATGGAGGGAATCTAATGTCTATGCTAGACGTTTTACAAGGAAATCGTGGACTTATGCCAGAGCATTATAAAACACAGACGGTTGCTGACATGGAGCAACGTGTAGCTGAGCTGAAACAAAAATGGGGCTCAAAGCTGCTCATTCCGGGCCATCACTATCAGAAAGACGAGGTTATCCAATTTGCTGATATCACAGGAGATTCGCTACAGCTCGCTCAAATGGCGGCACAAAATCAGGAAGCGGAGTTTATTGTGTTTTGTGGGGTTCATTTTATGGCGGAGACAGCGGATATGCTGACTACCGACCAGCAAACCGTCGTTCTGCCGGATATGCGCGCAGGCTGCTCGATGGCAGATATGGCGAACATGGAGCAGACGGAACGAGCGTGGAAGCATTTGCAGGAGTTGGTAGGTGATACGATCATTCCGTTAACGTATGTAAATTCCACAGCAGAGATCAAAGCCTTTGTAGGGCGGCATGGCGGGGCTACCGTGACTTCTTCGAATGCCAAGCAGGTGCTGGCCTGGGCGCTGAAACAAAAGGAACGTATTTTATTTTTGCCTGATCAGCATTTGGGACGTAATACAGCCCATGATCTTGGAATTCCGCTGGATGAAATGGCTGTATGGAATCCTATGACCGATCAGTTGGAGACTGAACGAAACCCGGAAACTGTGAAAATCATTTTATGGAAAGGGCACTGTTCAGTTCATGAAAAATTTACGGTAGATCACATTCGCAACGTCCGTGAACGTGATAAGAATATCCGGGTCATCGTTCATCCCGAATGCTCTCACGAGGTTGTACAGCTCGCAGATTGTGCTGGCTCCACCAAATTCATCATCGATACGATCCGTGCGGCAGAGCCAGGGACCCAATGGGCCGTTGGCACAGAGATGAATCTCGTGCAACGGATTAGACAGCAGTACCCTGAACAGCAGATTGAATCGCTCAATCCCGATATGTGTCCTTGTCTGACCATGAACCGGATCGATCTTCCGCATTTGCTGTGGGCAATGGAACAGATTGATCGGGGAGAGCCTGTGGGGGTCATTCGTGTGGATGCTCAGATCAGACAGGACGCTGTACAGGCACTGAATCGTATGCTTGCTATACGTTAAGTTTTTACCGTTACGTAGATCGTACTTTCTTGACTTTTAATATTTATTTTAAAGAAGCAGGGAGCTTGACGCCAAGGAGACGGTTTCCGCTTTGAATAAATATCATCCCGCCAGATTTGAGCGTTGGACCGAAGGAGCGTGAGCCTGTGTTGACAGTAAACACGGGCTTTAAGCTCGTCAAATCATAGCCATGAAATACGCCATCTGATTGTCCAACATAGACTCCTTTACCGAATACGTCAACTTGAACGGTCGGATTATCGCCGTCATAATGAATAAATTGACCTGAGGCCAGCTTCATGGCAGTCAGTCTGGATGTACTAAAATCTTGGTAGAACATGCGACCTTCATGAATAGACAATAAAGGAATGAGTTGATCATAGCCATTTTGCGCCCACTTACGAGCAGGTTTGCTGTCTGGCTTGTAGTTCCAGAAATCATAGGAGGCTAGTGTCTCTCCCTGAAAGACATAAAGATCCTTGCCGTACAAAAAAGCAGAACCATATACACCTCCAGATCGGTAGACACCGTCTTTATTTTCAGGCTCGGTCCAGCGATACTGACGATCTCCTTTGGATTTACCTGTCTTGAGGTCGTACTGTGCGATCGTAACTTTATGGTTTACCGGGTCATCATCAATCATAAACGTGTTGGCTACAGAGTATACGATTCCGTCTTTAACCGCCAGTGGAAAGGAAGTTCTGAAGCTGTCCCAAAGCTTTTTGCCGGTTTTAGCATCATATGCATTGATCTGTTCAAGGGTCAGGCTGCCCTGTACATCATAGTTGCGGATGAGGACGCCATCGGTTTCCATTAGTTTGTTCAGACCATGGTACAAGTCCTTTTCCTCACTAATTTTCCATTTGAGCTTGCCGCTAGCAGCGTCAACAGCAGCAGTTTGCTCTGACTGTGTGATGTATACTGTAGAGCCTATTCGATGAATATGATCTGCCTTTGTAAATCCTAATGAAGTGGTCCATACCTTCTTGCCTGATGCTGTAACCGCATAGATAGAGCCGCTTTGTGTCATTCCGTAGATGAGGCCGTTGCTATGAATCAAAATAGGGGTAAGTTGATCACCATATTGCCACAATTTCCGTCCTGAGCTGGCATCAAGGGCAACCAGTCTGTAGTTAGGATCAACTGCGAACACCTTACCTTTTACTGCTACTGCCACCGCTTGCTCCGAATACTGGTCTCTATTGATGGGGATAACGGGAAGAGACCAGGTAGGCTTGATCACAGGTGCTTGGATTACTGTGCTATACGCTCCGTTGCTCATAGACACAGCAGAATGCTCTGCACTTGCTTTTTCTGCGAATCCACCGCAGATCAGGGGCAGGCCTATACTGACTATTGCTAATCGTGTAAACAATGCATTATGTATCGTTTTTCTCATACGCGCTGGCTCCTTTATATAGTTAATAGGGGAGTAAGCCTTACAGAATATTACCTTTGATTAGACTGTAAATAAAGCCAAAAGTTTTTTGTTTGTGATCCGACTTCTATCTCTAATTAAAGATTAGTCGATTGTTCGGTTTCGTGCTATAATTGTAGCAACATACCGAAGGAGGTGAATCCCTTGTTTGAGCTTCAGGACCTACTCCCTTATTTGCTTACGATCGGCTTGCTGTGCACTGTGACTTATACGTATCTTGCTCATTTGCATGGCAGTGTAGCTGAATGCTGGGTCGAAGGCGGGCCCGTTCGCTCGCATGCTTCTCCGCTGATGCCGATATCTGCCCGCGGACAGGACATGCCTGTACGGCTAGCACGTCACATTCGGCGGAAAGAAGCGCCAGATGAAGATGCATCCGATTGCTCCCCCTTGTTGAGTGATGGCACAGTCAATCAACGAGGAGGAACATATGAAACAATTCAAGGGATTCACTTTCTGGGGTAAACAAGAACGGATATTGGGTTTAATCGTAGCGTTGGCGGTGGTCATGCTGCTGTCTGGTTGTGGTGCGAATGCTGCGGAGATTAATGCACAGACACCTGGTTTTTTTAATCATTACGTGGTATTCCCACTTTCTTGGCTCATTCAGCATTTGGCGCAATGGTTTGGTGGAAGCTTTGGGCTGGCGATCATGACTTTGACATTCATTGTCCGTCTGGCCTTACTGCCGCTAATGATGCGTCAAACGCGTGCCCAGCAGGGGATGAAGCGCAAGATGAGCGCTATGCAGCCCGACTTGGACCGAATTAAGAAGAAGTATGAGAATAAGAAAGACGCCAACAGTCAGCAAAGTATGCAGCAGGAAATGATGTCACTATACAAAGAGCATCAATTCAATCCACTCAATATCGGTTGTCTGCCTATTCTCATTCAGCTACCGATTTTAAGCGGGATGTATACTGCCATCCGACTCACGCCGGAGCTGGCGTCTCACTCCTTCTTATGGTTCCGGCTCGGACAGCCGGACTGGATTCTGGCAATTGTCGTTGCAGTTGTATACTTGGCACAGGCCAAGCTTTCTCAGCTACAGATGACGGCTGACCAGCACAAGCAATTTGCTATCATGGGTTATCTTTCACCGATTATGATGGCGGTCTTCTCCTTCAACGCTCCTGCGGCTATGCCTTTATATTGGACCGTAAGCGGCACCTTTTTGTTGCTTCAATCGTTGTGGTTCCGCAAACGCTATCCAATTGAGGAAGCAGAGAACAAGATTAAGCTTGGTGAAGTCACGCCAACCTAATAAGAAGATGCTATTTGTTTGACATAGAATTGCGTTTGCAGTGTCTCAGGTGTAATGACAGGATACTATTCGAGCCTATAAGGCTTAAATAGTGTCCTTTTTTTGTAGTTTTTTTCACTATTATTTCGCTTGCGGTTTTGTAATCATTATGAAATCCTTATATTATAAATATTCTTAAAAGTTAGGAGAGACTATATGGAAAATTCAACAACAACCACTGAATGGTATGAAAATAAAATAAGAGAAGACGGCTGTTTTTGCATGAGAAGCATGCAAAAAACACCGGGATATGTACAAAAGCTGAATTGGACAGAAAAAGAATTCACTCAAGGTTTGACTTACATACAATTAAGAAAAGACAATAAACCAGTAGGATTCATTGAGTATGCATTGGGTGAACAAGCATGGAGAGCTGTTCATGCGGATGGATATCTAGTAATTCATTGCATCTGGATCGCTGTAACTGGTTTGGGGCTAGGTTCACAGCTTATTCAACGCTGCATTCAAGATGCTATTACGTTGGGGAAGAAGGGAGTGGCAGTTGTTACCAACATAGATACCTCCTGGGCACCAGGTCCCGAGATTTTTCTGAAAAACGGATTTCGGCATGTGGAGGATGCTCCATATTCTTTTCAGTTGTATGTTTACAAGCTTAATCAAGAGCATTCAGACCCTTATTTTCCTGATAATTGGGTTTTACGTCTGGATCGTTTTAGTGAGGGCTTAACCATTTTACGAACTCATCAATGCCCTTATCTGGAAATAGCCACGCACAATGTGATTGAAGCAGCTGAGACTGTGGGGATACAACCTGAAATCATTGATATACGAGATCGTTCACAATTGATGGAACTGTCCCCGACACCGTATGGCGTATTTCATGTGATCTGTAATGGAGAATTGATTTCATATCACAGGATGACTCCTCGTTCTTTTGCCAAAAAGCTAACCATGCTTTATTCTAAAAGCTAATCTTTTCATGAAATGATACAAGAAAAGTGGGTAAAGTAAATACATAGACAATACGAATGCTACATTTTGCTTGATCAGGGGATGAAGATTATGGAGGACCTTTAAAAAATGAAGCAACTACCTACAAAGCTGCCAATTTCCGTGGCTCTGCTCACATGTATAGTATGTGCCCTCGGTTTTGGCTTAATTGCACTATGGGTCAGCGACCATCAAGTACGGCATTTTGACCACAAGATCATTACAGCTATTGGGCAACTGGAGTCGCCTGCCATGACACGTCTTATGAAATGTTTCACTATGATCGGCAGCGGGATTCCAGTAGTGATTATCATTTTAATTGCCATGTTCGTGCTATATAGCGTATTAGGACACCGACGAGAATTGTTTTTTTTAGCGGTTGCTGTGCTGGGATCGGTGCTGCTGAATATGGTGTTAAAAATGCTATTTCAGCGTTCGAGACCTGAAATTAACCGTATTATTGAAGCGAATGGATACAGCTTTCCCAGCGGACATTCTATGACTGCCTTTAGTATGTATGCGGCGCTAACGTTTTTATTGTGGAAGCACGTTCCTTCCAGAAGAGGTCGTATCCTTCTTGTTGTGCTCAGTAGCCTGCTAATCCTAGCAATCGGGACAAGCCGTATTTATTTGGGCGTACATTATCCGAGTGATGTTGTGGGTGGCTATTTCATGAGTGGCTGCTGGATGGCGGCTTGCATTTGGTTCTACCAACGTTATGAAGAACGAATACTATCCCTTCGTACCAAATCGACTGCATAATGAGTGGCATAGATGAAGAGGTTAAAAAAGCAGACGCATTAGCGTCTGCTTTTGATTTGGACAGAGGAAGTGGATTCGGTCATCTTAGTTCTCGTTTGTGATCTAGGCTTAAGTCCCAGCTTCTGCTCCCATTTTTCATACAAAATAATAGCCGCCTGCATAAAGATGCCTGGAAACTTCCGACTGCGAATGAATTTATGAACACCAACTGCGCAACCTGCCCCAATAAGTGCGCCTGCCAAAATATCTGAAGGATAATGCACCCCGGTCCATACGCGGGATATTGCAATAAGCACAGCCAAGATAACCCACAGAACACGATATTTTTGATGATGAAGCCATAGAATTGCAGCCAGAGCAAAAGCTCCAAGTGCATGATTACTCGGAAATGAAGCATTTGGATCATGGTGAATAAGCTGAATGACAGAATGTCCAACAAAAGGCCGGTCTCTGTAAAACAAATGTCCAAGCCCCCAACTGATTATAAAACCGATACAAACCGTTATAACGGCTTCCAAAACCATCATCCGATGCGGCATTTTAAAGGTGAACCAGTACATCAGTAAGGCCACTCCGAATAAATACGGTGCATATTGCGCCAAGAAGCGCATGGTTCCATTCAAAAAGGCGAGGTGATCAGCCAGTTCATTGATCCAGTGAAACAAAGCAAAGTCTACATTAATTAACATGAATAAATTACTCCTTAACCTCAAAAAATTGAATTACAAAATTATATTATAGAGCGACTATACGGATAAAAGCTTAAAATCAAATAAAAAATGAATGTTATGTGCATTGCTTATTAGTTTTTTCTATAGAAAATAGGTGGTTTTGCGATGGATAAGTCGGTGCTGGTCATTGATGATGAAGAGAAGATATCCAGATTGCTTCAGTTGGAGTTATCCCATGAAGGATATGTGGTTGAAATCGCACAAACGGGAAGAGAAGGGTTGGAAAAAGCATTAGCCCATACATGGGATATTATTATCCTGGATGTGATGCTGCCGGAGATAAACGGAGTTGAGGTGCTGAAGCAGATTCGAAAAGTGGACAATCATACCCCGATAATTATGGTCACTGCACGTAACACGACTCCTGACAAGGTCTCAGGTCTGGATGAAGGAGCTAATGATTACATTACAAAGCCTTTTGAAATTGAGGAGTTATTAGCGCGGATGCGGGCTAGTATGAGGAATCAATTGGAGCCGGCAGCTACCGCTTCACCAAAAGAGGACAAGCAGCAATCCAAACTTCAGGTCGATAGCCTGGTGTTGGAACCCAAGACGCGATCTGTGGTGAGGGAAGGAAAACGTATCGAACTTACGCCCAAAGAATTTGATCTGCTTCTTTATCTGATGGAGCACAAAAATCAGGTATTGCATCGGGACCAAATGATTCAGGACGTGTGGGGGTTTGATTTTGTTGGTGATACGAATGTAGTAGATGTTTATATCCGATATGTTCGCAAAAAAATTGATCATGGATACAAAAAGAAACTGATTAAAACCGTGCGCGGCGTTGGGTACTGTATCCGGGAGGAAGACCATTGAAGCTGCGGACCAAAATTACCCTGCTTAGTTCTATTTTAGTGATGACGATTCTCCTGTTTGTGGATGTCACGGTTCATCTATTATTTGTCAAAATCGCTACTCGCAATGAAAGAGAAGTGTTACAAAATAAGTGGACTGAAATTATTTCCGAAACAGGACCTACGATGATTCTGAAAAATGCATGGGGGCCCAAGCTGAAAGATGAACTTTCGGGGGATACCATTCTAAGGGTATTTGATCAGCAATCTCGCCTTCTGTATGAAGTAAGCCGTCAGTCGCGCTTTAAGCTAGATGATATACGTTTTAACCTTTCTCAGAGCTCTCAACTGACGGATCTACAGAATCATAAAATTCTGATCATTCACCTTCCGGTGCTTTCCCCAGAAGGTAGTCAAAAGGGGACACTGGAGATCGTAGAAAAATGGGATGCGCTCGAAAACAATCTCGATATCTTAAATACAATTCTTATCACGTCGACTGTAGGAGCTATGTTGCTCAGTCTGGTGGGTAGCACGATTTTGGCGAATGCGATATTGCTGCCAATTGCCAGTAGTATTCAGACGATGCAGGAAATCGAAAGAAGCTTGAAATTCAAAAAAATTCCTGTCGGCAGCCACAATCAAGATGAATTGTCCCAAATGACCGCAACTTTTAACCGAATGGTGGAGAGATTGGAAGAAAGCTTTCAGAGCCAGCAGCAGTTTGTTTCCGATGCCTCACATGAGCTGAATACGACATTGATGATTATTGAGGGCTATGCCAACATGTTGCGGCGGTGGGGTACGCGTGACGAGGACATACGTAAGGAATCGATTGAATCGATCTATGAAGAAACTCAGCGAATGCGTACGATGACGCAGCAATTACTGACATTGGCCTCCTCACAGCAGCAAGCCCCCGAACCGTATGAGCCGGTAGAGCTGGTTGGTTGTTGTCAACAGGTAGTAGCACATCTCAAGCCTGTACATGAACGTCAAATTTCTATTTTTACAGAAGAAAAGGAAATTTGGCTGGATGCTAATCTTGCAAAAATCAAGCAGTTACTAGTCATCCTGCTGGATAATGCCTTAAAGTATAGCTCGGATGAAATCGAAATATGGATATCTACAGATGAAAAAGATGTCCACCTTCGGGTTAAGGATTACGGAATTGGCATTCCTGAGGGCGAGATCAAGCGTGTCTTTGAACGATTTTATCGGGTAGACAGCTCCAGACATCGTAAAACCGGAGGAACCGGACTGGGGTTGCCGATTGCCAAGACAATAACAGATGCTCACCAGGGTACGATACGCATGGAAAGCGTAGAAGGAGAAGGGACGGAGGTCATCGTTTCGCTGCCTCAAAAACAACAGAAAAGGCTGTCCCTCCAGTAGACATCTCTACTCAGAGGAACAGCCTTTTTAATGTTAATTGTAAGTTAAGCAATTCGGTGGATGGGAATCATCCAAAATGATCCTAAAGGACACGACGTGCTGTTGTGTAATGGGAGTTCCACCATCCCGAATTCAGTTTTGTAACCGTTACGCCACCTTTACCATACGTGTGCAGTATTTTCCCGTCTCCCATGTAAATGGCTACATGATGAATTGGGGCATAGAAAAAGACCAAATCGCCTTTTTTAAGCTGACTACGCGGTACATAAGTGCCTACAGTTGACTGCTGTTTGGACGAACGTGGAAGCTTGATTCCATTTTGTGCAAAAACATACTGAGTGAACGAAGAGCAATCAAAAGAGCTTGTACTGCCTGCTGGAGCTCCATATTCATAACGGACGCCCATATACTGGGAGCCTTTTGAAATAATCCGATCAGCTTTACTTGTCGAAGCGGCATGAGTGGTGTCTGGTCCAACGACGAAGCTCCCAGCGCTCAGTGCCAAAGTCATCGTAAAGCAAATACCCATCCACAATTTTTTAGAAGTACGTTTCATATATAATTTCCTCCGTTATTCGTATTGTGTTGATGTCCTGAAATGACAATAACACAAATAAAATATCCGGAATTTACCACTCGTGGTTACAATCCTGTTACCCCAACGTTTTGCCCTGCTTTATTAGAAAACGATGAGAATTTTCTCCTTAACTTTGACTTGACAAATTAAATAAGCCCCCCTTATGTCTAGGCTCGTATGACAAAAAGCGACTTGCAGACAATTGGCACAAGCAATCATGCAAAACATACATACCTATATACTACAATTTATAACCTGTACGGGAGTATGCTCAGATTCCCGTTGACATCGTAAAGATTACACCGTATCCCGGTCAGGAAGGGGAATTCATATGGCTTCAAGGCAGAGTAAAGAACTCAAAAACCGACCTTTAACCATTGTGCAGGTCATATCCAACTATCCCGATGCACAGCCTGTACCCTCCATCAAGGGCGGAACGGAAAAGGTTGTGCATGAATTAACAGAGGAATTAGTGAGACGAGGGCATCATGTATCTCTTTTTGCCGCCCGTGGGAGCAGGAGCAGCGCGCGATTGATTACTTATCCCAAGGGTTTGAAACATAGTCAGATCCCCCAATATGTACTTCGGCATATGCCTTCCGGTACACATATCATTCATGACCATACCTTTCGTTCTGCGGTGGCGCGTAGGAAGCTGCCTTGCTCATCATTGTGTACCGTTCATCTTCCAGTGAAGAGGCACGGTAAAAACCCCGTATATGTCAGTAAAAGAGCACGCCAACTGATGGGCGGGGGCAAAGGATTTTATATTTATAACGGCATCAACACCCATGAATACGAGTTCAGCAGTGAGAAGCGCGGCTACTTGCTGTTTATGGGCAGAATCATACCGGATAAAGGTGTACTGCAGGCCATTCAGGTTGCAGAGCGAACAGGAAAAAGACTGCTTATTGCGGGTCCTATCAAAGCCCCTGTATTTTTTCGCCGAGAGATTCAAAAGCGAATTCAGCGCAATCCGAATATACGCTATGTGGGACCAGTTGGGGGTGATCGGAAACAGAAGCTACTGAAACATGCAGAGTGTCTGTTGTTTCCATCACTGTGGGAAGAGCCGTTCGGACTCGTAATGGTAGAAGCCATGGCTTGTGGAACACCGGTGCTGGCACTAAAAAATGGCTCCGTTCCCGAGGTGCTATCAGGCTTTCCACAGTTGATTTGCAAATCAGTTGGCCAAATGGCACGTAAGGCACAGCAAAAAAATTACCCGTCACCCGCGCAGCTTCGATTGTATGTAAACCAAAGATTTACCAACAAACAGATGACCAGCAACTATTTGAGACTATACCGTGAAATCATCCGTCGGCGAGAACAGAAGAGAGGACACCGAAAGCCTATACGGAGGTGAAGAGGATGCAGGTCAAACGATATATGCTTGGGAAGGGCTCTTCTTGGGCGACTCCTTATTATGTAGCCATAGAGGGACAGAAAGGCCCGTGTGCGATGGTGGTTGCAGGCATACATGGTAATGAAATAGCAAGTATACGTGCGGCTGAGAAACTGGTAAAGCTTTTGAATGAGCAAAAACTGAGATTCAGCCATGGCAAACTTATAATTGTGCCAATTGTGAATCAAGAGGCTTACCGCAAGCGGATCAGAGGAAAACCTGATCTGAATCGAACCTTTCCGCGTCAGAAAAAGCAGGCGGCAACACAACCGCTTTCCGCTGCTCTATTTAAACTAACACAAAAGTATCACCCTGAATGGTATCTCGACTTGCATGAGGCGAATGGATTATCACAAAAGGATGCCAAGGTGCTTGGTCAAACGCTGATCTCCAATAAGGGCAACCCGGTAATTCCCACGACGCGCCGGATTATTAAGCGAATGAATCGCTCGATCAAGGTGAAAGACCGCCATTTCAACATGCGGCTGCATGAGCTCCCAGGTTCCTCTCGTACCGCGGCAGCCCGTATTTTAGGGGCACGTGCAGTAACCGTGGAAACGGGGTGGAGCCTGTCCCAGAAAGTACGCATACACTATCAGATGAAGATTATGCAGCACTTTTTAAGGGAGGCCGGGGTAGTTAAGGCCAACAAGATTTATTTATCTGGCAAGGTTAAAACGGTTACTTTATGAAATGTAATGTTACAAAAAAGTCGCTTCATGAGCAAGGGATCTTACTCACCTTGCTCAAGAGCGATTTTTTTGATGTGTGATCTTCATGCAGAAATCCTATCTGTTTAGATGCTATAACTCTGTGTTGTCAGGAATCGGATTTATAGAAGGCGCTCACCAAACTGTGACCCAGGCGCACCTCGATCAGTTCCAGTGCGGTATCCAGATCTGCGCGGATCGTGTGATACGTATCCACTGGAATGCTAAATACAGAGCCGCTTGCCGCAGCAAAGCGTTCTCCGTTCAGCATAACCTCTCCCCGGCCGGACACGATCGTCCATACTTTAAGTCCGCTGCCGTGAATACGTCCGTTCAAGCGATGATCTGGCAACACCGTCAGTCGTATGGCTAAGATGTCGTTCGGACTTCGGTGATCAAACTCGTCCAGCACCCGGTAACTGCCCCAAGAGGTTTCACCATGCATGGGGTGAAGTTGGAGGTTGCCTAGCTGCTCCTTGATCGCGTGAGCATGGCTTTTGGACGCAATGAGAATACCGTCAGGGCTTGCAGCAGCAATAATATCCTCCACGCCAATGACATGAAGTGGATAGGGCAGCTCATTCACGATGTGTGTGCCGTGAGTCTGGCCACTGATTTGTCCACGTCCGATCACTCGGCTTCCTAGCTGCTCTGTTAAGGCCTGCCAGTTGCCGATGTCGTGCCATTCGCCCTCGTAAGGCAGGACAACGGCCCGTTCAGTACGCTCCGCAATCTCCTCATCGAAACTGCGAACCGGGAGGCTATCATATATTGTGTACAGTTCTTCATCGTTCAGCGGCAATTGAATTTGCTCCATGCAGGACAGCATATACCGTAACGTAAAAGCGTAAATACCGCAGTTCCACAGCGCGCCTTGGTTAATAAGCTGCTTCGCCCAAGAGAGATCCGGCTTTTCAGTGAAGCGAGCAACTTGTGCATAAGCCGATTTCCCTTCCTGCCTCATTTGCAGATCTGGAACAATATATCCATATTGGTCGGAGGCATGGGTAGGCCTTGTCCCAAGCATAGCCAGATCGGCTCCGCTCTCGAGCAATAGACCGGAGAGCGCTGCTATGCTGTGGAAGAAGTCGTCGCCTGCGAACATATCTGCTGGAGCAATACAGAGAACTTCATCCAGCCCCATGCCTCTGGTGTGGAAATAAGCAGCAGCGAGTGCGGCAGCTGTGAAGGTTCCCCGTTTGGCAGGCTCGCCAAGAACGGGCAGACGACCTTCAGTATGGCGAAATGCTAGATTTACCTGACTCCGATGAGCCAGAAGCAGGGCAGAGGAATCTAGCCCGGCTAAGGTAAGCTGACGATACACCCGGCCAAGCATAGATTCCTGCTGCCCATCAGGAGCGGGTAACAACCGGAGAAACAGCTTTGATCGAATATCGTTGGACAATGGCCACAGCCGTTTTCCGGCACCACCGCATAACAATACGATGCGCACGGACGTTTCCTCCTTTAATGCAGATCCATTTGGATCGCATCAACAATTGCGGGATTTTCTATTTTAGGAACTATTTCAATGCAGATTGAATCTTTGTTTTTGGAGCTAGCTGGTATACTTTGCGTTGATGAAAAGATAAGGAGCGGTAGCTTTGGGCGTAGAGATCCAATTGTTTTGGTGACAGCGAAGAAGCACGACTATGAAGCGCTTTATTCAATGACTTGCGCAAAATCATCCGAGAGGGCTGATTGCTGTATAGATAGTTGGCATACGTTTCATATTCGGAAAATCCAAACTGTTTTGTCCGGTCTATACTTTGAATAATGGCGTTGTACCAAGGTTCCCCATGTCTGGTCTCAATAACTTGCTTGAGCTGGGCGAGCCGTGTTTTTTCAAAAAGCATATAGTGAGTGACAAAGGACTTTGGTGAGGGAGCTTTAGCACCCATCAGCTTACGGTAAGTGCGAAAGTACTCAGGTTGACTCCAGCTGCGATAGTAAAAAATTGTTTTCCCGTCTTTACGGAACGTATGTGGACGAATCAAAATGGTGTCCGCGTCTATGACGAGAAAAAAAGACGATTTACTGATTTTGTCGCCATTCATTTTGAGCAATTGCTGATACAGCCAGCCTGATCGATCCCAGCGCGTTGTTCCGTAACGAATATGCTTTTTAGTGATGGGCAACACCGTTTTTTCGTCTATAAATGTACACTTCTTGTTGGCACATAGACGGCGAAGTTTGGTGCTTTGCGGTGAAACGATATAAATGGTTGCAATTCGGTGCTGCACGTGACGGCGCAGACTGTCAATTACTAGTGGTAGTGTCGCCAGATCTTTTTCAATTGCGGGGATCAGAACATCGATTGAGAGGGAACCCTTTTGTGGCTCATCGGATTGCGCAGACATGTTATTCACTCCCTATACGTGTAAATATACGCTACCGGTACCTTATATTATTGTATGCCTGGACAGGCGCTTTCGACCGGGCAAGGCCAACTGTCTAATTCTATGTAGAAGAGGGCGAATGGAGCTTCGAATGGGGATTTGGCGCATACGATAGATTGATCTTTTTTAACAGGAGCGTTCTACCCTGAGAGTAGAGAGGAGAGGGGCAAGTGAATTCTTCACAAGCGCAGGCGTTGCGCAGCAAATGGCATAAAACCCAATTGTTGCTCCAGCATGGCAGTATCAAGCCTTTTGTACCTGAAACTCGTAAATACAGCAAAGCAAATGTAAAATCAATGCTCGAAAAATATGGTATGGTCTATGTAAAGCCTGAGCGAGGTACCTTTGGCAAAGGTGTGATGAAAGTCGAACAAGAGGCAGGTCAGCGTTTTGCCTACCAATATGAGGAAAAGCGTCTGGAATTCAAACATTTGGATGCACTAATCACCAGCTTATCGAAACACACGGGGAAAAAAAGTTATCTCATTCAAAAGGGAATCCATTTACTGCGCCATCAAAATCGTTATTTTGATATCCGGATCATGGTGCAGCGTAATGCAAAAGGGTCATGGGAATCTACCGGAATTATTGGACGCTTGGGTCATCCCCGTAAAATCGTGACCAATTATCATAGTGGTGGTAAGCCGATGGCCTTAGAACAATTACTGCAATCCCATTTATCGCAAAGTAAGCAGGCTGAGCTGGTCAACAAGCTCAATGAACTAGGGATTACCATCGCCACACAACTACAAAAAACATATCCGAAATTCCGGCAAATTGGTGTGGACATTGGATTGGATCATCGCTTTATCCCGTGGATCATTGAGGTGAACACGAAGCCAGACCCATATATATTTAACCAATTGACAGATAAGTCTATGTACCGAAAAGTAATAAGCTATTGGCGACTGGCTAATGAAAAAAAGAAAGTTACAGTCCCAAGCAAGGATAAAAAGAATAACAACAAAAATAAAGATAAAGTTGCAAATAAAGTTGATCATACAAATAAAGAACCTAAATCAAAAAAAGGATGAATTGTTTATGATTCATCCTTTTTTTCTTGCCTGTTTATCCTAATCCTAACCGCGAGGTGGCGACTCGGACATTCACGGTACTTCCTATGTCGATATTTTTAACCCCGGTGATGTATGGTATTTCCCCCGTGGTTATCGGACTTGCAGCCGACGAGCTGGCTCTTTTGCCAAAGAAGGAAGCTTATTTTGCAAAAAGACCTGTCCCATCTATCGCATCTCATGATGCATATCCGCGCGCTTCTTCCGATCTAATTACTAAACACCGCTATCCTTTAATGGCCAAACAGCCCAGATTGGCACCGGGTGGAGGGACTCAGCGGACCGTTACAGTAGAAGATTTCCCTATTTCTTCGACGATGGCAGGATCTGTGATTGAATTAGAGCCAGGCGGATTGCGAGAAATGCACTGGCATCCCAATGCGGATGAATGGCAATATTATTTGGACGGAGTGGTCATTACGAGGCCATTGATTTGAGTGAGTGGATGGCTGGCAACCCTGTTGATGTATTGGCAACAAATCTGAGCCTGCCTCGGGAAATAGCGCATAAACTGCCTCATAAATCAGTCTTCATCGCCCAAAAATCTTAAATCTTAAATCATAAAGCAACTAAAATGCCCGCTTATGCTACCTTATTCCAGTTAGCCTAAGCGGGCTATTGAACTTGATTCTGTTTATATTACTTTTGTAGAAAGTAATATAGTGAATTTAAAATTGAACAACCCGCAACCCTGTGCTATTCTTATACGAAAGTGAAGATTAATGTAGTAAAAGTTATATTTTTTTATACTTATAAACATCTGATGATACGATGAATAGAAGGGATGTGCAGCCATGAATTCTGTCATTGAACTTAACAATGTAAGCTGGAAGAGAGATAACCGTACCATACTGGATCAAATCAATTGGCAGGTAGCTGAGGGAGAGCACTGGGCTGTACTCGGCTTGAATGGATCAGGCAAAACAACGATGCTCAATATGATTAATGGTTACATATGGCCAACCACAGGTAGTGTCGGTGTATTGGGTCATACTTTTGGGGATGTAGATTTGAGGGAATTACGCAAATCTATTGGTTGGGTCAGTTCCTCTTTACAGGAAAGAATTAATGGAAGCCAGCGCACGCAGGATGTTGTCATCAGCGGCAAATTTGCTTCCATTGGACTGTATGATCAGACGACGGATACAGATGATAAACAGGCTGTTCAGCTTATGACCCAACTGGGCTGTGCTCATCTCGTAGATCGGTTGTATCAGGGATGCTCACAGGGAGAAAAGCAAAAAGTGCTTATTGCTCGCGCGTTAATGGCCTCGCCCAAGCTGCTGATTTTGGACGAGGCGTGTAATGGGTTGGATTTTTTTTCTAGAGAAGCATTACTAGATAGTGTTCGTCAGCTGTCCGAGGCGCCGGGTGCTCCAAATTTATTGTATGTTACACACCATATCGAAGAAATTCTACCCATGTACACACATACGATTCTGATTCGCCGGGGTACGGTGTTTGCCAAAGGTAAAACGACAGATATCCTGAGCAGTGAAACGCTCAGTGCTTTTTTTGAAACACCTGTGCAAGTAGACTGGAGACAGGATCGTGCATGGCTCTCTATGGTATAGAGAGCCTTTTGTCTGTCTAACTTGCTACCAGCATAATCAGAATGGGCAAAATCAGGAATGAGGCAAGCGTGCTCCACAAGATGCAGGTAGAAACCAGTTTTGGGGATGCATTAAATTTTTCGGCTAAAATGACTGCATTCACAGCCACTGGCATCGAGGCCAGAATGAAGAGAACGGAGAACAAAAGTCCTGAAATTCCCAGTATCAGCATGGCAAGACAAGCCGCAAGCGGGGAGAGCAGAAGTCGAATTATCAGTCCTGCGTAGCTGGCTTTTTTAATAGATGGCTCGAGCCTGAATATTTTTACATAAGCCATCTGGGTACCGAGAATCGCCAGCACGACCGGAGAATAGGCGGCTGCAATCATCGAGACACCTGATTGAATGCCAGAGGGTAGATGCCAATCCAATGCTCGAAGTCCCAGTGCGAGAAGAGCCGCATAGATCGCAGGGAGAGAAAATACTGACTTCACGGCACTTTGAACAGAAAATTCAGAGCGGGCTGCAAAGTATACACCAATGGTATTGACCATAATCATCTGGATGACGACATATACGGAGGCTTTATCCAGGCCAAGCTGTCCAAAAGCAAGTAAAATAAGCGGCAACCCATAATTTGCACTATTAGTCAGTGTGGAGATTAAGGTGAGTCCCGCCGTTTCCGGGGGGCTCAGCCTGAAGATTTTCCCCGCTAATTGTGCAATTCCCCATAAAAGCAGCAGGTTCAGTAATGAAAAAGCGGCTGTCAGTGCCACATCATGCCAGGAAAGCTGTGCCTTGAGCAGTGTGTCCAGAATCATGGCGGGACTTAAAAAATATAAGTACAGAGTCGAGAGTGGTTTTGTTTCCAGCTTCATGAATTTGCCGAGTAAAAATCCGACAATCACCGGAATGGACAGCGGAACGATAACGGATAAAAGAGTTGAAAGTACGATTTGAACCATGAATTCCACTCATCCTTTCTGTAATGACATTTTCCATTATAAGGCGCTACTTTCGAACCCGTCCAAGATGGATAAACAATTAAGGTTATAGGTATATGCTATGAAGCTTAGATCACTTATTCTGAAAATAACAAAAGGGATGTCCACAGCCATGTTAAACGGCTAATAGGAACATCCCTTTTATATGAAACCGAGTATTCTGAAGGTTTATGCAGAAGCCATAGTTTCCGCTTTAGTTCGGCAATCGTCAGAGCAATAGTGTTGATGCTGTTCTTCGCAATCTGGACACACGATATGTTGGAGATTGCACACGGGGCAGTTAATATAATGATCGTTTGTTGTTTCACAGTGGTAGCAATTACCAACAACAACGTCTTCATCTGTATGGTTGATCCGAACCGAAATTCGTTCGTCAAATACATAGCACTTACCGTCAAACAAACGTCCTTGTACTTCTGGGTCCTTGCTGTAAGTCACAATGCCGCCATCCAACTGAGCTACATCGTTAAAGCCTTCTTTAATCAGCAGACCAGACAGCTTTTCACAACGAATACCCCCGGTACAGTATGTCAGGATTTTTTTATCCTTGAACCCAGTCATATTATCGCGTATCCATTGTGGAAATTCACGGAACGATTCAACTTCGGGGCGAATAGCTCCGCGGAAATGACCGATGTCATATTCGTAGTCGTTACGTCCGTCCAGAACCACGACATCTTCATCTTGGAGCTGTTCATAAAACTCCTTTGGTGATAGACGCTTGCCGCTAATAACATTAGGGTCCAGCTCGTCCTCATGACGTAGCGTAACCAGCTCCTGACGATGGCGTACAAATATTTTCTTGAACGCATGACCGTCAGATTCATCTATTTTAATAACGATATCGTGGAATTTCGGATTGGCGCGCAAATCACGGATATACTGCTCCGTTTGCTCTACTGTACCGGACAGTGTTCCGTTGATTCCTTCCTCAGCAATCAAGATTCTTCCCTTGACGCCCAGCTCTTTGCAGTAAGCCAGATGCTCTGCCGTAAAGGTGGCAGGATCTTCAATATTGACATATTTGTAAAACAACAAAATTCGATAAGCATGTTCACACATGTAAAATCACCCTCTGATTCAAGTCAAAGTTTTTTAACAAGCAAGTTTAAATGTACCACATTCTTTAAGTTAGTCAACACAAATGTATAAAAAGTGGAAACGGAAAAGATGACGAGCGACAAAAGTAAGGGGTTACATTATAATGGTATTGTGGGGTTGATGAGATTTGCAGTAACAGGTTGAGGTCTAGCAGATGAAAGGATGAATTCAATGAAACATCATTTGACAGCGCATACACCACCTATGGGGTGGAATAGCTGGGATTGCTACGGTGCAGCAGTACGGGAAGAGGAAGTGCGAGGAAATGCTCAATATATGGCGGAGCACCTGAAGGAATATGGTTGGGAATATGTTGTGGTGGATATTCAGTGGTATGAGTCAGGAGCAGTATCTTCACAGTATCGCCCGTTTGTCCCATTGGAAATGGATTCATATTCACGTCTGATTCCAGCGGTGAATCGTTTTCCTTCGGCAGCAGATGGACGCGGCTTCCAAGCTCTTGCGGAATATGTACACGGTCTGGGATTAAAATTTGGGATACATATTATGAGAGGCATCTCCCGCCAGGCGGTTCATCAGGATACTCCGATTTTAGGAACTACAGCTACAGCCAGACAAATTGCACATCCTAACTCTATTTGTCCTTGGAACACAGATATGTATGGGGTAGATGCTTCCAAGGAAGGCGCACAGGAGTATTATAATTCGTTATTTGACCTGTATGCGGAATGGGGTGTGGATTTTGTCAAAGTAGATGACATTGCTGCATCACGTCTCTATGGTATTCATTTGGCGGAAATTGAATTGATTAAGCGGGCTATCGCCCAATGCGGACGTCCGATGGTGTTGAGTCTATCGCCTGGTCCTGCACCGCTGGAGCATGCATCTGATTTAATCGCAAACGCGAATATGTGGCGTATGACTGATGACTTCTGGGATGTATGGCCTTTACTGTATGGTATGTTTGAGCGCTGCGAGAAATGGGCGGAACATGTAGGTCCAGGTCACTGGCCGGATTGCGACATGTTGCCACTGGGCCATCTGGGTATTCGTTCGGTAGATTCAGTAGATTCCGGCAGTCATGATCGATGGACACGCTTTACGAAGGATGAGCAGCTGACAATGATGACCTTATGGAGCATTTTCCGGTCTCCACTGATGTTTGGGGGAGAACTGCGTGATAATGACGAATGGACACTTTCATTGCTGACGAACAAAGAAGTGCTTGATGTTCATCACAACGGTGTGAATGCGCGACAGATCTACAGAAAGGATGAACATATCGTTTGGACTTCTCACAACGAGGAAGGTCACGTATATGCGGCTTTATTTAATGCTGGAGATGAAGCTTCCACAGTCCGTGTGTCCTTACAGGAGCTTGGAATTGAAGGGCAGGCAAGTGCCAGAGACTTATGGAACCATGTGGATTTAGGTGATATAGTGCAGGAACTGTCTGCAGATTTACCCCCTCATGGAGCTGCACTATTCATTATAAAATAACAGGATGTTAGGAAGGATCTAAGCTGCACGTTCAGCTCTAGTCACCTTATTGTAAAGTGGAGGATGTTTTTACGATAAGGTGATTTTTTTGTATGTGTAACTTTATGATATTTTTAACGGACTCGACATGATTCTTGGGAATTTGACATTTGGAACATGTTAGGTTTATAGAGTACCTATTTCTGCACAAATTTAAATCATTCTAGCGAATAGAGTCGAGAAAGGAGTCAAATGATGAAATTAAAAAAAATTCACAAAAATGAGCAGGACGAGCCTTGGCCCTCTAGTGAACAAATTCTGTGTATCGGAGGGGCCAATCTGGATCGTAAAATCATGATTAAAGGTACATTTCAGCTTCACACCTCCAACCCGAGCAGCACTAGTCTGCAATCTTGCGGTGGGGTAGCACGGAATGTGGCTGAAAATTTAGGGAGGTTGAGTCGACGGGTCAGCCTGCTGACCGCAGTTGGGGACGATGCTGAAGGTGAATTTATCATCGAACAGTCCAGCCGTTACATGAACGTGATTCCTCTTCAAGTCAAAGGTGAATCGTCAACCGGTGTCTATACTGCCTTGCTGAACGAGCATGGTGAAATGATTGTAGCGACAGCAGAAATGGAGATTTATGATCAGATTCGTCCTTCCATAATTTTTGAAAATATTCCTTTAATCGCCTCGTCCCGACTCGTTCTGCTGGACACTAATTTTTCTATGAACGTAATAGCGGCCACCATACATGTCTGTCTGGAACATCAGGTTCCGCTTGTCGTTTCTTCGGTGTCAGCTTCCAAGATGAGAAAGCTTCCACGAAATTTGCATGGGGTGGAATGGCTGGTATGCCAACCGGAAGAGGCTGAAGCTTATTTGGGACTTGAACTTAAAGATGATCAGCAGATATTGGACGCAGCCCGAGTTTTTCACAAACTTGGGGTTCAAAATGTCATTATTATCTGCGGTGCTGAGCGTGTGTTGTTTGCTTCTCAAGATGGTACTTATGGACAAATCCCTATACACCCATTTCAACAGGTCATTGATGTCACAGGCGCAGACGACGCTTTTATTGCCGGGATGATTTATGGAATTACCCAAGGTTATCCTATGGAACAAGTGTGCCAGTTTGGAATCAGTTGTGTCGATTTAACCATACAAACGGATCGGACAGTCTCAGACACCATTTCTATGAATAAACTTCATTCTAGATTCCAGGAGCTGTATGGCACACATTCGCAAAATTTTGTTTTTTTTAAGGGTGTGTATTTTAAAAAGAAAAATACATAAGTAAAGAAGAGAACACTAACCTACAGCAGCGTGTATTTAGAGCTTCACGGACGTAATGGTCTCAATTATTGAATTTATAAAAGGAGCAGGTTGTCTGATGGACAGTGTGAAATACGCTATTGTTTTTCTACCGCTGTTCCTACTTTATTTGCTTTTAAAGGGAGGGGCTTTGGCAGTAGGTTTACTATATCGACTGATCTATTCCATTTCGACCTTACGTGCAGGACAAAGTGACGATCTTCTCGCTGTGCAGCATGCTAAGCGTATTATCGTAATCGGCTCACCGGGGAGCGGTAAGACTTTTTTGGCCAAACGTCTATCGATGTGGATTCATTTGCCGTATACCTCGTTGGATGATTTGTATTGGGGGCCAGAGTGGAAGCGGAGTACGGACAAGCAATTTCACAAACAGCTGGGAGAAGTCCTGCAAAGGGAAGAATGGATTATCGAAGGGAATTATCATGAGTGTTATTTTACCGAGCGACTCCAGCGTTCCGATACAATCATCGTGATGGATGTCAGCACGATTGAGGCAATATCAGGTGTTATCACACGTTCGCTTAACCGTTTTTTATTTTCCAAGGAGTTACCCACAGGAATAGAGCGGGAAGCTGTTCGTATTTGGGATATTTCACCTCGGTTTGTCCGCTTTGTTCTGGGTTTTCGCAGGCGTATCCGTCCTAAAATCTGGCCGCTCATTTTGCAATATGGTAATGAACGGAATTTGATTATCCTAAAATCTAAATATTGTTCATGTCCCTGGATGAGCCCAGATAGACAATTATCTCCTTGACTCAAACCTGCGTTTCGTGTAAAGTGGTGAAAATTGTAATATATAGGAATAGTGTAGACCAAGGATCAAAGGTTCAATTACCCGCTGTACAGAGAAGAAACCCATGGGCTGAAAGGTTTCTCGCCGCGAATGAACGTTTCCCTGCCTTGCGAGCTGTAGCGGTGCGTAAGATAAACCGTTACCGGCCAGATGCCGTTATCTGAAGAAGGACCGTCCCGTATATGGTTACGGTCAAATGAAGGGTGGTACCACGACACATTCGTCCCTGACGGATGTGTCTTTTTTGCGTACATTTTACGTTCTTACAAGGAGGAAGCCACACATGCGCCAAAGCCAATTATTATTGACAACCTTACGTGAAGCACCTGCAGAGGCCGAAGTGATCAGCCATCAGCTGATGCTGCGGGCAGGATTTATCCGCCAATTGGCGGCTGGAATGTATACCTATATGCCACTGGGCAGACGGGTGCTCAGAAAAGTGGAACAAATTGTACGAGATGAGATGGATCGTGCAGGGGCTGGAGAGTTGTTAATGCCTGTATTACAGCCAACGGAGCTGTGGCAAGAATCGGGGAGATACGATGTGTACGGTCCTGAGCTGATGCGTCTGCAAGATCGGCATGATCGGGAGTTCGCATTAGGTCCTACACATGAAGAGGTCATTACGTCTTTAATACGAAATGAGGTGAATTCCTATCGGAAATTGCCAGTAACACTGTACCAAATTCAAACCAAGTTTCGGGATGAACGACGTCCTCGGTTTGGTCTGCTTCGCAGCAGAGAATTTTTGATGAAGGATGCCTATTCGTTTGATGCCAATTGGGCAGGACTAGATCACACTTATTGGACGATGTTCCAGGCCTACCAACGTATTTTCACCCGCTGCAGTCTGAATTTTCGCGCAGTCGAAGCAGATGCAGGCGCTATTGGTGGTGAGGGTGAAACTCATGAATTTATGGCACTGGCTGAGATTGGAGAGGATACCATTGTGGCATGTACCTGCTGTGATTATGCTGCCAATCTTGAAAAGGCGGAGCCACGGACGACGGGGAGCGTAGGAATATCTTCTGTCTCCAATGAAGATGAACATGACAGCCATCCTTCAATTGATACAGATAAAATGGAAAAACTGTACACTCCAGGTTTGCGAACCATAAATCAACTCGTTGAAACGCTTCACATAGAGCCGAAGGAAATCATCAAAACACTGATTTATATGGCTGACGATCAGCCAATTGCGGTAGTTGTCAGAGGAGATCATGAGATCAACGAAGTAAAAGTTAAACAAATTTTAGGTAATGAAAAATTCGAAATAGCAAATGCAGATGCCGTCACAAAGGCGACTGGAACCCCACCCGGGTTCATAGGTCCATGCGGCTTAACAATCCCTGTGTGGGTCGATTACGCCGTTGTCCAAATGTCCAGCGGTTTTGCAGGCGCGAACGAGCAGGACTACCATTATCGGCATGTGAATCCAAGACGCGATCTAGATCTTCGCCATGTGGCTGACTTGCGCAATGTTATAGAAGGGGATAGATGTTCTCGGTGTGACGAAGGGAAATTGGAACTTCATCGAGGAATTGAGATTGGACACGTATTCAAACTGGGCACCAAGTACAGTGAAAAGCTGGGGGCGACTTTTCTGGATGCGTCCGGAACTGATCAAGTGATGATTATGGGCTGTTATGGTATTGGTGTTTCCCGAATCCTGTCCGCCATTGTAGAGCAAAATCATGATCAGAACGGAATGATATGGCCGCATGCGCTCGCTCCGTTTCAGGTTCATATCATTCCGATTTCTGTGAAAGACAGGCTTCAGATGCAAATAGCTGAGGACTTATACAGCCAACTGCAGGATCGCGGTGTGGAGGTGTTGCTAGATGATCGTGAGGAACGCCCAGGGGTTAAATTTAAAGATTCGGATTTAGTAGGTATTCCCGCGCGTATCGTCGTTGGTAAAGATGCTGAACACGGAAAAGTAGAGTTCGTAGAGCGAAGAAGCAGCCACAAAGAGTCGATTCATATCCATGATGTAGAGAGACGGATACTGAACCTCATTCAACACTAAGCATCTGTATCCCGTAGAATATGGCCTTCTCCAAGTGCAATCTCATGAAAGTCAGCCATCTGACGTGCTTGAAACCGAATGGGCTTGTCTCGACCTATCATAATGATATTTTGGATGTCAGCAATGCCTTCCGAGGGTAGGGAGAACGTGGTAACATAGGCGAATTCTTCACGCAGCGTTGTGTGAATGGCATGGATCAGATGATCGTGTTCGCTTTTGCCTATCAAATTCATAATTAGCGAGCCTTCTGCATCCAGCTTTTCTTTGGCCATTTTGAAAAATTCCCAAGATATTAAATGCAAAGGCGTACCCTGCTCCGTGAAGGCGTCCAAAATAATATAGTCATAAGCATCCGGGCTCTCCTTCTCCAGAATGCGGCGTCCATCACCAATAACTACATTGTCCTGGTCGTATCCAAAGAATGTTCGGCTGAATTCTACCACTTGTGCGTCCAGCTCGGCAATCTTAAAGCGTTTGTCTGCAAAATGACCCGCAATCGTGCCTACACCATGTCCGATAACAAACACGTCTTCAAATGACGGGTCGTTCAGCTCCATGAGATGAATGATTGCTCTGGGATATTCGAACAGAATACGTTGCGGATGATTCAAATCCATCGCACCTTGGATGGCTGCATTGGAGAATTGCATCACGCGAAATAATCCCTTTTCACCATACAGCTCCGTGGTTTCATATACCGTGATTTCATGGTTATTGCTCAACTTTTTATGTAAGACATCCAAGTGAATAATCTCCTTCAAGTCAGACTTCCTCCTCATCTTAGACATTCATAGGATTATTGTCCATAGATGAGGGGATTGAAAGTTCACATTCTTGAAGCATCCCTAATTAGGTAGAATTGTTTATTTTTCCATAACGGAGTTGTTTGAACTTGTTCGTATGTCCTTTAGGAGATATAATATACAAGGATATAATGAAGTTCGTTGTGTATATTCATACAGGAAGAGAGCGGGATATTATGGGACGTAAGTGGAATAACATTAAAGAAAAGAAGGCATCCAAGGATGCTAATACGAGTCGTATATATGCTAAATTTGGCGTGGAAATTTATGTGGCAGCCAAACAGGGCGAGCCTGATCCTGAATCCAATCGGGTACTAAGAGTCGTGTTAGAACGTGCAAAAACGTACAATGTACCGAAAGCGATCATTGACCGTGCTATTGAAAAAGCAAAAGGTGCTGGCGATGAAAACTACGTAGAGCTTCGTTATGAAGGTTTCGGACCGAACGGCTCCATGGTCATTGTAGATGCACTGACTAATAACGTAAACCGTACAGCATCGGATGTGCGTTCTGCATTTACTAAAAATGGCGGTAGCTTGGGCGTGAGCGGATCTGTAGCCTACATGTTTGATTCCACGGCAGTTATTGGTCTGGTGGGTAAAACCGCAGATGAAGTGCTGGAGCTGCTGATGGAGGCAGATGTCGAGGTTCGTGACATCATTGAAGAAGATGAAGCCGTCATCGTATATGCAGAGCCTGATCAATTCCATGCTGTTCAGGAAGCTTTCAAGCAGGCAGGAGTAACTGAGTTTACTGTGGCTGAGCTCACCATGCTTGCCCAAAATGATATTACTCTTCCGGAAGATGCACAGGTTCAATTTGATAAATTGATTGATGCATTAGAGGACTTGGAAGATGTTCAGCAGGTGTACCACAACGTAGACTCTGAGGAATAATCGGATTGCATCATTTACATCTGAGCGTTTGGATAAAATAAACATCCCTAAACCATCGTATTTCGGTACGATGGTTTTTTTTGTGAATAAAATGATATAAAATCAATTTCATTTTCTTGACTGATCAGTCTGTAAAAATTATAATCATAGTCAAGGAGGCGAACATGAGGTTTGGGAAGAGCTAAAGAATTTGATACTGAAAGTGTTCTGCGAAAAGCTATGGCTGTATTTGGAGAGCATGGCTATGAGGGAACTTCTTTGACAATTTTACTGGATCAGCTGGGTATAGCGCGGCAGAGTCTTTATGATACCTACGGAACGAAATATGATTTATTTTTTTCGGCTATTCAGCTTTATATACGTGACAAAACTGAAGCCGTAGTTCATCTGCTCAGTCAACCTGGGAGCATTAAGGATGCAATAGCGACGATTTTTAATGAATCTGTTAGAGTGTTGACGGATAAGAGACTGTCCAAGGAATGCTTTATTATGAACAGTGCTATTGAACAGGCTCCGCATCATCATGAGATCAAAGCTTTTATTTCTGAAAATACTGAAAAGCTTGAACTTGCTTTTTACAACGCCCTAGTCCGCGCCCAAAAAGAGGGGGAGATTCATGCTACAGAATCTGAGCTATTGTCAATCGCCAGATTTCTAAATCATGCCCGACTATCATTGACATTTACCGCCAAGACAGGCGCAAGCACTGAGGTGCTTAGAGATATTGTACGTACAACACTGTCGGTTTTGGATTGATCTTTATGAACGCTTAATAGCGTTTATTTTTTGAACATTCCAGACCGATTAGTCAAATATTTTTTTTGAGTATTATAGACTATTCAGTCTAGAATGATTATGTTTATTTTCGCGTCTTAAATTCACTTTTTAAACAGAAATTAAAATAAATATGCGAGGTGTCTACCATGAATATCAATCCGAATACTGACGATGCAAAACAGCAAGCACAAGCAGTCATGCATAAATTTACGAGCAACCTGTTAGAAGAAAATATGGAGCAATGGATTTCATTATTTGATGATAACGCTGTTTTCGAGTTCCCTTATGCACCTAAACATTTTGTACAAGTGCTTCAGGGTAAAGCAGCAATTTACGAGTATATTAAGGAGTTTCCTAGTATACTTCGGATTCAGCATTTCTCTTCACCAACTATCCATACGACAACGGACCCGAGTTTATTCGTGGCCGAATTCGCCTCTGAGGCGCAGGCTGTGAGCACAGGTAAACCGTATAATCAAACCTACATTTCTGTTATTAAGCTGAAGAACGGAAAAATTAGTCACTACAAAGATTATTGGAACCCTTTGGTAGCTCTAGAAGCTCTAGAATCGTGAATGAAAAAGTCAATTCTCATAGGGATATAGAGATCTAGGCGAAAATAAAAAATTAAAAATAGGAGTTGAATTTCATGAAAGACAGAAATATAGCGTTGATTACAGGAGCAAACGGCAAAACAGGCAGCCGTGTAGCTGCCAGACTTATGCAACTTCAGTATCCGGTACGTTTGGCAGGGCGTACTAAACCTGGCAATTCGGAAGGGGCGGATTATGTATTTTTTGATTGGTATGATGAATCAACACATGCACAGGCGCTGATGAATGTAGGTAAAATTTATTTGGTAGTACCTGTGCTGGACGTCAATCCCGCCAAAGTGATGATTCCTTTTATTGAAAAAGCCTTGAGTGCCGGAGTGCAAAGATTTGTGCTGTTAGGGAGCGCATCTGTGCCTGAGGACGGACCAGTATTTGGACCTGTGCATCAAGCACTTCGTAGATTAGCTCCAGAGTGGGCTGTACTGCAGCCATCCTACTTTATGGAGAATTTCACAGAAGGCCAGCATGTGGGCACGATCAAAAACAACAAGGCCATTTATAGTGCAACCCGAAACGGGAGAATAGGCTTCGTAAGTGCAGATGACATTGCAGAAGTGGGAGTGAGGGCTCTTATTGACGATAAACCACACAACACGGCTCATGTCATCACTGGACCTCAATCACTAACATATGACGAAGTGGCTGAACTGATCGGGAAATCAACAGTCCAACCGATCCAGCATATCTCGTTGTCTGATGAAGAGTTGAAAGCGGGCATGGTTCACGCTGGAATGCCTGAGGAATATGCAGATATGCTGGCAGGATTAGATAGAAGGATACGTGAAAATGGAAGTGAAGACCAAGTGACCGATACCGTTAAGCTTGTCACTGGGCGCTGTCCGGTCTCATTTGAGCAGTTTGTTCTGAGCCACGGAAACAGCTGGAAGACATCATGACAAAGTGTTTCCTTTATTTCTTTTTAGGGTCATAAGAGTAACCAGGATACTTGACGACGGGCCATTTGACCTTTCGTAAATTAGAGATCACATCAGCGCCAACGTGTAAATTACTTTGAATCAGTTCTTTAGGCGTAAGAGCCATCCATTGATTTAAGGACACATCTGCAAAACGGTCACTTTTAAACATCTCAAGAAACCATAGTGTGCTAGAACCTGTATTTTGAATGTAATGACCGTAAGCAAAGGGCACATATCCAACATCCCCGGCTCTGAAATCAAATGTACGAGCTGCACCATTACCGCCAAAGACAGTCATCCGTCCTTGCCCGGCAAGATAGTATTGCCATTCGTCATTATTGGGGTGCCAATGCATTTCTCGCATGGCTCCAGGCTCAATCTCAACAAGGGCAGCTGCAATGGTTTTGGAAATCGGAAAATTGGAGGAGTCAACGATCCGTACGCTTCCGCCTGGTGTTTTGATCGGGGGCTGAGCTAGTAACTCATGCTTAAAGGATTGGGGCAACGTCCCGTAGGGAGAAGGAACCGCTTGACTTTGAATTGAACCGGGAACGGAGTCCTGATAGATGTAGACTTGGTCTTGAGGAATCTCTGCAAAATCGGCTTCTGGAATCCCGAAATTTGCAGAGAGCACCTCTTTAGGTGTGTGTGCGAACCAATCCGAGATGGATAAGGTGTTCAGATCGGAGAAACTGCCATCGTCGAAAACCAGCAAAAATTCACAGCCTTCTTCAAGGCCCTGTATAGAATGCGGGATGCCAGGTGGAAAGTACCAGAGATCGCCAGGGCCTACATCAGCAATAAAATTACGTCCATCTTGGTCAACTGCCGTAATGCGAGCACTACCTAACAGCATATAAGACCATTCTGCCTGCTGATGCCAGTGAAGTTCGCGGACACCGCCCGGTGTCAAACTCATATTCACGCCGGCAAGAGTTGTGGCAATGGGTAATTCCCTTACTGTAACTTCTCTTGACCATCCACCCTGATTAAGCTGCATATGGGCGTCTGAAAAAGAAAACCTCATATTCGGTATGAGACCATTGTCCGTTACGGGAGGAACCAGCATATCTGGATTTTGTAAATCCCTCATCACATCACGTGGACCCTTGTCAATCCCCCCTGCGCCATCATTTCTTATGGGCTGGGGGATTCTGACTTTTTTCGAGCAATCATTATGCATCATTTGATCTTCCTCTCCAAGTTGAAGCATAGGATTAAGAGAAAATACGCATAAAGATTTTATGAGGACGTGATGAGTTTTATGCCGTGTGCGTTAGATCTGTAAACTGTGCTTGGATGATTTGGGCTAAATCATGCGGACTCAGCTCCACTTGGGTTCCAATTTTCCCAGCGCTCACGACGATCGTTTCCAGCTCAAATGCAGGCTGGTCGATATAAGTGGGATAGATCTTTTTCATCCCTATGGGAGAGCAGCCGCCGCGAATATATCCCGTATGCTTTTGCAGATCCTTAACTGGAAGCATTTCAATTTTCTTCTCTCCCGCAGATTTGGCAGCCTTTTTGAGATCGAGCTCTTTATGTACAGGAATGACAAAAACAAACAGACTTTGTTTGCTATGTGCAACCAAAGTTTTAAAAACAGATTCCGGTGCTCTTTGAATCTTTTCGGCTACGTTCATACCGTCTATTTTTCCGTCTTGGTGGTCATAACTCAAAATATTGTAGTGGATGTGTTGCCCGTCCAATATACGCATAGCGTTTGTTTTACTCACACTCATTTTAATTCTTCCTTTCTTAGCGTTTTTCCAAGTAATCTACATAATCTTTTGCATCCTTAAGTGAAAGATTCTTAGCGGTTCTTAACTCTTTTATGGCTTTAATCTTATTTCCTTCCCTGATCAGTAGAAGCAGCCTTTCATTGATTTCTTCAGAAGCATCTGCATGTTGGATATGTGGAGCAGGAGGAGCGATTGTATTTGACATCGAGGTTCCCGTTAGTCCTGAACGATTCTCAAGACGCTCCACATCGGATTTCAAGTCATTAAGCCGAGATTGAAGGTGATAGACCTTGAACAAAAGTATGACGGAGAGGATCAATGCAATGATTGCTACATATTCGCTAGTTGCCAATAGAATCTCCCTTTTCTTGTTAGTTTTATCATTAAATTTTTGTCCCTTAAACATAGTATATCATGATGGTTGACTAATCGAATTGAGAATCATATTCTTTGCGTACGGGTAGTGCAAATTGACTTATTGCAGACCGAGCGTTATATTACAGCTTATTATTAAGCTTTTTATAATCACTTCAAAAGGAGTGTATTCAAATACAACCAGTTTCCAATAATACCATTCGGGTCAAACACATTAATGTAGAGCTAGTTAAAAACACACTGAAATCCAAGGAATATGCAACCAAGTCATCTATAGCCAGTATTACAGGACTTAGTGTGGCAACCTGCGGAAATATTCTAAATGAGCTTCTTCAAACCGGAGAAGTATTAGAGATGGAATTGGAAGAATCGAACGGTGGGCGTCCGGCTAGACGTTACAAATATAACGCTGATTATTCCTATATTATTTGTTTAACTGTGAAAACGGAAGGCGGAGTAGATTCTCTTACTTATGCTGTTGCCAATATGCTTGGCGATATTATTGCAGAGAACACATCCGTTGTGCCTCATATTGATTATGAAGTAATAGATCACCAAATTGAAGAGCTGATTAACAACTACGAAAACGTTAAAGCGATTGGTATTGGCATCCCGGGGGTTGTTCATCAAGGGGTTATTGATGTCTGCGATCTTGATCTGCTGATAGGAGTCCCTGTAGGACCACGCCTTCAAGATAAATACGGGGTAGAAGTCACCATTGAAAATGATATGCATCTGACCGTCTATGGATTTTATAACATGCAAAATTATGATGAGGACAAAACCTTCGCTATTGTTACGTTTCCCAAGGATAATTTTCCGGGAGCGGGTTTTATTGTCGATGGACATTTGTTAAAAGGAAATACCAAATTTGCCGGGGAAGTTTCCTTTTTACCCTTTGGCATAACGAGAGAGGAACAGCTTAAACAGTTAAATAGCACACAGGAATTTGTTTTTTTGGCGATCAAAACGATAACATCCATTATTGCGATTATAGACCCTGTATCGATCGCTTTGACAGGAGAGTTATCTAAGCCAGCACTGCTGGATGATATTTATAACGGCTGTCTAAAGGATGTACCCAAAGAACATATGCCTGAGATTTTTGTGAAAAACGATACGCACGATGAATACATGTATGGGTTGATTTCAGTTACCCTTGAAAGCCTGACCTACAATTTGCAATTGGTGGAAAAAAGAAAATAGAGACCATTTTATAGAAGAAGGGCTCACCCAAGTTACAATTGGTAATTAACGGATGGATGGGTGGGGACGTTGTTATAAATAGGGAAGTATGTATTGGAGATAATACGATTATAGACTCTGCAAGTTTTTAAAATAATACTTGACATGAAACGCGTTACAAACCTTAAGATTCAATTAGAAGTACTTTATAAACATTAGCGTAGAGGTAACGTGTTTATGTCCTAGTTAATGAAAAAACATCAGCAAAGGCGGAGAAAATATGAGTACACAGTTTCCAAAAGATTTCCTGTGGGGCGGAGCAGTTGCTGCTAATCAGCTCGAAGGCGCTTATCAAGAAGACGGAAAAGGCTGGTCCATTCAGGATGTAACTCCTCGTGGTGGTTGGGGGCCGGTTACGGATGTACCAACAGAAGATAATATGAAGTTGATCGGTATTGATTTTTACCATCATTATAAAGAAGATATCAAACTTTTTGCGGAAATGGGCTTTAAAGTGTTCCGTACTTCCATTGCTTGGTCACGTATTTTCCCTAATGGTGACGAACTTGAGCCTAATGAAAAAGGCTTGCAATTTTATGATGATTTGTTTGATGAACTTCATAAATATGGTATTGAGCCACTCGTTACATTATCTCACTATGAAACACCTTTACATTTGTCCAGAGAATACGATGGTTGGGTAAACCGTAAGCTTGTTGATTTCTATGAGCGCTATGCAACAACTGTATTTAATCGCTACAAAGATAAAGTAAAATACTGGTTGACGTTCAATGAAATCAACTCCATTCTTGAAGCACCATTCATGAGTGGCGGGATTAGCACACCAAAAGATCAACTTAGTGAACAAGACCTTTATCAAGCTATTCACCATGAGCTGGTAGCGAGTGCAAGAGCAGTAAAAATCGGTCATCAGATTAATCCTGATTTCAAAATTGGTTGTATGGTACTGAGTATGCCTACTTATCCGCTGACACCTAATCCAGACGATGTGATTGCAGCAATGGAATTTGATCACAGAAACATGGCATTTGCCGATATTCATGCAAGAGGTCAGTATCCAGGTTACATGAAACGTTTCTTCAAAGAAAACGGAATCTCTATTCATTTTGAGCCAGGTGATGCTGAAGATCTGAAGCATACGGTTGATTTTATCTCGTTCAGTTATTATATGAGTACTTGTGAGACGGCTGACGAAGCTAAAAAAGTCAAAGGTGAAGGTAACATCCTCGGTGGGGTTAGCAATCCGCATCTCGAGGCAAGTGAGTGGGGCTGGCAAATTGATCCGCAAGGTCTGCGCTATGTGCTGAATACATTTTATGATCGCTTCCAAAAACCACTGTTCATCGTTGAAAATGGTCTGGGCGCTGTGGACGAGCTTATCACCAATGAAAAAGGTGAAAAAACGGTTGAAGATGACTACCGGATCAACTATCTGAATGATCATTTGGTTCAAGTTGGGGAAGCGATTGAAGATGGAGTAGAGGTTCTGGGCTATACATCTTGGGGCTGTATTGATCTTGTCAGCGCGTCGACTGCTCAGCTTAAAAAACGTTATGGCTACATTTACGTAGATCGTCATGATGATGGTAGCGGTACACTTGAAAGATATCGAAAGAAATCGTTCCACTGGTACAAAGAAGTTATTGCTACGAACGGTGAAAGCTTGAAGCGTTAATTTATAATATAATTAAATTAAGTTGTAAAATATAATGATGGTTTTACGTGGCGACCGCTTCTGCTTTATTACGGAGGAAGCGGTCGCCAAATTTTTTCATGAGCGTCATTTACGACAAGTATCCAGCTACATAAACGGAGTGTAGACAAGCTATGACAGAAAAAGAAAAATCACAATTAGGGCTCAAAGACATTCCTTCTGGCGTGATTGCCGCAGGAAACCCTTGCAAGGTCATCCGTAAAATCACCGAAGATGATAAGCACAAGTATAAAAGGAATTAACCATAAAACTACAGCTTATCTGGAGCTGTAGTTTTGCGTCATACCAAACGTAAAGAAACATTTTTGCACAGATTTGTTTAGGGAATAGTGTAATAATGAACGTAAGAGGAACATTTTTAAATTACAATGGTCTATTCAGAAAGGAAGGGAAAAATATGAAATTAATGTTTATATCAGATATTCACGGTTCGCTGTACTGGTTGCAATTAGCACTGGAAAAATTCAAGGAGGAGAAAGCTGACCGTATTGTCTTGCTTGGAGATTATATGTACCATGGACCGCGTAATCCGTTACCGGAAGGATATAACCCGGCGGAAGTGGCTGCTATGCTGAACCAATACAAATCCCACATTGCAGTGTCGGTGCGCGGGAATTGCGATGCAGAAGTGGATCAGATGTTGCTAGAGTTTCCAATGATGGGTGATTATGCTTTGCTGTATCATGAAGGACGGCGAATCTATGTCACGCACGGACATGGTTTTAGTATCGGAAATTTGCCGCCACTGGAAGCAGGGGATGTGTTCATTCAGGGACACACTCATATTCCGGTAGCAGATGTGGAAAATGGGGTCTTTGTACTGAACCCTGGTTCGATCGCATTGCCAAAAGAAAACTACCCATCCTCTTATGGTGTGCTGGAGGGAGCACAATTTACTGTGAAGGATTTTGATGGCAGTACAGTAAAAACAATCACCTTTTTAAAGTGATTTTCTTTAAATTACAATGTGAATTATTAAAACTTTTCCGCTTCGATTGAGACAAAGATCATATTGTTGTATGATAGGAGCGGAGTCTACATTTTGAAAAGAAAGAGAGCTTCAATACATGCAAATTAAGGATTCACATTATAAGATGCCGCCTGAATGGGCGCCACATGAACGTACGTATATTTCCTGGCCTGTACAATCTTCAATGGTTTACCCGGAGATGCATGCCGAGGTAAGTAAGGGTTATGCCGAAATTATAAGTGCCATGGCGGAATTTGAACCAGTTACCGTAGTCGTAAATCCAGATGATCTGGAGAGCGTTAAAGCGCTTGAACTTGGGGAACGGGTAGAACTGCTGCCGATAGAGCATAGCGATGCGTGGTTGCGTGACAACGGTCCAACTTTTCTGACAGACGAACATGGTCAGTTGGCAGGTGTAAACTGGATGTTTAATGCCTGGGGCGGCAAATATGCTCCATGGGATCTGGATGACCAGGTTGCGCCGCAAATTCTGGACAAACTTGGAGTTCCACGGTTAGATGCACCACTAGTAATGGAAGGCGGTTCACTGCACGTAGACGGCGAAGGCACCCTGATTACAACCGAAGAGTGCTTGCTTAATCCCAATCGCAATCCGGAACTAAGCAGAGAAGAAATAGAACGGTACGTATGCGAATATACAGGTGCCGAGAAAATTATATGGCTAAAACGTGGACTCAGTGGCGACGAAACGGATGGTCATGTGGACAATATTGCTTGCTTTGCTGCTCCTGGCAAGGTCATTATGCAAGTATGTGATGATCCTGAGGATGAAAATTACGAAATCACGCAGGAAAATCTGCGCATCTTAGAGCAAGCAACGGATGCCAAAGGTCGTAAGCTGGAAGTGATTCAGATCGGCCAACCTCCGCGTGTGGATTATGAAGACAGCCGGCTGACACTGAGCTATATTAACTTCTACTTTGTGAATGGTGGCATTATTTTGCCAGTGTTTGGCGGAACTGCCGCTGAGAGCGATCTTGCAGCCCAGCAAGTACTAGCAAAAGTATTTCCGAATCGCAAGATCCGCACTGTAGATGGTATGGCAGTTATCCGTGAAGGCGGTAACGTACACTGTACAACCCAGCAGATGCCTGCTGTAAAGCGTTAAACGATACAACATTCATAAGGAGGACTAAGGTGAGAAAAGTAAAAGTGGCAGCAACTCAAATGAGCTGTTCTACCAATATTGAAGAAAATATCAGCAAAGCAGAGAAGCTGGTACGTGAAGCGGCAGCCCAAGGCGCGCAAATTATTTTGCTGCAGGAATTGTTCGAAACTCCGTACTTCTGCCAGAAGGAAAAGTCTGATTATTATGTATATGCAACTGAGCTGGAGCACAACAAAGCGGTTAATCATTTCAAGAAGATTGCCAAAGAATTGCAGGTTGTGCTGCCAATCAGCTTTTACGAAAAGAAAAACTATGCTCGTTACAACAGTCTTGCTGTCATTGATGCAGACGGCGAAGTGTTGGGTAAATACCGTAAAAGCCACATTCCGGACGGTCCTGGGTATGAGGAAAAGTTTTATTTTAATCCGGGCGATACTGGGTTTAAAGTGTGGAATACACGTTATGCCAAAATTGGGGTAGGCGTATGCTGGGATCAATGGTATCCCGAGGCGGCCCGCTGTATGGCGCTTATGGGCGCAGAGATTTTGTTCTATCCGACAGCGATTGGTTCTGAGCCACAGGATTCTTCCATTGACTCCAAGGACCACTGGCAGACCTGCATGCTAGGTCATGCAGCTTCCAATCTGATTCCAGTCATTGCTTCCAACCGCATCGGAATGGAAACAGATGAAGAATCCAGTATCAATTTCTACGGCTCATCATTTATCGCCGGACCTCAGGGGAACAAAATCACAGAAGCGAGTCGTACTGATGAAGAAGTGCTTACTGCTGAATTTGATCTGGACGAGCTCGAAGTAGGGCGGATCGAATGGGGCATTTTCCGTGACCGTCGTCCCGAACTATACAAAATGATTGCTACCTATGATGGTGATCTAAAAGTATAATCTGTATACAGATAGGTATATTTCCCTTGCTGTCAAGCCGTGATGTTTCTTTTCTGAACTCACACGGCTTTTCGAGCAAGGGATTTTTGGTTTCTAAATGGAATACATCTTGTGATAGATCGGAGGAAGAAGAATAGCAATGAGGCATAAGGGGATAGACCAAACGTTCACACACTTACAAACTTCGGCCGAAGAAGATCAAGAGTGGGAATACTCGCGTGCAAGAGATATGGCTATTTTGGGCTTGTGGGACGAATATACGCTATCTGCGCAGCGTTTATGTGAACGAATGGCTACCGTAACCCGTCAAATCAGACCTTCGGAGTACGAGACGTTCCCAACTCAGTTTGAATGGCTGGAACAAAAAGAAACAGACTTGATTATTGATGGAATATGGTCAGCTGATTTACATGGTGATCATTGTCTGTTTGTGAATATTGGGGAGCATCACCCAGAATGGCATACATCGATTGAAGCTTATATTTATGATACGCAGGTGATAGACGAAGGATTTTTCCTTCAATATTTGAACACTTCTCCTAAAGCCACTGCCTACGCAACTTCATTCAGAAACAATGGATATGCTACAATGTGTGAACTACTGGACAGATATGTCAGGGAAGGGAAATTGGAGCGTAGACCCTTCGGCTTCAAAAGAACGAATGCGTAGGTGAATAATGAATAAAAGTATGATTTTGGTTTGAGTCAAAAGGAACATTTCTCAAAGGATTGTTCCTTTTTTTATGTAGGACTATATTTCATCTATAGACTGAAACTATGATTCAGTACATAAAATAGCATTAGAATTTATATATTTAATGATATAAAATCAATTCATAAGGAATGATCGTAATCAATAAAACTTCGATATCCTTTAAAGTGAAAAAAATCACATATAAAAGTTATTTAATGAAACTTGAAAATGAAATTTGCAAACCTGCAAGGAGGAAGAACAATGAACTACTATCCTGCGATATTTGAACCTCTGACCATACGGCGCATGACCTTGAAGAATCGGATTGTAATGCCCCCAATGGGAACCAACTTTGCTGCCATGGATGGAAGCTTTGTTCAGGATCATATTGACTATTACGTGCAACGGGCTAAAGGGGGGACTGGCCTGATCACAGTAGAAAATGTTTGTCTGGATTTCCCCATGGGTACGAACGGCACAACTCAGCTACGGATGGATAATGATCAGTTTATTCCTGGACTGTTTAGATTAACAGAAGCCCTGCACTCTTATGGGGCATGTGTTTCTGTACAAATTAACCATGCGGGTGCTTCGGCTTATGCAGGACGACTGAACGGAGTTCAGCCCGTATCTTCTTCGAATATTCCTTCTAAAAAGGGTGGAGCGATCCCAAGACCTCTACAAAAAGAAGAAATTTATGCCATTGTTCGTAAATACGGAGAAGCAGCGGGAAGAGCGCAACGCGCAGGATTTGATTGTGTTGAAATTCACGCAGGACATTCCTACTTGCTGAGCCAGTTTCTTTCGCCGGTGTATAATAAACGTACGGATGAATTTGGCGGCAATGCAGAAAACCGTACCCGTTTTGCCAGATTAGTCATTGATGAAATTCGTTCAGTGGTGGGCCCATTTTTCCCCATTTGCTTACGTTTTAGTGCGGAGGAGTTCACAGAAGGTGGGAACACCTTGGAAGATACACTGGAGTTACTGGAGTATCTCAATGATGAGATAGATATTTTGAACGTTTCCGCAGCTCTAAATGATTCCATCCAGTTCCAGATTGACGGGATGAACCTGCCTGATGGTTGGCGCTCATATATGGCCAAAGCGGTAAAAGAAAAATTCGGAAAGGTCACGATGACCTCGGGTAATATACGGAGCCCACAGGCTGCTCAGGATATTTTGGCAAGAGGTGACGCTGATCTTCTGGCAATGGGCAGAGGTTTGATCGCAGAACCGAACTGGGTGCTTAAAGTGCAAAACGGCTACGAGCATTTGCTTAGAAAATGCATCTCCTGCAACATTGGTTGTGCCGATCACCGTATCTCCAAAAGTAAACCAATTTGCTGTACGGTTAATCCGGATCTGTTCAAGGAATCTGAATACAGGAAACAACGAGTTAGAAACAGTGTTCAAGTCGTTGTGATCGGTGGGGGCACAGCGGGGATGGAAGCGGCCTGTACAGCGGCTGAGGTAGGCTGCAAAGTAACTCTCTTCGAAGAAAAGCCAGAACTGGGTGGCCTCGCGCGTGATATTGCTCGCTTACCAGACAAAACGCGCATCAATGATTTCCCAGATTATCTGATTCAGCGCACCAAGCAGTTAACCAATCTGAACATTGTCACGGGTACAAGAGCAGATATGTCGATGATTAGTCCTCTGAATCCTGATATTATTGTCAATGCAACTGGGGCCAAGCCACTGCTTCCACCCATTGCAGGTCTGCACGATCAACTAGGCAAACCGGGTACAAAAGTATTTTCCATCTTTGACCTGTTGAACAACATGGAGAACTTTCAAGAGTTTGAAGGCAAACGTATTGCTGTAGTGGGTGGCGGAGCCGTGGGACTGGATGTTGTAGAATATTATGCGGAACGCGGGGCTCAAAAAGTTTCTATCATTGAGATGATGCCTTTATTGGGCAAGGATCTGGATATGATTACCCGCATTTCAATGATGAAAATGGTGGAGGAAAGGGGAGTAAATGTCCATACAGAGACGGCTTTGATAGAAGTGTGCAGCGACCGCTTCAAAGTAAAGCATGGAGAACAGGAGTTTGAGATTCCTTTTGATCTAGGGTTCGTATGTTTGGGTATGCGTTCATACACTCCACTGATGGATAGCTTGCTTCAATATGGAAAAGAGCATCAGGTGGAAGTTGTAAATATCGGAGACAGCAAACAAGCGCGTCGTATTATTGATGGCACCCGTGAAGGTCGGAATATTCTGAAAACCATTCAACGGGTAGACGAATTTAAAAATGAGTTCTCCTATTCTTACTAAATTGAGGGTATAGGTGATAGGTATTTATGACCAACAACTCACTTTATATTCAGGTTGAAGAGACGTCTGTCTTTTCAGCCTTTTTAATTTGGATTTATGCTGGCAAGAAGATTGATTCCTTTGTCATTTTAAAGGTAAACTATGGAAGGTATAAAAAGGCTATTAGCGTGGGGGGATGCGAGCGTGAATCATTTTTTGAGTGAAATTCCAGGTGCCAGCGCATGGAGGAACGTGCAAGAAATTCATAAAGGCTGGTCCAGTGACAGCAAATATTTTATTCAAACCACTGACGGTAGAGATTTGCTGCTGAGAATTTCGAATATCACCCAATATGACAAGAAACAGCGAGAATTTGAATCCGTAAAAAAGCTGGATCATATAGATAATGTTCTAATGTCCCGTCCGCTTGGTTTTGGATTGTGCAACAACGGACAGTCGGTATACTCTTTATTTACCTGGGTCAACGGGGAGGATGCTGAAGGAATTATACCCACATTAAATGCAGAACAGCAGTATCAGCTTGGAGTTCATGCTGGAAAGGTATTGGCTAAGTTGCATGAGATTTACGCGGAGCAAGATCGCGTCCAATGGGCTGAACATTATAATGCCAAAATCAACAGATATATCAGAAACTATAAGTCATGCGGTATTGCTTTAAAAGGAGCAGATCAAACGATAAGTTTTATTGAGCAAAACCGTCATCTATTAGAAAATCGCCCCCAGACATTTCAGCATGGGGATTATCATGTGGGCAATATGGTGATTACCTCATCTGGTGAACTGGGTATCATTGATTTTAATAGACTGGATTATGGCGATCCCTGGGAGGAATTCAATCGTATCACCTGGTGTGCGGGATTAAGCCCATTATTTGCTTCTGGTCGTATTCATGGTTATTTCAATAACGATGTGCCGGATTTATTTTTTAGGTTAATGGCACTGTATATTGCAAGCAATCAGATTTCATCGATTCACTGGGCCATTCCATTTGGCAAAGAAGAGGTAGACGATATGGTGCAACGAGCTGAAGAGGTTTTGGAGGGGTATGATTACTTTCAAACGGTTATACCAAAATGGTATCTACCTCGTTCACCTGAGTAGTAAAATGTGAAGACCGCCGCTCCTGAGAGTGACGGTCTATTTATAGTGTTTTATGATTGTTTCTTAATCTTATAGGTGAATTCCCAAACGGCCAGTTTGAAATATTGAGGAGAATCTCCTCTATTCTATTTATCGATTGCAGCCAAAAGAATTGTTAATGGTTGGTAAAAAAATAGTTTAGTATTTTATTGCATCACTTATGACCTAATATGATTATGACCTGAATTTTAGTAGAGAAAAGGATGGGGAAATCTGATGAAAAAAATATACAGAGAACAAGAAATCATAGATATGACCATTAAGTTGCTCGAACAAACTTCGATGTACGAAGAACAATATGAGCAATATGTAAGACGACCTTTTCGTACGGATTTTTATGATGATCTGAGTCCGTATGTGAAAGTTGGCAAACAGGGGTATACGCTACAGATGTATGAAAGAGGCGTACAGATGCTGAATAAGCTTACTCAAGATGTAGAGGATGTGATGTATTGGATCATCGAAGATACAATTCACATCATTGCTCATCTAAATCTGCTTCGCAAATATAAAGTAGATAACCAAAATACTCATCTAAAATATACCAAGGAGATCATGAAGGAGCTGACAACAGCAATGAATAACGCATTTTATGAAATTGGAGGAATCTATCAGGAATGGCATGAAGCGAATAGAAGGGCAACGTTGGAAAACCCATTAAAGTAAATAAAACTTAAAGAAACAGTTGACAATCATGAAGCAGAAATTTACAATTTTATATTAGTGATAATGATTATCAATATCACTAATTTTAAGTATGCTCTGCAATTACTATATTTCAAAGGAGAATTTATAACATGCATCATATGATGAGCAAGAAATCTTACATGATTTTATGTGCATTATTCGTAATGATCTTCGTTATTTCAGGATGTGGAAATGCTGGCAGTTCCTCAGATTCATCTGCTCAACCTGCCTCTTCCACGAAAGAAGAGGCAGGCGGTGAGTCTGCTACACGTACAGTCTCTACGATAAAAGGAGATGTAAAGGTGCCCGCTAATCCCCAACGAGTAGTGGTCAACTGGTATATTGGCGATGTATTCACGCTGGGAATCAAGCCGGCAGCGGTATTTGGTTGGAAACAAGAAACTATGCCTTTTTACGATAAGTTTAATGGGATTCCTGTTATTGAAAAGTGGGAGACCGAGGAAATTATGAAATACGATCCTGATCTCATCATTACATATGACACAAAGGATTATGATAAGTTGTCCAAAATTGCGCCTGTTCTTGTAATACCTGAGGGTAAAATGACATCTGTGGAACGGTTGAAATTCCTTGGTCAGGCCACAGGACATGAAGCAGAAGCGGATAAAGTGATTTCACAGTTTGAAAGCAAGCTGAGTGAGGCCAAAGAAAAACTTAATTCCGATATATTCAAGGACAAAACATTTAGCATTTTCGAGGACTGGGGCAGTGGATCCTACGGAATATATTATGAAACAGGCTCACGGGGAGGAACGTTGCTTTACGATTTTCTAGGACTTCACAAACCGGAAAAGCTCAATACATTGATTAAAAATTCCGGAGAGAGACGAGGTTCTTTATCCTATGAGGTAGCTGCTGAATACTTTGGGGATTATGTCCTGTGGTTTAAGCAGGAAGGCAAAGAATCCGAATATGCGAAGACCAAAATCTGGAGCAGTATTCCAGCCGTCAAAAATGGGCACATTATCGAAATTCCAGCGAAATATGCAGGACTTTTCTATTATTCAGACGTTGCTAGTATGACAGGACAGCTAGATTATATTATTGGAAAATTACTGGAACAGACGAAGTAACGATGCATAATTGACCAACTAAGGGTGTAATCGATGTCTACTCACAAAGAACGAAATAAAAAAGGAATATTTCATTTTGTAAGCTACATGATCGTGGGCGTGTTCCTGCTCTTGGTAGTTTCCGCAGCATCCATCACCTTTGGTGCTGCGGAGATGAGCTTGAAGCTGGCGTGGGGGGCTGTATTTCAATTTGATCCCAATATTACGGAACACCAAATCATTCATACTTTGCGTTTTCCACGCACTGTGGCAGACATCATTGTAGGGTGTAGCTTGGCTGTGTGCGGGGCTATTATGCAGGGAACCACTCGCAATCCATTGGCCGACTCGGGACTCATCGGTATAAGCTCAGGCTCGACATTTGCTATTGCGCTATGTATGGCCTTTTTACCAGGTCGCACCTACGGAGAGACCATGCTGTATTCTTGTTTAGGTGCAGCCATCACGACAGGAATTACGTACTACATCGCATCTATAGGCAAGCGGGGAATGACGCCTCAGCGCTTAGTGCTAGCAGGAATGTCCATTTCCATGCTCTTTGGTGCGTTTAGCACTTTTCTTGCTATTAAGTATGAGATTGGTCAAGCACTTGATTATTGGTCTGCTGGTGGTACTGCTAGTGCCAAGTGGAGTGAACTGGCTTTCATTTCACCACTATTTGTAGTGGGCTTGGTCTGTGCTATCGCCCTTTCTCCCTCCATTACGATCTTGAGCTTTGGAGAGGAGGTGGCGTCAGGCTTGGGAATTCGTGCGAATAGAATTAAGCTATTTTCAACCCTAATCGTATTAATTCTAACGGGGCTATCGGTTATTGTTGTCGGTCCTGTTGGCTTTGTAGGTTTGATCGTGCCACATATTATGCGATATCTGGTCGGTACAGATTATCGATATATTATTCCCGCCTCAGCGCTGTATGGCGCAGTCTTTCTACTGGCAGCAGATTTGCTGGGTCGAATGATTAATCGCCCTCACGAAACGCCGCTGGGCATTATTTTTGCTTTGGTCGGAGTACCCTATTTTCTCTACCTTGTGCGCAAGCAAAGGAGGGAGTTTAGTTGAAACTGTCCCGCAATAGCAGGGGGATAAGCATTATTTTACTGTTAACCATGTTGACACTACTGGTTGCTATACTTAGCATGAATGTCGGGAAAATGAATCTGTCCCCACTCGAAGTTTTCAAGGTCATCATCGGCGAAGGAACGAATAAGCAGAACCTGATCGTATTTGAATTTCGACTGCCACGTATTGTGCTTTCCGTATTAGTGGGTATTGGCATGGGGATATCGGGTTGTATTATGCAAAGCCTGCTCAAAAACGACATGGCCAGTCCGGGGACACTAGGCATCAGTTCGGGCTCAGGGTTATTTGTGCTTTTGTATATTACGCTGTTCGCTAGTGAGGGATTACTATCGCCTATTATTCTTCCAGGGCTGGCTTTTGCAGGCGGACTAACGGCAGCTTTCTTGATTTTTATGTTTGCTTTCAGGCGGGGAAGAGACATTTCGCCTACAGGCCTAATTTTAACGGGTGTTGCTATGGGGAGTGGATACAGCGCATTGTCGCTGATACTGACGCTCCGATTAGACAAGCAACAGTATGATTTTGCTCTGCGTTGGCAGGCTGGAGACCTGTGGGGGGACGACTGGAGCTATATAATGGTGTTGCTCCCCTGGGTGCTGATTATCTGCCTTTACGTTTTTTACAGGTCTAACACACTCAATACGCTGAATTTGGGAAATCAGACAGCATCGGGGCTCGGCGTAGCCATTAAAAGGGAATTTATCGGCTTGACGATCGCAGCAGTGGCTCTGGCTTCTGGTAGCGTGGCACTTGGTGGGAATTTCTTTTTTGTGGGGATGGTTAGTCCCCATCTGGCTCGCAGGCTGGTAGGTCCCAATCATAAGCTACTATTACCTACCACTGCATTGGTTGGTGCACTGGTCATATTAATTGCTGACACACTTACACGGACAATCAGTTTTGGTGCTGATATTCCAACCGGAATCATAATTACTATCCTGGTTACCCCTTATTTCCTCTATTTGTTGTCAAAGGCCAATTAAATGTAGATCAATGAAAGACGCTAACCCATGTCCATGGAAAATATGGCTGGGTTAGCGTCTTGTAATTAAACCTAATCTTTGGCATAATTTAAACCCAAGCGATAAGCTTGGTCCAGCAGTATTTCATAATGATCGGAATTTGAACCCAGTGTCTCATCTAAGAATTCAACCTTGGAATTGGAAACACCGCAATAATCTGCAATACCCACATTCAGCAAATGAGTAATCATTTCATCATAGTTGCGCTTTTTCAGCTGTTCTTTCGAAACGCCGGCCAAGCCAATCCATAAGATATGCTGATGATGAAGGTTATTCGAACCGTACGCAAACCCATTGTTCCATACACGATCAATATAACCCTTCAGCATAGCTGGCAAATGCCACCACCAAAGTGGAAAAATAAATGCCAACGCGTCATGCTCCTTCATCCGCTTTATTTCCATTTCTACTTCAGGGGAAAAGGACTGCTTCGCAACGGACCAATCCGGTTCATCTACTCCTTTTAAAACAGGATCAAAACCAATCCCATGCAAATCCAATATCTCATAATCGTGGCCTGCATCGGCAAGACCTTGTACGAAACGACCAGCAACCTTAAAGGTTAAAGAATCTTTTCTCGGATGTGAAACAACGCTTAATACTTTCATATTTATTCACTACCTTTCTTAATAGGCTAACTTCTAGGCATGCTCAATGCTTGCTGCTATTATAAACAGTAGGAAAATAATCTGGAAGTACGCACTTTTACGTTCTATAGGATGATACAGGTGCCATAGGAACATGGAAGTGCCCTAGGTAGATTACCTAAACTGACCTGGGTCACGAATTGAAGTGATGGGTTGTTCTGAGCAAACGTAGCCTTCTAAAGGAGGATTAAGGAATGAATGAACCGACCAAAAATAGGGTTCAAAAGAAGTATCAAGTTGGAGTGGAAGCAGCTTTAGAGGTAATGGGAGGAAAATGGAAGCCTTTAATTATCTACCATCTGATGACAGGACGAAAACGATCGTCTGAGTTTCGTAGGTTAATGCCGGGTATTACTCAAAAAATGCTGACCACTCAGCTCAGAAGTCTGGAAAAGGATGGGATTGTTACACGAAAGGTTTTTAATGAAATTCCACCTAAAGTAGAGTATGAGTTAACGCACTACGGCTGGGGATTAAAACCCGCGCTAGATCATTTATGCTATTGGGGAGAGGATCACCTGGATAAGATCCATGGAGACAAATTCAAGGTTTTAGAAGAATTCCAAGGCTGCGACTGATATTAAGCCCTCACAAAGCATTCAATCAGATAGCTTGTGAGGGCTTAACTGTCCGTAAGACAATATAAAAGGCTAACTGTCGGTCATTCCGTTGTCATAACTTAATTGCCATTCAATTCCGAACCTATCCTTGAGGCTGCCGTAACATTTGCTCCAGAATGTTTCTTGAAGTTCCATGTTTACGGTCCCGCCTTCTTTTAACTTATGAAAGTACGATCGAATTTTCTCTTCGTCCTTATTGACGATGGCGAGGCTGATGTTGTTTCCCGCAACAAAAGGCATACCAGGAAAAACGTCTGAAAACATCACATTACTACCATCAATTTGAAGCCGCGTATGCATGACCAAATTTTTGGCTTCTTCTGGTAGAGGATAATCGGGGTTGGGCGGTGCTTCACCGAACGTCATGATCTTTGGTTTCTCAGTCCCAAATGCCTCTGCGTAAAATTCTGCTGCCTCGCGACAGTTTCCATTAAAGTTAAGATAAACATCAACTGACATGTGTTTCACTCCTTTAAGGATCATTATTTTCCCATACTATACGATCTCATTTCATTATTTACCTGCAAACAAACAAAAATACAATAAGATCCATTTTACAAAAGTATTTGCGGCTTAACATGTTCAATTTTTAAAACAAATGGGCATTATGATTAAAGTAATGGTATGATAGCTTAGTTAAATCTGAACGACTAGTCATGGAGTGATTATATGGGTGGAAAAAGTAAGGGTGGCGGAACCGGCAGAGGTACGGGAAGTAAAGGCTGGACACGCTGGAACAAAACGGCGAAGCCTGTAAGGAGAAAAAGCGCTGCTACCGGTGCACCAGGAAATACAGCGGCAGGAGCTGCAAAAGGCGGCGCTGCCAAACCAATTGGTAACAGAGGCGGCAGAAGTAAGTAGGCCGAGCATGTATAGGGTTGTTTTTAAAAGGCTAACATCTGATTACGTACGCATAATCAGATGTTTTTTTAGTGGATTAAAGACGTACCGCCTGTATTGATCCATATTTCTCATACTACAACGTAAAATAGGTGAATCATGCGAATTAACAAGTACATTAGTGAGACAGGATTCTGCTCACGTCGGGAAACGAACAGGCTGATTGCAGCAGGGCGAATTACAATTAATGGCAGCGTATGTGAAGCGGGCGCGGAAGTAGAGCCACTGGATATCGTGTTGATTGATGGGAAGCCTATTCCGATTAATCATAGTGAACCCGTATATTTGGCATTAAATAAGCCTATCGGCATTGTATGTACGGCAGCGGAGCAAGTGGAGGGCAATATTATTCGTTATGTCAATTATCCTTCACGTATTTTTGCCATTGGCAGGCTGGATAAGGCGTCAGAAGGGCTCATTTTATTAACGAACGATGGAAGCATTGTCAATCAAATGATGCGTTCCGAGCATGGTCATGAGAAGGAATATGTGGTGACTGTAGACAAACCTGTTACAGATGAATTTACACAGACCATGTCTCGTGGCGTTGAAATATTGAACGTCATTACCAAACCGTGCAAGGTTGATCGTATAAGCGAATACGAGTTCCGTATTATTTTGACACAGGGTCTAAACCTGCAAATTCGTAGAATGTGCAAGGCTTTGGGCTACAGGGTGCTCAAGTTGGAGCGTGTTCGAATTATGAATATTACATTGGATCATCTGGAGCGTGGACAATGGAGACATCTTGAGAAGGAGGAACTGGAGCTACTTCTCGCTAAATTGCAATAATGAGTACAACAAAAGTTTATTTGAAGGCAATATGTTCATACGGCCAACGCAACTTAGTGATACTTTTTACGTAATTTCAACGAGCCGCCTAACTTACCCACCAGCCATAGCACAATAGGAAACACAATACCGAAAATCATGGCGTAAAAAGGCCATACTGAAAAAAACTTGTTTATAAATTGCATGTTTGGCCAAATAGAATGAACCATTGCTATTGCGATTAGGATCAAAGGAACTAAGAGAGCGTTAGCGTTTCGAAGGCGAAAAGCATCTGCAAGCCCTTGTGCTGAAACATATAAAAGCAGTGCGAGTCGGAAAAAAATAGTGACAAACCAGAACACTGCAACGAAAATTTCAAACCGTTGAAGAAACTCTCCGCTACTGATTGTTCGGTTAATAAAAAAAGTAGGAAATGTCAAATTAGATACAACACCTTCACTCATCACGGCGATTATTTGTAGAACCATGAGAAAATACATGCCGCCGCTAATCAGAGCAGATGTTATCACTGTCTTTCTCCACTTTTTTGGATCAGGGATGTACTGTGCAAAAAAAAGATACAGAAATGCCTCAAGATAGGGAAAGGCAAACAAATTGAACGAAGCGAGAACGATAGGGTTCAAACCATACTCAAAAATAGGGAGCACATTATCTATTTTGCTCTCAGGAAGAAGGGTAATCCTGACTAAAAGATACAGAACAAGAAGGAAAAAAAACAGGATTTCCGCACAACGGCCAATTACAGCTGGGCCTGATCGAACGGCGAAATAAATGACTATAAGCATGATGAAATATATGGCGTCGGGGGGAGTTTCAGGCATAATAGCTATCGTGATAAAGTCGCCTAGATTTCGAAGCGTCATGATGAACACAAGAAAGGGAAAGAAAAAAATGAAAACGATACTGATCGTTGCGCCCAAGGGACCGAAGAGGCAACGGAGATACTCTACGAAAGATTTCCCCTGTATTTGCCTAGCGATGGAGGTATATAAAGGTATCAATAACAGATAAAACCCTAAGGAGATTGGGATGGAGAGCCAGGCATCTTGTTTAGCGGCAGCGGTAATTGCCGCTGGGAGTACCAGATATGCGCTTCCTATTTGATATAATGCAAACCACATAATAGCTTGCCGAACGGTCAAGTTGGAATTCACCTTAATACCTCCTTAAGATAACATTTCTGTAAGTAAACGGCTTATCGGTTGAAATAGGATTTGAATGCCTGTTAGTGGAGTCGGCAGTTTAATGCTGACGATCCGTAGGATAATCAATATAACGCCTATAATCAACAATATTGAGCTGAATACAATTTCACGTACATATTGTTTCTCTTTAAATTTTTTAAACTCATACAACGATGTTAAAATGGAAGTTACGAGAATCACATAAAGCATATGCATTCACTCCTGATTGTGTATTCCCATATCAATTGGACTAGTGATGTCTCCGAACCGAACTAAACGATAATTGAGCTGAATATCCACTTTAAGTGTTTGGAATTTTTGTGGCCAATCCTCTTTCCATCTATGCCATTCACGCGGGAATTTGCGGTGAAAAGCTTCTCCAAACCCGAATATATCGGAACCGATTTGTTGTGCGTGCGAAATGCCTTTCTTCAAAGACTGTTGCAGATGCTCTTTAGCTGATTCTTGAAGATCTCTAAATGTCTCTTCATTCTTAGGGTTGGCATTGCACGAGATTGTTCCGATATTGGATTCTGTATCCACAATAAGAGAAATACGCGGCTCATGGTCTATTATTTCTGGATGTATTTTTACTTTGGAACGGATTACTTCAACAACAAATTTTCCTTTGGAATTCGGACAATCGATGGAAGCTACGGTACTGGAAACACGGTTGGATATATAGGTAAATGCTTTACTTTGTGAATCATCCATCCAATCGATAAGTCGATCGCCCTTGAAAACACCAATTCCAGTGAAAAAATATTTAACATGTTGAGGCGACTTTGTCACATTATCAATAGTCAGACCTTTTTCTACGTTTGTCAGTCGAATACCGGTGAGAACTGGTTCAATGCCATCCTCCGTAAATTTCTGCAAAAGATCTTTTACATTGACCGCGGAAGTTGGAGCCCATGCTTTTTCAGAAATCTTTAATGCTTTATACATATCCATTGCAGGCAAAACCTCGGTTGGAGCTACAAAAGTAACGGCCTCCTTTGCCGAGTTTTCTCTGACAACGGCCAAATAGAAATCAGGCCGAACTTCATGATCACGGAATAGAAAGTCCAGCGGCTCCTTGATTCCTTTTTTTGCGGTTTTCTCATCAAAAATGACAAACTTTAAGTGAGACATATACATTTTGCGGGACGATTCCGTTGTTAATTTTCGAATAGCTTCAAATATGGTATCGGCGCGTTTGGAAAAAACGATCGTTGGCGTCCGTTCCGTGGGGGAATTCTGAGACATTTTCGATGGGTCAACCACCTGTAAACTGACTTCATATTGGTCATCAACAGCATCAATGCCCAGAGCCATCACGACGGAAATTGCGCTCAATTCCTTACTATTCCAACAACCCGTAAGAAACACCATTAGCCAGATGCACATAAACAGTAATAAAATGGTGGATCGATACGAATTCATGATGGTCTACTCCTTTAGTTTTTGCGATGTTTTTTTGTCCTATATGGAAAACGCAATATTGCGTCCCTCTGCTCCGACGATTTGTAATTGGCAAAGGGGCTCAAATACGGTACACCGAATGAATGAAGCCCATTCAGATGTACAAAGAGCATAAGAATACCAACAGTCAACCCGTACACACCAAACATAGCGGCTATGCCTATGAAGGCGAAACGTAATATCCGGATTGGAATGGCAAAGGTGTACGAGGGAATGACAAAGCTGGAAATGGCCGTTATTGCAACAACAATGACCATAACAGCCGAAACGATGTTTGCTTCTACAGCTGCCTGGCCGATCACGATTGACCCGACAATAGAAACGGCTTGACCAACCGTCCGTGGCATACGAAGACCTGCCTCCCTCAGAATTTCAAAAACCACTTCCATGATCATCGCCTCAACAAATGCGGGAAACGGTACTCCTTCACGTTGCGCGGATAAGCTTAATAATAAAACGGTTGGAATCATATCCTGATGGAATGTCGTTAATGCGACATAAATGGCCGGAGCCAACATACAGATTGCCAGGCAGATGTACCTTAATATTCGAATGATACTACTGTAAACAAAGGATTGATAATAATCTTCTGCGGATTGAAGGAAATCTGCAAACACCGCAGGTGCAAGGATGGCGAAGGGAGATCCATCCACAAATATCGCTATTTTCCCCTCCATAATTCCTGCTGCAATGGAGTCTGGGCGATCTGAATTGTAAAAGAGCGGAAATATCGTGAGTTGTTTATCATGGAGACATTCTTCCAAATATTCGCTTTCAAGCACGCCTTCTACATGCATGTTCTTTAACTTGGATATCATGTCCTGCACCTTTTTGGGGTCAGCGACCCCATGTAAATACATGACGGATATATCGGTCTTAGTTTTTTCGCCAACTTTCATGGTAGTTAGACGTACTCTTGTATCCTTCACCCTTCGGCGAACCATAGTCGTATTCGTACGTAAAGTTTCTGTAAACGCTTCTTGCGGACCTCTGACCACTGGCTGCGTCTTCGAGTCCGAAATGCTGCGTTCTTCCCATCCAGGCAAAGAAATGACCAATCCTTCATCCGTATCGTCCAGTAGGAGGAGAAGACCACCTGAGAGAATCTGATCCAAGGCATCTTCAAAGTTTTGAGTGAAGCTTGCTTCACCAATGTCCAAAATTGCGTTTTTCAATAACGGTAAAGTGATCTCGTCAGAGGAGACACGATCATGCAACGGACGGATCACATTGTCCTGTACCTTTTGCATGTCAGTCATGCCGTCCAAATAAAAAAGAGCGGCGTGTTTATGACCAGCTGTGATTTCACGAACAACAAAATCCGAACTATTACCCATGAAGTCACAAATGAGCTCGATATTCCGGCATAATTGTCTTGAAAATTTGGTATGTAACTTCATTGTTACCCTCCTCAGATTCGTAGTATTAACAATAATCCGAAATAATACCACAATAATCCATGATTGTGTTCATTGTCGTTAAGATTAATAACATCTTTAACGGTGGAGGATACAATAACTGCAATAATACTATGTAAAGAGCTTAATTTATCCAAATTTCAATTCATCCAATTATTCAAACAGGCTACAGATGACTATCCTTTTTTGGAATAGTTTACTTGTGTAGTATAATATTTTTGATGGATATTCTTTACTGTCAATTCATTTAAACATCCAGATAGAGAGGGATTTGATCATGCTATTCATTACAAAAAAATTGATCGACAAGCTAGCAGAACCTTATAGAGAATCTGACATGCTCATCTGCTATTCAACTCCACAGAGCTTTTCGGCTTATACAAGTCGAGCCATATTACTCTTAAATAATGATCGGATTATTATCCTTTTCCTCAATCTATTTTCCACAAAAGTAGTACAAAAAGTTGAATATGAAATAGCTGATTTACAAGAACAAAAATATCATTCTGGACACCTGTCTTCTGCAGTATGGTCATTTAAAATCAAAGGCCAGCACAGTAGGTTCAGGATAATCAAAAAAATTCTTACGCTTGGCTCTATGCAAAGAGATTTTCTGAATTTCTTGCAACAAAATATCTTAAACTAACGACCGAGTAGATCGGTAATTCCTGTCTGCCTAAGGCAGGGGCACTGAAAGTACTTAATGAGGATAAGTGATGAAGGTAATATTCGGTGTTTTTTTGTTATATATCATTGAGGGGAGGAATTCTACATGAATGAACTACTTATAAAAAGCGATGGAATAGAAATCTGTAGTGAGAGTTTCGGCGAGCGAGTTCATCCAGCAATATTACTGATTATGGGCGCTCAATCCTCACTGATCTGGTGGGAGGAAGAATTCTGCCAGCGTTTAGCTGATACAGGTCGTTTTGTCGTTCGTTATGATAACCGAGATGTCGGATGTTCTACAACTTATGAACCGGGTCAACCTTACTATACTTTCGAAGACATGGCAGATGATGCGATTCGAGTTTTGGATGCTTATAAGATTGAACAAGCGCATATCGTAGGGATGTCTATGGGCGGAATGCTGACTCAGATGATAGCTCTACGACATCCAGACAGAGTATTAACGGTGACTCTTTTAGCCACGTCCAATTTTGCTCCCGATCTTCCACCGATGGAGAAAAAGGTTATGGACTACTTCTCGAATATGGAAGCAATAGATTGGACGAACGAACAATCGGTGGTTGATTTTGTGGTGGGTAGATCAAGAATTCTAGTAGGTTCAAAGCATTCCTTCGATGAGAATAAGGTGTATCAACTGGCAAAAGAAGAATGGAAAAGAAGCAATAATATGGCTAGTATGAATAATCACGCAATGCTGTCAGGTGGAGAATCCTATTTGGCCAGGACAGGGGAAATAAACGTTCCTACACTGGTTATACACGGTACTGAAGATCCGATTATCCCTTATGAACATGGAATACATCTTGCTAACGAAATTCCGGGTGCGTTTTTACTGGCATTGGAAGGTGCCGGACATGAGATTCACTATGACGACTGGGATTTAATTATCGATTCAATTTCAAAACACACTTTGATGCCGAATTAGTTTAATCAGCCGAACAATTAGATTAGATAAATTAGAGTAGAAAATGCAACTTTTCAAAGTTGTGATTAGAAATGTAGAGCTCTATCCTACGGGATAGGGCTTTTTTTGGTTTTTTTCTATTTAATAAAAAGTCTGTGCTTAATTGATTATTAGTTTTTTAATGATTCTTAGTGAAATATTCGCTAAAAAATCATTAGTGACATTACAATGGGATATTCTATTTTCAGGGAACAAAATGCATCTACGATTCTGAAATTTACACAAAATTTTATTTAAAGGGAGAAGAAGATGAATATATGAGTATCTTGGAGGATTTATACTATGGAAAATGGTACCCAAGCCAACGGACCAAGCCTAAAAACCCTGAGCTTGAGCTAGTCCATCAGAAAATATCCGCTTCTATGAAAGCATTAAAAGCAAGATTGTCGGAACAAGATTACGAATTAATTGAAGAACTATCCGATTTAAATGATGTACTGATTTCTATATTATCTGCCTCAGATTATATTTCAGGGTACAAAGCAGGGGCTTTGACGATAATTGAAATAATTGATGGGATAAACTATCGAAACTAGGAGATCGAGCTTTCAATGTATTGGCTTATTTTTATAAGGTGAATCATATAACTTAAGTAAGATGTACTTTAGGAGTGGACAGTATAAGAGAAGCATTTATAAATATAAGTCAGAGGTCATAGGGATTCAGTCTTCCTGTTCTTATAACAATTAGTAATAAAGATAATTTCCCATAATTTTCAGAATATCTCGTTTGTGGAACGATTTTGGAAGGGGATAACAAAGGAGCAATTCTATTATAGATTCCAAACATCTCAGAAGAATATGGATGACTTTGTTACACTAACAGATTCTATTGCTAGAGAACTACGGCAGCATGCAAATAAGTTTAGATTAGCAGATATGGTGGAGGATTGAAACCTAGACCCAGGTTGCTTGCCACCTCCACCGAATACTTGCGCAGTTCCTGTTGCGGATACACGAAATGCGCTCCAGAAATCGGCGGATAGCTTAGCAGAGCTTGGTCAGGATTTTGTAGCAGCCAATTCAGAACGATATGAAAAAAAATTTGATTCTTTCTGGAGCTTCATGGATTACATGACGTACGGTATACCCAAAGGAATGTATCAAGGGTACATGGAACGAGCAGCTAAACAAAATGATTCATGGAATGATATGCTCAATTTCGGTACATTTGGTGTAACGGGCATGATTCAGGGAGCATTTAATCCCACAAATGCATGGTCAAAAGAACATATGGCAAATTTGATTGGTACAGCTGGTTTGATGATAGGTTCTACGACAACTAAAGCGCTGATTAAGCCCAAGAATATTTTGGAGGGATCTGTTAAGTATGAAGGTGCTAAAAGTACAAATATTTTAAAAGAAAGCGAACAGCACCCTGCTTTTGTAAGAGGGCTCAATACAGATATTGATGATATATTCAGAAAGAATCCTGATGATCCTTTAAAAGGAAGTTATTGGACCTGGAAGAGAGTCACATCCACAAGAATGGAATAAAATTATTGATGAGTTACATTCAGAGGGAGTAGAAGTAATATATAAAGGTAACACAATGGCATATTCTCCTAGCAAGGGAGGGCCTGGCCAACTAATAATAGATGAAGATGCTTCTATAGGAGCGTTAATTCATGAGTATACTCATTACCTAGACGATTCAAAACAAGGATTCCCCGGAATGAGTTACCATTTTCAAACAATAAATCGTGTGAAGATGGAGTTAAATGCATATATGAGAGAAATAAAAATTGCCGAAGATATGGGACGTAATGATATTGCAAATATGTTATTTGAAAATTATATTCAAGAAAGAAGATTACTAACCGAACATTTAAAATAAAATAATTCAGGTGGAATAAAATGAATATAGTAAAAAAATAGAAGAAGGAAAATGTTCAATAGATGAGTTGGAAAATTTGTTGGAAGAGAAAAACCCCATAGTTTTATATCATGCAATGACACATATCGGAAAAGAGAGCATTCATACAGAGGAAATAATAAAAAAATTAAGTGGATTATCTCTGAAAAGGGAACCTCAAGATAAGCTGCTAGGCCATTACAAGGTGGGAGACTTAGCAATAGCTACTATGATAAAACTTGGGGAAAAAGAAAGTGAAATATCCGGATTTAAAATTTTAGATGATTTTGAAATAAAGATGGTTTTCCGTTTATTTGAAGAAGTTGAATGGTAAGGCCTCCTGTTCGTCTGAATGAATGCACTTAATTCAAAACTTATTTCACCTCGAACCATGAGGAGGAATAAGTTTTTTTCATATCTAATGGAGGTGAACCAAAGGAATAGGATACTTATTCAAGCTGTAGAGCGTTTGTATTCAATTCACTTTGAAAGTTTAGTCAAGTCCAAAATTCGCCAAAAATGTCGCTCTAGGAGAAACTACTTAGCTGCTGAGTGTGTAGAGTAAAAGCTAACCAATAATGGGTAACGGATACGGATATTACGCAATATCGAGTGGGCGAACGCTGGTGGTATCTTTCTGCGATAAGGACTTACCAAAGCTTTTGCAAGGAAAAAGACGTGACCGGGCTGATCATTCATAACGACTAGGAATTTCAGATACAAAATAACAATCGTTTATTTAATGTATGAAATTTCCAAGTGGTATTATTGTCACCATGTTGACGATAATACAAAATGCTGTTATTGTAATTATAGTCAGTAGGGTGACAATAAAAAGAAAAGGATATATTTATGGAATATTCTAAAGCGCTTAGAGAGTTATATATAATGCAACAAACTTACGCTACTTTTTTTTCCGTTACTAATAAGTTGCAAATACAAGGTGACAACTATTTTGAGAAATTAACATCACGACAGTACATGATCATGCTGGCAATAGCTCATTTGCCAGAGGATGAAACAACACTTGTTAATATTGCAAGAAAGTTAGAAACAAGCAAACAAAGCGCACAAAAGCTTATAGTCAATTTAGAGAATAAAGGATACCTAATTACGACGCCAAGCAAACGGGACAAACGTGCAATTAACGTGGAAATCACGGAATTAGGGAAAAGAGTCATGCTGGAATGTGGTGAGAAAGCAATATGCCTAATGGCAGATATTTTTAATGAATTCACAACTGAAGAATTAGAAGTGTTATGGAGTTTATTGAAAAGAATATATGGTGCTCACAACGAAGAGTACGTTGGTTTTGAGGAAGATGTAAATTATAAATTTGAAGACTTGGAAGGGTTTCAAGAAGCACAAATTCGAGCTTTAGATAGCTTTATTTTACGGAGAAAACATTTTTAAATAATGGGAAACATTTTTCCATCAAAATTCTTTGCTACTTTTGGAGGTCGCGAGATGAAATTACAAGTACAACCGAGAATTGCAATAATTGATGAAAAAATCGATTTTTGTGTCACCGGGTTACCACCAGAGGACAAAATGAAAATAACTGCATCCATGCATTTTCCTTGGGCAGTTAGTGAAAAGTATCAATCATTTGCTTGGTTTACTGCGGATTCAAACGGTAGTGTTGATTTATCAAAACACAAACCTGATTCTGGAACTTATGATTATATAGATAGTATGGGCCTTATTGCTTCTTTACAGAAGATTAATAGTGAGGGAGGAAATATCGCTCATAATATTTCAATAGATGGTAGTCTATTTATTGACATTGTATGTGAAAATGGACAAGATCGGGAATGCATAAGACTAGAGCGTATGTTTAAGTTACCCGAAGTGAAAAGACATCAGATTACTGATGAATTCGTGGGAGAGTTGTTTTACACTGAAAACTCAAATTATAAAACGATTGTAGTATTGGGTGGGTCTGATGGTGAACGAAGTGGTCTTTCGCTTTTGTCAGGACCATTGGCATCTAGAGGTTTTAATGTTTTAACCGTTGGATATTTCAATGAAAAGGGATTGCCTAAAAAGCTTGAGGAAATTCCTCTTGAATATTTTGAAAAGGTGTTCTCTTGGCTTAAAAGGAATCCATTAACATGTACTAATGAAATATATGTACATGGTACATCTAAAGGTGGAGAATTGGCGTTACTTTTGGCATCACGCTATAATTTCATTGCTAAAGTTGTGGCTTCTGCACCTCATGCATATTGTTTTCAAGCGTTGGATGGTTTGATGAGTGGTAAAAATGTTTCATCATGGTCATATGAAGGGAGATCATTACCATTTATACCAGTTGATAATGACATTTTTTATGAGCATCATCGTCATTGCATAGAAAAGAATATCCCTTTTGGGTTTATTACTACATATAAAAAAAGTGTGGAAAGGGCAAGAAATAAAGAGGAGGCTCGAATAAAAATAGAGAATGCAAATGCAAATTTATTGCTGATTTCAGGTCAGCAAGATAATATTTGGAATACTCACGATGCATGTGTAGAAATAATGAGTATTTTGAAAAAAAACAATTATAAATACAAATACAATCTCTTAGACTATAAGGATTTAGGTCACTCATTACCAATACCGTTTATTATACCTTTAAGCGAAACGTTGAACTTAAAAATGGGTGGAGGCGTTTTTACTTGTGGTGGTACTTTAAAAGGAAATTCTTTTGGTCAATCAGATTCTTGGCAGAAAACAATAGAATTTTTTATGAATTAGGGCGTGTCTTCAAACTCAGGCAAGCCAAACAATAATGGTTGCCAAGGCAAAAAAAGACTTGAATGTACACGCCAATTTACATAGTGAGTCGCCAGACGACGATAAATTCTTTACTTTATTAAAGGGCATTCCACCAAATAACGTTTTTTGTTAACGATCTTATCATATTTTAGGATGACTCGGCGATTTTTTCTTCGGGAATCACTGGAATAGCCTGTTGTTCCTTCAAAAACATGCGAATGGCATGGATATCTTACGCGCGGTCGTAAAACACTTGGGATGAACATTCCGGGATTATTATCGTATTAGGCTCCATGTTTTTTTCGACAAACACTAATGATGGAAGGAGATAAAGGAGTGAACGGTGTTTTATCCCAGTTCGAATATTGATTTTCGAAAAAAAAGCCGCGGCTCGTTAATAAACGCTGAAGCGTGTCATTATCAGTAAAGCGACATGCAATTCGAGAAGTTGTTTTCTCCGATCCCCAATCACGGAACGTGACCCAGTGCATGATCTGGTTACTTGAATCATACGACTGTGTCCCAGTTACCTTGACTTTAATTCCATCTTTATCGATAAAATTTCCCCAGATGCTTTCCTCTTGGTTAGATAAATCGTTTCCCAAGGGGTTTCGTGTTTCAAAAATAAACATCCCATTTGACTCTAGGTGCTTATAGACGGTTTCGAGTAAGGCTCGTTGATCCTCATCGCTCAAAAATGCTTGGAATGCATTTCCTGTCAAATAAATCATGGAAAAACGCTTCTCGGAATCAAATGTACGAGCATCAGCTTCAATAAAATCCACAGGCAAACCTTGAGCTTTAACCCGCGCTATTCAAGCATGGATGAAGAAATATCAACACCTGTTATATGTATACCCGATTTTGATAAATGAATGGTTGTCAATCCTGTACCACATGCAAGTTCCAGAACTTCGCCTGGGTTCAATCTAGCAATATCAAGATAGAAATTGTATTTATTAGTCTCACCGCCAAATTCAAGATCATAATTAATCGGGTCTCGATACTCTTCAAGATTATCGTGATCTATCAATACGAATCATCCCTTCACTACAATACCGATTTCTTTAAATCATCCTTCATCATACCATACATTTCTGGGTATTGATATAAATGGAAACCGTGTTGAAGTTTTATGAAAACGGACTGACGCACCAAGACATTTAAAATAAAAAAGCCGCTAATTTAGCGGATCGGATGAGGCAATCGTTTCGTCTTTTCATTTGAAAAGTTTACCATAACCTTGACTGAAATCATAGTTTTATAGTTTGAAGACACACACTAGTATAAGAGCTGCAAGATTCGCTCCCGATTTAACATCAATAGAATGGATGACGCTACTGAGGGATGCCATAACCCGATTAAAAAGCGCTGATTTGCGTATACGTGATGTTAAGGGAGAACTTTATATTAAAGAACGATAAAGGGGCAGCGTTTAAAATGGAAAAAATAATGGATGTTAGTTTAACTTTTGAGTCAAAAGATGAAGGTACAATTATAGTAGGAACAAACAAAGGATTAGACCATTTAACCTACCCAGAAATAAAAAAATCATAGATGATAAAATTCTTATTAAAAATGCAGATCAAATTGAGACGGTATTAAGCGTTAGCTCTGTTCAAATTTCAACCTCAATGGCTGAAAGGAAAAATATTGGAATATGCATTGGCAAGTTAGCATCTCCTGATCTTGTTCAAGTTGGGGCAAGTATTTACAGTATAGAAGAATAATTAATATATTGTAGACAAAATGAGATTTGTTGCTGTCAAATAAAATGCTTTAAAAAGGTGGTTCCCCCAAAAGGGGAAACCATCTGAATTTTTTTATGCGAGAAATTTTAGTATTCATTCCTCTTTGTTATAGGAAATTCTTCATTTCATTAAATGCTAACTCCCTGTGACCTACTTGGCAATGTTGCTCACCACCCGTCTCTTTAGTAAATACTTTGGTTGTAATGGACGCAGCATTGATTAATTCTTGTTGGATTTGTGCGAGTCGGCTAATAGGTACGTATTGATCATCTTCTCCAGCTAATAAAAGAACATTTTGATTAATGAACGCCCCAATGCCTTGCATCGTGTGCTTTTCAAAATTTTTAATGAGATCAAAAGGCGTTGCTTCACCGGTGTTTTCCATCCCTTTGGTAATCTTCCAATGCAAATCAATATTGTGAGTCATCATCTGTTCGAATAATGAATTCACTTGATCTACTTCATTACAATCGACTAACTGCACTATGCTCTGGTAAGTTTCTTCTGGCATTCCCATTTTTAAGGCATCTAAACCACAAAAGAAAATGTTAAAAGCAACTACTTTATCGATTCTCTTTTCGAAGGCTGCTGCACGCATAGCTAAATAACTGTACTTGCCAATAATCGCTTCAATAATTTGTAAGTTTTAATAGCTGACAGTATCCCTATGCAACGCTTAGCCATGTTTTAATTTGGTCTAATGTTGCCCCGCTTTTGGCTTGGTTGTAAATATAATCAATCATGTCATGCTTTTTCTGGATACGGTAGTGATGTAACCCATCGTTTAAACTTCCTTGGCTGTCATACTGGCAATACAACGCAGAAAACATGAGCAGGGTCAAGTAACGGTCAATCGCCTGAGTAGATCGAACCTGGTAACGATCCATGGCCAGTTGTACTTTCGCAGTTCGAAAATACGTTTCAATGTCCCAACGTTTGCTGTAATAGCATAGAATCTCTTCATTGCTCAGTGAAATATCCGTGCTCAGAAAGGCCTTCATCTGCTTAGGTTCAAAGCCATCTCCCTCTTTCCAACATAGGAGCAGGGCGGCATTTTCCAAGAGATTGAGCTTCCCTTCATAGCGATATACTCGGTAAGCGGAGGAGCCGATCGTCACCAGAACGGTATCCGATTTCGAGATATAGGAAGCAAAGTTTTTGAGCGATTGCCGGATGCCTTGAGGGTAGAAGATACGGTTCGTTTTCAAACCACTAATCACATGAAAGCCACGTTCCGCGCTCGTTTGGAGTACTGAAGCAGACGGATACCAGGAGTCCATTAGAACGTAAGTTCGGCACGTCGACATCGGAACAGACCGAATCATTTCACAAGCCAAATCGATTTTGCTTTTTGCTTCCCGATCGTAACGTTCTGAGGCAAAGGGGAAAACCCGGTCACCCGAGCGAAGCAAGGCTTGGACAACAACATGCCCGTAGACGGACTGACCTTTGAGATGAGAATGTTGAAACGAAGCCCCTTGAATCCTATGCGTAGCCTGTGACGAAGGCTTGGTTTTTTCACATACGGTATCGTCAAGGATGACAAAAAGGGGGCCATGACCTCGTTGAGCGATTTCCCTCATCTGCTGGAAAGCGACATGTTGAATAATACGTTTCAGGTAAGACGCGTTTCAGTTTCCGTGAGTTAAGAAATGACTCAAGGTTCTGCGGTCTCGATCCTGTAAACTTTCTCGGTAAATATCCGTTAAGGTACCTGAAAATCCAGTCGAAAGCATACCGTCTACGAAGTGCTTGATGTGATGAAGCACCAGTTTTGAGAAATACAGCGGAAGTTTCCATTGTTCCGACCGATTGTTCCAATGATTTTGTTGTGATAAAGTATACGCATGAGACATATCTTGTTCTCCTCTGCGTGGAGTGGTTGGTGGTACTTCTATTTTACGCAGAGAGTCAAGGGTGTCTCTTTTTACATTTCATAGAACTGATTTTGGGCAAGTAAAGTTAATCAAGCTAAGGGGTGGGGGGTTCATGAAACAGGTAAGTAGGTTATAGTGATAGATGGAAAAATAGAGTGGAGGAGTTAAGTATGGTCAAAAAACGAAAGATTTTACTAACCGCAACTATAGTCTATACCATTATTGTGCTTTATTTTATGTTCTTCGCTTTCGGCAGAGGAGAGGCTTCGGAGCAAATTTCCAGCTACACCTTTATTTTTATGCCCGAGAACTTCATTAGTTTGCCGTCTCCAGCTGATCTCCTGCATCCCAGCCTAATGAGTATGGTGGCTTTCGGGAACACTATTGCGTTTATTCCTTTCGGTATATTGATTCCATGGCTGTACAGGGTCAGCTTCGTCCGGTTCATCACCTTATTCTTCATCGCGATTCTTGTGCTGGAAACGATCCAGGCCCTTACATTCCTGGGCAGCTTCGATATCAACGACGCTCTTCAGAATTCGATTGGAGCAGCCCTCGGTTTTGGGGCGTACAAGCTTGGTTTCCGTTACCGGAGTCTCGGGCGCAATCTGGTGGCAACGGCTATATCGGGTATGGTTCTTTTTATAGCTTTATGGGGATTAGGGGCGGCGGTAGACAAAATAACAACTAAAGTAGAAGGTCCGTTTGTGGCGATCACTGAATGGACGGACAACTCGGGCAATTCATCCACCGGAGACAAACCGGACAGTATTCAAATCAACGGACAGAAGATACCGCTCCGCTATAACCTATATGGCGCTGAAGGCGGAGATTCCAGAACGTTCACGTACAAGTCTGAGGGACAGACGATTTTCTCCTTCGATTACGGATGCCCCGAACCAACGGATTATTCCGGTAGTATCAGTGTTACTCGGGATGGCAAGGAGATCATGAGCAATTCTGGAGAACTTCAGCGTACTAATCCTGATCTGTTCCCTTCGCTATTCAAGATTCCGCTTGAGCCGGGGGATGAGCTGAAGATCACGATTAAGGGCGACATGAAAGCATGGGATGTCGGGTATACGCAGATGCAGTATTTCTGGAACTGAGTGCTTAAAGGGATTTCGCCGCCATTTTATCATGAATAACACCTTTTTCATTTCGTGGATACAAATAGGGAAGAGATTTTCGACGAAGCCAGAGAGGGTAAGAGAGAATTGATGGTTCAGGTCTGGTATCCGGCTCAAGCTAGCACCGGCAAGTACGCTCCCTTTATTCCCGATACCCAGATTTTACGTTATATGGCCGCGAACTATGGCCTTCCCGAGTTTACGTTTCAACACCTGAAGTACGTATCCAGCGATGCTTATTCGGGGGCCGAAGTCTCCTCGGTACAGACTTCATACCCGCTGATCCTTGCGAATCCCGGTAACGGCTCTTCCAGGTTCCTCCACACGTCGCAAGCCGAAAATCTCGCGAGTCATGGATATATCGTGGCAGTGATCGACCACACCTACAATACATTTGCAACCGAGTTTCCGGACGGTCGAATCACGACCAGCACAACCAACGACTTATTCTCGCCCGACCATGATTACCAGACGAGTAGAGGAAATCGCGACAAGTTGGGACAAGTTTTAACCGGCGATGTGGCGTTTGCGCTGGACCAATTCGAGTTCATCCAATCGGGGCAGATTCCAAGCCATCTAAAAGGGAGGATTGATCTCGGTCATGTCGGGGTGTTCGGTCATTCCATCGGCGGAGCGACGGCCTATGACGCTTCTTACGATCCGCGAATCGCGGTTGGAATAGACCTTGATGGAGGGCTTTATCGACTGCGTGACAGAGAGGGTCTGCGAAAGCCGTTTTTGTTCATCAACTCGGAAAGCTATTTCGAAAAATTAAAAATGGTGATGGATAACCGGGTCTACATGGATGCAGAGCTTAACCGTATGGGATCTACAAGAGAGTGGGAGGACCAAGTAACGGAAGATAAAAAGTTGGAGCTTGAACGGATGCGCGAAACGGTCGACGAAGGGGGACAAGTCCTCTATATCGAAAATACGGAGCATTTGAATTTTGCCGACGTACAGTTCATTTCTCCGATTTTCAAAATGTTGGGCATTACAGGAAAGATTGCGCCCGAAAGAGCGAACTCCGTTATCAATGCCTATATGCTGGATTTCTTCGATAGGTATCTGAAAAATCAAGACGGAATCTTAATGAAAGGACCGGATAGCCGCTTTCCGGAGGTGAAGTTCGTAACCTCGCTATTATAAATTACGGAACAGGCTACCGATTTTGATATACTCCCCTTCAAGTAGACAGGTTTAATAAATAAACCGCTACTTGAAGGGGAGTTTTCCTTTGTCTAAGAAGAACGAATACAATGCGATTGAGAAACTAGCCATCATACAGGAGTTAAAAGCAGGGCAGAGCAGCCGTGTGGGAGTAGCAAAAAACATAACACAGCGTTACCACCTTAGTGAAGTGGCGACATCGCTATGAGTTGTAAGAATTGAGGGCTAAGGTTTCCTCCGGATAAGAAGATTTGTGGATGCTCACCGCCACGTGTCTTCTGGTAATCGTAGATGACCGACGGCGCTACACCGCGTCCGGTGTGATACAACGGGAGTTCTAATTGATCCGGATGCGTCTGTTCGCTGGAAGCACCGAAACGCTTCTTTTTCGCTAAGCGGAACTGCTTGCTCTTCGTACCCTTTGAGCTTCGACAGAACAATGATTTGCGGAGCACCAAGCTTTCATCGTGAGGCCACTTGCCTAATAGGCTGCGGTACGTGCTACTACGTTTGTTTTAATAGCTGTTAAATTTCTTATTGATTTATAAAGACAGGTTTTATCTATATGAGAAAGTGATTTTTAAGAAAAAAACTTAAATATAGGTTGAATATGGATTTTGTTTCCATTATACTCCTGCTTGAGCGGTATACTTTTTCAATCGTCTATCTACGATTCTAATTTATGAGCTGTCCAAGAAGAAAAATATAAAGAGAGGTGATCCCCGTTTCAATCGTCAATACCGCTTGAAGGCTTATTTTCCTGAAGTGTCTAAGAACTTGGATTATTATTATTGAGGAGGGAACTAATGCTAAGAAAAGGATTATGTGCGGTTGTGCTGCTCAGTCTCCTAACCGTTCTGCTTCCAGCAATGCATACAAGCGCAGCACCGAACTCGAATCTTGTGTGGAGCGACGAATTTAATGGAACTTCGTTAAACCGGTCCAATTGGACCCCTGAAATCGGTACCGGAAGCGGCGGATGGGGAAACAATGAACTGCAGTACTATACCAACCGTGCGCAGAATTTGCAGGTTACTGGAGGCAATCTGGTGATTACGGCACAAAAAGAAGCTTACGGCGGAATGAATTACACCTCTGCCCGGATCAAAACTCAAGACTTGAAAAAATTCACTTATGGGAAAGTGGAAGCGCGCATCAAGTTACCATCCGGTCAAGGGATATGGCCGGCTTTCTGGATGTTAGGCAGCAACATCAGCTCGGTAGGTTGGCCGAAATGCGGAGAAATCGACATTATGGAACGTGTAAACAACAATCCTTCTGTGAACGGTACTGTGCATTGGGATGCGGGAGGACACGCTGACTTCGGGCGGGTATCGGGCAATCTGGATTTTTCCCAATACCATGTGTACAGCATCGAGTGGGACTCCAAGTATATCCGCTGGTTTGTCGACGGGCAGCAGTTCAATGAATTTTATATAGAGAACGGAACCGGGAACACCGAAGAATTTCAGCAGCCGTTCTTTATTCTCCTGAACCTAGCGGTCGGCGGAAACTGGCCTGGTGCTCCCAATAACTCGACGCAGTTCCCGTCCCAAATGCTAGTCGATTACGTGCGTGTCTATCAATAAAGTGTGGGTATTAGATACAATTCATATGAAAGATTATAAAAGCAACCCCGGTCATTTACGGGGTTGCTTCAATTCGCTATAAATTAACTCGCCACTAAGTCCTAATATCTGATCATGTATATCTACATTACTTAATCCCCCGTGATAACAAACCACCGATGCAATGTCGAGATCTAAGTACTTTTTCAATGAGAGACAAGCTGCATTCATATCCGGTGTGGTCGGAGCATGAATTCCTCTGAGAATCCCGTTTTCACTGTACATCGAATCCCCCGCAATGAGAATCTTACTTTGCTTTAAATAAAGGCTGATATGCCCAGGGGTATGCCCAGGCGTATGGATGACGCGAATCCTGCCGCAAAACGGCAGTTCCTGACCATCTATTAAGGTATCATCCACTTTGCCCTTCGGGGGATTCTCAAGGTGATTATCCTTTAAAAGAGGGATCTCCCCCTGAATATATGGCTTATCCAGCTCATGTGCATATACTTTAATATTGTTGCCACACTCCTGCAAAATCTCAGGAAGACAACCTATATGATCCACATCCTGATGTGTCAAAATCACAGCTTTTAGTTTGTCGAACGACACGTCTTAGCTGAAGCATTTCTACTCCCTGTGAAATTTCCATAATATCGGGCCTCCGTAAAACGAAATTACCACCCATGAAAATAGGTTCAAGGGGCGAATCCAACTCTGTGGCGTTGCCGTTCCTTAATGTCAATGGATACGGTGCGAATAGATGTAATAGGAATAACAAATGTCTGATATTGCGTAAGGTATTTTACGAACTTGTCGTCAATCTGATCCAATATTCCGTCGCATACATTTGTCCCATCTATAAAATGAATAGTTACTTCCTTACCTTGTAAGCTTGCTAACATGATATCACCTCGTTTGTTTTCTTGAAGTTTCTTGCCGGATCATTGAAATCTTGAACATACTCTACAAAGAAGTTATCACTTGATCAATAACACCATATTCGAGTGCCTCCTGTGCGGACATGTAAAAATCCCGGTCCATATCTTTTTCGACTTTTTCAAAAGATTGCCCGGTCCGTTCAGCTGTGATACGGGTTGCCTTTTCACGAGTCCATAAAATTCGTTTTGCGCTGATCGCAATATCGCTGGCCTGGCCTTGTGCGCCGCCGTGCGGCTGATGGATCATAATTTCACTGTTCGGCAGTGCAGAACGTTTTCCTTTGGCACCAGCCAGCAAGAGGATGGCGCCAAACGAAGCAGCAAATCCCGTACATATCGTATGCACCTCGGGTTTGATGTACTGCATCGTATCATAAATGGCAAATCCTGCGGAAGTAGAACCACCTGGGCTGTTGATATACATGTAAATATCTTTTTCCGGATCTTCTGCCGCCAGGAACAACAATTGAGCAATAATACTGTTAGCCAATTGATCGTCGATGGTTGCCCCTACAAATACAATACGATCCTTTAACAATCTGGAATAGATATCGTACGATCTTTCACCTTGAGCAGTTTGCTCCACCACATAAGGAACATAAACACTCATTTTTCATACCCCCATTTTCTTGGTTCAGTTGATTTCTTCTTGTAAACGAACCCAGACCGTAAAAAGATACGGAGTTTTAATGGGAAAAATGATTTGCGTATATGGTGTAACTTCTATAACCCCTTGTTCGTTTACAATGAAGGTAGCAAATGGCTTTGCTTTAGCAGAGGGCAGAATATGACCGTAGAGGAGAAGGCCTATGAACATAGAAGATTCTGTACAGATGACAGACAATACACTAGACATCCAGAACTTTGATGAATTACAGGCGGTCCTGAAAAGTTACTGTCTGTCGCTTACGAAATCAAATTGGGATGCGGAAGAATTGGCGCAGGACACTTGGGTAAAAGCATTAGGAAAGTTAAATAAATTCGAGCATACAAATCCCAAGGCACTGTTGATGCGGATTGCTAAAAACACCTGGATTGATGATATACGGAGAAAAGCAGTCTACACTCGAATATTGAATAGGGAACAAGCGAAAGTAACTGTACCGGATCATGGATCTTTTGAAATCGAGATCGCGTTGCAGTCCTTAATGAATCATTTATCTGCGCTTCAGAGAACTGTTTTTTTGCTGCGAGATGTGTTTGGATATTCGATTCGTGAGACATCCGACATGCTTGAAACAACGGAGGGAGCGGTAAAAGTTGCACTTCATCGGGCACGAAAATCGCTAGGAGCAGTTCAGGAGGAACTCTTAAAAGGCGAATTATCCTTACCAGAAAGTGAAAAATCGAAAACTTTTCTAAGGGCATTAACGGCTGCATATCAGATGGGAGATATTGCAACTTTGGTTATGCTTTCCTACCAGGATGTAATAGAACCAGAAGTTATGATCAGTATCGTCAATAATAAGTTGCTCTGGAGTCACGTCTCAGCAAAACAAGCGAATTTCGATACTATAAGTATGATGGCAGCGTAGTTTTTCTTACCATCGTAGTATCATAAGATAGAATCACAAAGAATATTTTGATAAGGAAGACAACAACAAGCTGTTTTAAGCGAGGATAAAGTAATGATAAAGCAAAAATTGAAAATCGAGGGCATCCCGGCAATTTTGTGGGGTGGTGAATCAGATAAGGTATTTATAGCTATCCACGGTAATATGTCAAACAAGGCAGATGATGTGATCGTTATATTTGCAGAAGAAGCAACGGCACAAGGGTATCAAGTCATTAGTTTTGATTTGCCTATACATGGTGACCGCAAAGAAGAAACCTACGTCTGTAAAGTTCAAAATTGTGTTCATGATCTTGACATCATCATGCGTTACACACAAAAGCAATGGCATGAAATTAGTATTTTCGCTTGTAGCATGGGTGCGTATTTTAGTTTACTTGCTTATCATCATCTCCCACTAAAACAATGTCTGTTTCTTTCTCCAGTGCTAGATATGGAGAGAATAATCAAAAATATGATGACATGGTTCAGTGTAAGTGAGGATAGATTAAAAGTTGAAAAAGAAATATCTACACCCATTGGGCAAACACTTTATTGGGATTATTACTGCTATGTTAAATCGCATTCAATTGATACATGGAATAAGCCAACTGCCATACTTTATGGCTCTGAAGATGACTTGTGTGAATATGACGTCATATCTACGTTTGCAAGCCGATTTCATTGCCAGCTAAAAGTGATGGAACGTGGAAAACATTATTTTCACACCAAAGAGCAACTACAGTTTTATAGACAGTGGTTGAAAGAACATGTAACCGCAAAATAAGCATATGGGAAGCAAGGAGTTGATCTCACTGCTTCCCATTTAACGTATCTTCCAGCGCCGTATTTATCTTCAAAAGGTTACAAATAAGTAGCTGGTAAGTGAGTGTTTGAGATTGAAAAAAAGTTGAACCATGTGAAAGAGAATGATTTAGTATTATTGATAACGATGCAAGAAGCCATCAACTAATTTGGCATTTGTCATCTGAATTACAGACTGATCTTCCAGTTCCTCGGCCATATCATCATCTGTCATGGACACGAAAAAAATAATATCTTCTTTGGATTGACCGAATTGAGTAAAAAATACATCGTCGGTTTCTTTAACTACCTTGGCCATAATTTTTATCATTTCATCTTTATAGTCCAACACATTGTCGGTTGCATACAGAAATTTGCTAATATGATTGAGGTGTGTTGTATCGCCATATTGATATTCGCTTAATCCCCATCTGTAATAAATTTCATCTTCCTTGCTGTTGCACAGGTCTTGGGCTTTCATGTTTGTGATATGTCTAACAAGTGATTCCTCCGTATTAACAGCTAGAAATAAGGTGACAAAATCGCTGTCTGTGCCAAACGCGCAAGCGTAAACTTTTTCATCCTTCACTTCTTCCAGTATGCTTTTGAGATCTTCCAAAAATCCTGCTCTAAATCTTTCCTCAAATTCACTCAGAAAATTGCTCATCTGGTTCATATACTCCTTTATGGGTTTTATACTTTACTATTATTAGCACGACTCGTGTAGCCTACCACAATTATAGGAACTTGGATTGGTACGAAACAAATAAGCCTAGAACCTTTCCAGCAGTTGGTTTAGAAATTTTGGTGTAGCATTTTGGATTGAGCTATTGGTTGCTCAGCCAATAGCAAGATTTACAATGAAAAAAATATATGCAAGATAGGCGTTCGTCTTTATTCTTACTGGGCCGTTAAAATCAGTGGGCCGTCCTGCGTAACTGCAATCGTATGCTCATATTGCGCCGACAACTTGCCGTCGGCCGTTCTCGCCGTCCACTGATCGTCGTCGATCGTGATACGGAACGTACCTTCGTTGATCATTGGTTCAATCGTAAACACCATGCCTTCCTTTAACCGAGTGCCTTTGCCAGCTACGCCGATATGCTCGTAGCTCGGCTCCTCGTGCAGGCTCCGCCCGATCCCGTGCGCGAGCAGATCGCGTACGACCGAAAAACCGTTTGCTTCCGCATGCTGTTGAATCGCCGACGTTATGTCGCCGAGCCGTCCTCCGGGGAGTGCTCGGGCGATCCCCAGATCCAAGCATTCCTTTGTCACCCTCATTAATTTTTGCGCCTCCGGCCGGATATTGCCCACCGCATAGCACCAGCACGAATCGCCGAACCATCCGCCGTATTCCACAACGATGTCGAGCTTCAGCAAGTCGCCGTCCATAAGCACCTGGTTCGAAGGAATGCCGTGGGCCACCACATCGTTGACAGAAATGCAGGTTTCGGCGGGGAAACCGTTGTATCCTTTTGTAAACTGCTTGCCGCCCAGCTTGGTGATATGTCTGGCAACAAAGTCATTGATTTCCCGGGTGGTGATCCCAGGCTCTATCAGTTTAACCACCTCGCGGTAGCAGTCCGCAACGATTTGGCTCGCCGGCTTCATCTCTTCGATTTCCCTGGGTGATTTTAAAATGATCATCTTTGTCTATTCGCTCCTTATTAATTCTATAATTTTAAAAACCGGACGATATCTCTGGCCTCCTCGTGCAGCTTTCCGCGGCGAAGCGAAAGCGAGGCGCAGCCGACCAAGGCGGCCAGTAGCATTTCCGTGCGCTGTAGCCGATACGGCGGCTCCGCCGCGTTTCCGCCGGAAGCGGCAGTCCCGTCCGCCGCACGATCGGTTTCCAGCAGCGCGGCAAGCGGCGTGAGCACTTCCCGGCGAAAGGCGGCCGAGAGCGGGGCCGAGCGCCCTTCAGGCAGCGAGGCAAAGCCCTCACCGGCCAACTTATGCAGCAGGTACAGGGCGTGGTCCTCCGCCCAAAGCTGCAGCAGCCGGACGCCAGCGGCGGCGACGGGGCCAAGCTCTGTGGCAGCGGCCGTTTCGCGGCTTCCGCTTTGGGAATCCGCGACAGCCGAGTTCCCGGTGTCCGCCGCCGCAGCCAAGCCGAAATGCCCGCCTGCCGGCGTCTTCTCCGAAGCCGAAGCGGGCGGGGCTTTCGGTTGAGCCTCAAGCGGGGTCTCCAGCCATCCCCCGGCCCGCTCCAATGCGTCCCATAGCAGATCGTGGAGCAAATTGCCCTTATTGCTGTAATAATGGTATACCGTGCCATAGCCGAGTCCTGCCTGCACGGCGACATCGCGGATTTCCAGTAAAGGCCCTTTATTCAAAAACACATCGGCAGCGGCTTTCCGGATTTGCGCCAGACGCCGCAGCCGGATCTCTTCGTTTTGTTCCTTTGTTCGTGGAGACATCTTGTCCGTTCACCTCTTTTATTTTTGACCTACTATTATGTCAATATAAAACATTAGCTTGCGAATAACAAGAGTGAGCAAACAAACGTCCCGGCAACACCTCGTAAACGGATGAAGATCAGGTGAGTAGAGTTATGCTATACTTGCGAAGTAAAAGGGGGTGCCTACTGATGGAGAATCTATTGGGATTGTCTGTGACTTCTTACACTCATGCAAAGCCAATTATTAGGAAAGCGTTACTTTGTATGGGGCGAAACAATTTTTTAACGCTGAATAAGCTTTTTTAATATTTTTGGCTTTGCACCTTATTTTAAAAAGAATCAAAATAAGGAGCGAGCAAAATTGAGATATACGAATGCTACAAAAGTTTTACCTCAAAAACTAATTACGGAAATTCAAAAATATGTTCAAGGAGAGACTCTGTATATTCCTAAACCAAAAACGGAGTATATGAATTGGGGCAGTTTGAGTGGCGGGAGAAGGTTGCTTGAACAGCGAAATACCGAAATCAGAAATGCTTTTCAAAATCGCAGCAGTATCGAGCAATTAGCTAAGGAGTTTTTCCTTTCTACCGAAACCATTAAGAAAATTGTGTATTCACATAAAAAGTAGGGGATACACTGGTGAATATCGATCGATATTCAATTAAGTGAACATAAATAATACCTAATTTACAAAGTGGCGTGGTACTATACTCGCGTCAATGAATTTAATTTTGGCCTCATCCAGATTCCCAAATACTTTTTTGCATTTCAATTTCTATTTCAAAGGCTGTACTTCATTTTTACATTTATTATTTTTATGTCAAAAATGATTCTAACTCGTTGTTTTCATTTATAGAGCTTATTTTAATCTTTAAAATATGAATATAAACGACAGCAACAACGGATTTGGAACGGTGCCGATTCTGAATAAATGAAGGGAAACATGTGTTGATTCATTATCGTTGAAACAAGAAAGTGGGGAAGATTTATGGGGGCGCAAAAAAGTAGAAGCAGACATCTGATTGATCCAGAAATTATCAGTGCAGTTGATTTAATACCAACAACCGACCTTACCAAATCTACACTAATGGAATCACGTAAAAACCAATCTCAAATGATGCAACAATTAGATGTAACGCAGATGTTTCCTGTTACATTGGAAAAAAGGGTTGTGCCAAGTTATTTTAACGGTCCAGATATTCAAATAGAAATCATTAAGCCCAAACAATCAAAGCATAATAAGATGCCTCTATATTATTCGATACATGGAGGCGGGATGGTCTTAGGAAGTCCAGTCGTGGATCGTCCTGCTAATGCAGCTCTTGCTGCAGAACATGGTTTCTGTTGTGTATCTGTGTACTATCGCCTAGCGCCAGAGCATGTACAGCCAAGTCAGTTACAGGATTGTTATTCGGGCCTAAAATGGTGTATTGAACATGCGGAAGAGTTAGGGATAGATACTGAGAAAGTTGCCGTCGGGGGCAGTAGCGCTGGTGGCGGTTTGGCGGCTGGCTTAGCTTTGTACATTCGTGATCAGAAGGAATTCGAAATCCATCATCTAAGATTAATGAGGCCAATGCTAGATGACCGCACAAGTATCGCACCGGAGCATCCATACGCAGGCGAGTTTATTTGGACAAAACAAAGCAATTATTTTGGCTGGAAATCTGTATTGGGGGTTGAACCGGGTTCCGAGGAGGTAAGTGAATATTATGTGCCGGCCCGTGCCAAGTCTTGGGCCGGGTTGCCACCGACTTATATAAATATAGGTACCGTTGATTTATTCATTGATGAAGCCTTATTTTTTGCTAAACAACTGGTATTTGATGGTGTCTTAGTGGAATTACATGTCTATCCCGGGTACCATCATATGTCTCCCGCTTTTCCAAATGCGCATTTTTCAAAAGAAGGAGCTAGAACAAGTGAATACGCCTTACTGAAAGCTCTGAAGATATTTGATATAAATTGTAATGAGTATAATACTAAACGCTAATAAGGTATGATTGCAGTAAACAAAGCACTGTTGGAGAATATCCATCAGTGCTTTTTCATACCTACTTATGACCTGAACACATAATTTATTGATAGATTCGGTTGAGAGTCATTATATTTTTTCTACTCTTCCGACTTTTACCACCCATTTAGGGTAAAATAATACCAAGCATAAAATCCAACTATGGAAGTGGTGATGCCCCATGTCAACGAGCAGCAAACCGAATAGATTAGCCAAGGAAAAATCACCGTACCTATTACAACATGCTTACAATCCGGTAAACTGGTTCCCTTGGTCAGATGAGGCTTTTGAAATTGCTAAGCGTGATAACAAGCCAATTTTCTTGTCGATTGGCTATTCGACTTGTCATTGGTGTCATGTAATGGAGAGAGAATCTTTTGAGGATCAAGAGGTAGCTGAGGTATTAAATCAGGATTACGTATCCATTAAAGTGGATCGAGAGGAACGTCCGGACGTGGATCATATTTATATGTCCATCTGTGAGACGATGACGGGGCATGGGGGCTGGCCGCTGACGATTATGATGACGCCGGATCAGAAGCCTTTTTTTGCGGGTACGTATTTGCCAAAGGAGCAGAAGTTTGGGCGTGTCGGACTTTTGGAGTTGCTGGGTAAGGTGGGAATCCGATGGAAAGAACAGCCGGATGAGCTGATGGAGCTGAGTGAGCAGGTACTTACCGAGCATGAACGACAGGACTTGCTTGCTGGTTATCGCGGAGAACTGGATGATCAATGCTTGAATAAAGCTTTTCATGAATACAGTCACACCTTCGATCATGAATATGGTGGCTTCGGAGAAGCACCGAAGTTTCCTTCTCCACATAACTTGTCATTTCTGCTGCGATATGCACAACATACGGGGAACCAGCAGGCACTGGAAATGGTAGAGAAGACGCTGGATGCGATGTCACGGGGCGGAATCTACGACCATGTAGGCATGGGATTCTCAAGGTACTCAGTGGACGAGAAATGGTTGGTGCCGCATTTTGAAAAAATGCTGTATGATAACGCTTTGTTGGCCATCACGTATACAGAAGCTTGGCAGGTGACAGGCAAAAGACTGTACCGACAGATCACTGAACAAATTTTTACATATATCGCAAGAGACATGACGGATGCAGGAGGTGCCTTTTATTCGGCAGAGGACGCGGATTCTGAAGGAGAAGAGGGTAGATTTTACGTCTGGAGCGACTCTGAGATAAAGGCTGTACTGGGCGATGAGGATGCCTCTTTTTTCAACGACTTGTACGGAATCACACCTTACGGTAATTTTGAAGGTCACAACATTCCAAACCTGATTGATATCAATTTAGAAGCCTACGGGAACAAGCATGACTTGACCGAGCCAGAACTGGAGCAGCGGGTCAGTGAGCTAAAGGACAAGCTGTTTACTGCCAGGGAGCAGCGGGTTCATCCTCAGAAGGATGACAAGATTTTGACCTCGTGGAACGGGTTGATGATTGCTGCTTTGGCCAAGGCGGGGCAAGCTTTTGGAGATACCAGATATACAGAGCAAGCTCGAAAGGCAGAGACGTTCTTGTGGAACCATTTGAGACGGGAAGACGGACGCCTATTGGCACGGTATCGGGATGGTCAGGCAGCTTACCTCGGCTACGTAGATGATTATGCTTTTTATGTGTGGGGGTTGATTGAGTTGTACCAGGCGACCTTCGATGTACAATATCTGCAGCGGGCACTGACGCTTAATCAGAATATGATTGATCTGTTTTGGGATGAAGAACGGGACGGGTTATTCTTTACCGGATCAGATAGCGAACAATTGATATCCAGACCCAAAGAAATTTATGATGGTGCGATTCCGTCGGGTAACAGCATTGCGGCCCATAATTTTGTGCGACTTGCGCGGCTAACGGGGGAAACTCGATTGGAAGACTATGCTGCCAAGCAGTTTAAGGCTTTTGGCGGGATGGTTGCTCATTACCCCTCAGGCCACTCAGCGCTGCTCAGCGCGTTGTTGTATGCGACGGGAAAGACGAGTGAGATTGTCATTGTAGGTCAAAGGAATGATCCGCAGACTGCCCAGTTCGTTCAGGAGGTTCAAGCTGGTTTTAGGCCAAATATGGTTGTTATTTTTAAGGATAAAGGACAGCCGGAGATTGCAGAAATAGCTCCTTATATCCATGATTACGATCTTGTGGATGGCAAACCAGCCGTATATGTGTGTGAACATTTTGCCTGTCAGGCACCTGTCACCCATATCGACGACCTTAAGCATATGCTGAATAGAATAGAATAAAGCGAATTTAATCCCCTTGCGGGTGGAGCATATGGTGATTTTCGATCAATGACCTTATGTGTGCCACCTTCAAGGGGATTATTTTATGTAAAGAGGTAGGTATAGTGTAGTGAAACTAACATTTTCTTAACATCTACATTGCATTTTTTTTAATAATTTTTAGGTATATTATATCAAAGAACCGGTTCCGTTTAGCCTTGTGGTGTTCGAAAATAAGTACATATACCTATTCAACTAGCGTGTTTATATCTTTTTATATCCAAGCATTTCAGCAGGAGATGTGAAAAAACGTGAAAGGGAATCTGTCGGGTGACTGCCATCATAGACAAGACGAAGCGGCTCACCATAGGTTACGAAATTCAGGCGATGAAATGGAGATGCTAAGTAATGAAGAAGTTTTCAGGGGAAAAATGGAAGATAATAAGGGTACTCAGCAAAAATTTTAAAACAAAGCTAATGGTGGCCTTTATTGCCTTTCTGATCATACCATCCATGATTGTGGGGGCTCTTTCGTTTGAGAGCGCTAGTCAGCAGATTCGAAACCAGATCGAAGAAAGTGCCGAGCAGGCTATAATTCGTACTAATTTTATTATTGATAGTACTATTGAACCCAAGCTACATGATGCAGAATATTTTGCAGAAAGACTAAAAGGCAATCGGGTAGAGACCGAGGAACAAGCGGCTAAACTGAAAGAGTTGTTTAAGCAATATGCTGCACTTCACCCAGAAGCAGAATCCATCTATTATGGTACGAAAGACGCTAAACTTACAACCTATCCACCAAAGCAATTACCAGATAATTATGATCCACGTATTAGACCTTGGTATGATGAAGCGATAAAGGGAAATACAAAGACAGCGATTAGTTCACCTTATCTTTCGGCAGACTCAAAGCAGATGACGGTTACGGTGTCGAGAGCAACGACAGATGGATCCGGTGTTATTGGTATTGACCTGAAAATTAGTGGTATTAAAGAGACATTGAACAATATTAAAGTAGGTCATGAAGGTTATGCCATATTGCTGGATAGCAACCATACTTACATTGTTCATCCAACGAAGGTAGCAGGCGCCAAAATTACAGATATTGAATCACGCATGTTTCAGAGCGACACAGGTGAATACGAATATGAATATGAAGGTCAGCCCAAGTATATGAACTATGCGACCAATAAGCTGACAGGCTGGAAGATAGGCGGAACGCTATATTTATCTGAAGTTGATGAAGCAGCTCAGCCGATTTTGTTCAGCACTTTGCTTACTATTGTCGGTTGTCTTGTGATTGGTGTTATTATTGTTTATTTCCTAATCCGTTCCATCATCAAACCGATTTTAAAGCTTAAAGAACAGGCGGTAAATGTGAGCGCAGGAGATCTGACACAGGACATTCAAGTCATGAGCAAGGATGAGATTGGAGAATTAGGAGCAGCTTTTCAGAATATGCAGCACAACTTGCGATCCGTTATTCAGAACGTAGGAAACAGTGCGGATCACGTCGCTCTTTCTTCGAATGAGCTGACGATAAGTGCGGAACAAACCAGCGCTGCAAGTGAGCAGGTATCCCAGGCTGTGCAAGAAATTGCTAGCGGTGCGGAGAAGCAGACTACGGGGCTGGAAAATAATTCGGTTGCACTGGATGAAATAGCACAAGGAATCACCCGAATTGCTGAACGCTCGACTTCAGTAGCGGATTTGGCCAGACGTTCTGCCTTACAAGCTGAGGAAGGACGAAAATCTGTGGAGCAGACAGGCGAGCAGATGAATTCCATTCACCAGTCAGTAGAGCGTTCCAACCGGATGATTCAGACCTTGCAAGCCCGCTCTCATGAAATTGGAGAAATTACGAAGGTCATTGGCGATATCTCCAATCAGACGAACCTGTTGGCCTTGAATGCAGCTATTGAGGCTGCCAGAGCAGGTGATCATGGTAAAGGCTTTGCCATCGTTGCGGATGAGGTGCGCAAGCTGGCAGAACAGTCTCAGAGTTCTGCCACCCAGATTGCCAACTTGATTGGCGAAATTCAGCATGAAACCGAAACTACGGTGGAAACGATGGATAGGGTCACGACTGAGGTGAAGGACGGACTACAGATTTCCAAAGAGACCATTGTGAAGCTGAATCATGCGATGGAAGGCATTCGGGAGACTACGCCTCAGATAGATGATGTTGCCTCGATTGCCCAGCAAATATCAGCTAGTGTACAAGAGATTGCAGCAACAGCCAGTGAGCTAGCAACGATTGCAACCGGTAATGCCGCCACATCTGAAGAAGTTGCCGCCTCCTCACAAGAGCAATTGGCTTCTATGGAGGAAATTTCGGCTTCTGCTCAGTTGCTTTCCAATATGGCTGCTGATTTGAAGGTGATGGTCAGTCGTTTCAAATATTAAATACGAGCTTGAACGTTATGGAATATATAGTACAATAAATGCTCGGGACAGTTCTTTAAGCCTTATGGCATAAGGAATCTGTCCTGAGTTTTTTTATATTTCCGATACAGCTTCTGGCAACATATGAGAGATTACAAGGAGGACGAACACTTGGTTCGAGATTTATTGCTATATACGATCGTGATATTATTGTTAGTTTTGATTTTTCAGCGTCAGCTCATTCGTCAGGCGATCACAGGCGTATTTTATGGACTGGCAGGAATTCTGTTCTTTTATTTTGGCATAAGTGATAGAACACTGCTGACCTGTGTGTTGGAAATAGGGATTGGTCTATTGTTCATGACTCTGTTTGGGCAGGCCCTAACCCCCACCAATTATACATATGGACAGCGATTGTTGGACAAAAATCATGATCTGCTAACTTTACTTCGAGTTCAACCTGGCTTTACCTTCAGGCTGGAGAAAAGGGGTGATGAATTTTATTATATGCTGCTTGATGGTGAATTGCTGGAGCGTATGGGGCTGAATCTGCAAGTTAATTTCAATAAATGGGAGCATGTGAAGCGTATTGGGGATATTTTGGAGCTTTCCTCTGAAACACTGGAGCAGCTTACCGAATACTACAAACAGGCTTGGTTCGGGAATCGGACCGTATTTGAATTGGAGTTTTGGGAATATTCAGCTTTAATTACCTTGCATCCTGTCAGGGACGACGGGTTCACCAGATATGTCATCGGTCATGTATTGGATATTACGGAGTATAAAGCTTCCGAGCAGAAAAGAAAGGAGATGAGTGAATCTAACCATGCAAAAAGCATTTTTCTAGCTCATATGAGCCACGAAATTCGAACGCCGCTGAATGGCATCATCGGGCTCTCAAAGCTGTTGAGTAAGACTCAACTGACTGACGTTCAAAAAGATTACCTCCACAAGCTGCTCGCCTCCTCGCGTACTCTTATAGACATACTCAATAATGTATTGGATTTTTCCAAGATAGAGGCTTGTAAGCTGGAACTGGAAAGGGTCGAATTTGAGTTGGAAAACATGCTTCGGCATCTCGCAGATACTATTGGGACTTTGCTGGAACATAAAGAAATAGAGGTCGTTTTTATAACAGACCCGGAATTGCCGAAAAGCTTCAAGGGAGACCCGCTTCGAATGGAGCAAGTACTTTTAAATCTTATGACCAACGCCATTAAATTCACAGATCAAGGGCATGTTTTGTTACAGGTAAAAATGGTAGGCCAGCAGGACGGACGAGTGAGTGTCACTTTTATGGTAGAAGATACGGGCATAGGCATTTCCAAGACGGGAATGGACAAGCTATTTGTCCCTTTTACCCAAGTGAGTACATCAACCCACAGATATGGGGGTTCCGGGCTGGGTTTGGCTATTAGCAAGCAATTGGCTGAAGCTATGGGCGGTAGCGTAGAAGTAAAGAGCTGTTTAGGAGAGTATAGTCAATTTTACTTTAATGTGGAGTTGGATATCGGGGATTTAAATGTAAGAAGCACGCAGCTAGAGAAACCAAACGGCAAAGCCTTAATCATTGCACAGCATAAACTGGTGAGCCACAGCCTAAACGAATTACTGCAAGATTTGGGACTACAAACACTCACCGTTTCATCCTTTCAGGAATATGCAGATGCTTTTCAAAAGGGTGAACATTTTGATTTTGTTATGATTGATATGGGGATGGAAGGCTTTAGAGAACTTGAATCATGGAGGCATTGGTTTCATATACTGGATAAGCAAATGACTCAGGTCATTGGGCTTACAACCGTGTTCCAGTTGGAAGAAGTAGCCGCTGAAGCTACAGAACATGGGGTGGATGCCTTTTTGTCTAAGCCAGTAACTCGGAACGCTCTTCTGGAGGTGCTCCGCTTTAGCCACGAGCAGGAAAAGTCAGTGTCGGTAGATCATCATAGTCTGGAAGCTGTTGCAACCATGAATTTGCAATATGAAGTAGGGGTCTCAACACAAAAGTATCAAATCCTCGTAGCGGAGGATAACGAGATTAGCCAAGTAGTGATAACCGAGTTTTTGGCAGAGCGCGGTTTTGAGGTAACGATAGTCACAAATGGAAGAGAAGTAATAGAGTTACTGGAGCGATGTTCCTGGGATATGGTGCTGCTTGATCTACATATGCCGGAAATGGATGGTTTTGAGACGGCCAGACATATTCGAAGAAACAGGGCTTTTAACAGACTCCCCGTTATCGCTTTTACCGCGGATGCTGTGCAGACTCAACAGGAAATTTGTCTTCGTGCAGGCATTAATGACGTATTGCTCAAGCCTGTACATAAATTGACCGCAACAAGAATATTAAATAGCTGGATCCATTTAGCGTGGCTGCAAGAATTACATGGCATTCACGCGGAGAAGGCGATAGCCGGTATGGATGGCAAGGTGTATATTTTTCAATTTGCCCTACATAAATGGATACAGGAATACCAGTATCTTGATAAGAGAGTTGTGAGAAAGATGGATAATGGTCAGTTATCCTCTGCTCTTCGATTAATTCACTCGCTGAAGGGAGGGACGGGGAATCTGTGTGCGACTGAGCTGCTGGCAAAGGTGATAAAGTTGGAGAGAGCATTGAAGCGCAGCAATGAAACCTCAGGGGGAGAACTGTATCCAGACTGGAGAGAGCAACTGAGTATAGTTCAAAAGGAGATTAATCAAATTAAATCATCCATTCCCTGGATCTAACTGTGTTATTGCATAAATTTGTAGCCGATTCCCCAGATGGTCTTAATCAATTGTGGTTTCTTGGGGTCTTTTTCGATTTTTCTGCGTAAATGGTTAATATGTACGTCCACTGCCCTCTCATTAATAAAGGAGTCTGTGCCACGGAGAGCCTGAATCAATGCATATCTACTAAATACAATTCCTCGGTTCGAATAAAAAAGCTTCATCAGCTCAAATTCCGAATAGGTCATCTCTACCATCTGGCCATTAACGATAACCATTCTTCTCGCCAGATCCAAAGAAATGCCGTTTTCAGGTTCAGCTTCAGGTGAAGTGTTTCTTCCTTGCAAGCGTGTGATTTTAATCCGACGGAAAAGAGCCTCGATCCTTGCTTTGAGCTCCTGCATACTAAAAGGCTTGCAAATATAATCATCTGCTCCCAACGTAAGTGTACGAATGCGCTCTGAAATGTTGTTTTCTGTCGAAATCACGATGATTGGCACGTCCGTATGCTTGCGTATCAGCGGGCAGGGATTCACGCCATCCAAATCTGGAAGCAACAGATCTAGAAGAATAATATCGGGCTGTTCTTTATTGAGTAGGGCAATTCCCTCAGTTGCTAGTTCCACTCGAGTAACGTTGTAGCCTTCCCCTGTTAAATATAAGGAGAGAGTGTCACCCAGCATATTATCATCTTCAATAATCAAAACATTAGACATGATATGTTTCCTTATCTATTTTTAAATTTAGCAAGTTCTTTTGATAGAGTAAACTCCTTTGGACAGTCTGTCAAAAACTCAGTTTTACTCTGGAAATCCAGTAGCCAGACAGTTTTGATATATATCTATTTGATATGAAAATGTACTTTTTTTGAGATTTATCACTATAATACGACATTTTTCATATCTATTTAACAATATACTGCAAGAACATAACCTTAAATTACAAAAAATTAACAAAAGATCTCAGAAACATGCATTGACTTTAAAGAAAATTATGGTATTTTATTACATAGGAGTTGACATCCTCTGACAGACCCCTTAGAAAAACCCACTATATTAATCTTCCATTTATCTGCTCTCAATGTGCATCTCTGTATTCTTTTGTACTCTATATGTTCTTGTGATCGTACTCATGATTTTGTGGTGTGGATATCCCATTGTGAGTTCAGACTGTCTACTCATTTTAGCTTACATATTTACACTCTTTTGCATTTTTTTGCTTTCCATGCTTGTGTTTTTCAAAAATCAGGTCAGCGGGAGGACGAATTATTATGAACACATTCGAAACACTGGAGTCCAATGTAAGATCTTATTGCAGAAGTTTTCCAGTTGTTTTCAACAAAGCGAAAAATGATGTTTTGTACACGGAGGCAGGAGAGGGATATATTGACTTTTTTGCCGGGGCAGGGGCTCTAAATTACGGGCATAATAATGACTTTATGAAAAACCGGTTACTAGATTATTTAACCTCCGATCGGATCATGCATGGTCTGGATATGTACACCACGGCCAAGCAAGAGTTTATGGAGTCTTTTTCCGAGCGTATTCTCCAGCCTAAGGGCTTGAATTATAAGCTTCAATTTTGCGGACCAACGGGAACCAATGCGGTAGAAGCAGCACTGAAACTTGCGCGTAAGGTGAAAAAAAGAAATGGCGTTTTTGCTTTTATGGGCGGTTTCCACGGTATGTCGCTGGGTAGTTTATCTATTACCAGCAACAATTCTATGCGAGAGAGCGCAGGAGTCCCACTGAATAATGTTACCTTTATACCTTATAACAGCATGTTTAACGGAATGGATACGATTTTGTACATGGAACAGCTTTTAACAGACACTCATTCTGGTGTGGAAAAGCCTGCTGCGATTATTTTGGAAACGGTACAGGCTGAGGGTGGTATTAATATCGCAGATAACGAATGGCTGCGTGAGTTGCGACAGCTGTGCGATGATCACGATATTTTGCTCATTGTTGATGATATTCAGGTCGGTTGCGGCCGAGTTGGTTCGTTCTTCTCGTTTGAGCGAGCAGGAATTGTTCCTGATATGGTTGTCTTGTCCAAGTCGATCAGTGGATACGGTTTGCCAATGTCTTTGTTGCTGCTTAAGCCAGAACTGGACATTTGGAGTCCAGGTGAACATAACGGCACTTTCCGTGGGAATCAGCTAGCGTTTGTCGGTGCCAAGGCAGCGCTGGAGTTCAGAGACACGGTAGGGCTAGAAGCACAAGTGAAGGAAAAAGAGGCTTTTGTTCAGCAGTTCTTGCGTGAACATATCCAAAAGATGGATCCACTCATTGAAATTCGCGGCTTGGGACTGATATGGGGAATTGATGTGACCCATCTGGGAGAAGCCTTCGCCAAGGAGGTAGCAACTCTCTGCTTTAGTAAGGGACTTATTATTGAGCGAGCTGGGCGTAACGATACGGTGCTCAAAATTATGCCTGCATTAACGATAAGTATGGAGAACTTGAGCAAGGGCTGCAACATTATTAAAGAAAGCATGGCACAGGTAACCAGTAACTTGGTTACGCTGTAAATGTAATTCCATTAGCAAAACCCCTTGGTTGGAGCAGCCGTCTGCTGTAAGGTAAGCAGGTGTGTGCCACCTTCCAAGGGTTTTTTTGTGAAAATTAAGAAATAACCGCCTGCGCGTATTTTAGTGCAGATTGCTCCAACTGCTCATCTGTCAAAGTTGCGGCACCATACTGCACGAAATAAGGAAGCAATTTAACACCAATCATATGGCCTGTAGCTTCAAAAGGTCTCAACAGTTCTTCGATCGTGTATCTGTTTCGTCCGCCATGTTGATAGTTTTCCTCCACGCTGGCAGCGGACAAGGCGATCAACAACTCTTTGCCCTGTAGCTTGCCACCTTCGCTTCCATAAGCCCACCCGTAAGTTAAAACCTTATCCAGCCATTTTTTCAGCAGGGGAGGACTGCTATACCAGTAAAAGGGGAATTGCAGAACGATACGATGATGCTGCTCTAGCAGTTTCTGCTCATGGGCAACGTTGATTTGCTCATCCGGATATACTTCATACAGGTTGTGAACGGTCACGCTGGATTGCTTCTTGAGTTCTTGCATCCATCTTTTGTTAATACGAGATTCCGCAAGATCAGGATGAACAACAATAACGAGTGTTGACATGTAAAACCATCTCCTCAAAGCTTATTTTTCGTAAGTAAATAACCATTACGCATGTAACGATTTTAGATTCAACCCACAAAATTGTCAACTCTTCTCAATTTTGAGTTCTACATACAAAAAACTCCGACAATCTATGCCGGAGTTGCATTAAATGCATTTTTTACATTAAGCGATATGGTCAAGAGCAACAATTTTATTTTTACCGGAGCGCTTGGCTTGATACAGATAGTCGTCTGTCTCCTGAAAAAATACATCTTTGTCTTTGTTCATATCCTCGGTATAGCTTTTTAATCCAATGCTTACGGTTACAGAAACGATTTGCATTTTCTCCTGAAAGGTCATTTTCTCCACTTCACGCCGAATGTTCTCCACAATCTGATAAGCTTCCTCAAAAGTATGCTCGAACATTAAAATAGCAAACTCCTCGCCGCCATAGCGGGCCGGAATGTCATTTGCTGTAATTTGCTCTGTGATGATTTGCGAGATGCCTTCCAAAATTTTATCTCCAAACTGATGTCCGTAAGTGTCATTGATCTTCTTGAAATTATCAATATCCACTAACGCCAGATGGATGATCGCTCCTTGTTCGGCATATTCGAGTGCTTTTTCATAAAAGTTTTGAAAAGACAAATGATTATAAAGCTTCGTCAAACCATCGGTCATAGACATTTTGCTGATAATCGCGTTGCTGATCATTAATTCCTGCTGGGCGCGCTTTGTCTTGTATAAATCCACTAACAAATCGCGGCCGCTGGCCTGAATAATAAGGGCAAGAAAAGTAGACATAATTAAAAATGTTGGAATCGCCACGATATCAAAGTCTGACAAATAGCTGCGGAATGATCCATCTATTGCTAGCAATAGAAAAAAGACGATCACTTGCAGTGCAAAAGAAAGCCATATTAAGCGACGATTGAAAAACAGAATCGAAGAAAAAATGGGCAACAAGCACAACGCTGGAATAATCCGGATATCATAGTTTAGGCGAATAATCATCCAACAAATGACGGTGCTTGCCATAAATAGAATCGCGAAAGAATACCTACTAAATTTAAAATGTGCCAGCTCTGCAAGTAAGTTGGATCCACTCATGATTAGTGTGGGAACAATAAGGACCCCAACGTAAAATTCATAAGGCGAAGCGGGATAATCAAGGAATAAGTAGCTGCCCAGCTGGACGATAAAATGTACGGTTATAATCATCCAGTAAAGTAATAACATCTTGCGCACCCAGCGGGCTTGCTTTGTTCTGTAATCCATGGTTTGAGTAAGCCGTTTTGTCTTGTTCATGATGTCACCACACTTAATGTATCTATAGCCATTCTCGTATTATAAGATACTATGTGGTGAAGTTGAAGCTAATTTTTTTGAAGGGCATGAACTCGTTTAGCCCAGCAACACTTTTACCTGGTGAATAGTTCCATCTCCTGCAACCGGCAGAATATTATTCGTTAGAACTGTGCCATCTACGGTAACTGTAGCTACACCTTTGGAGACGTGTTGCGGATTCGTGATATGAATCACATAGGTGTCGCCACGGAAGACGCGGGTGACTGTGAATTCTCCCCAAGATTTGGGGATGCACGGATCAATACGCAGACCGTCCCATTCCGGCTGAATACCGAGGATGGATTGAGTAATAGCTATAAAATTCCATGCCGCAGTACCCGTTAGCCAGGAATTTTTGGCTTCACCTTCACGAACCGCATCCTTACCCGCGATCATTTGAGCATACACATACGGCTCGGTACGATGAATGTCGCTGATGTCCTCTAGATAAGCGGGAGCAATTTTGCTATACAGCTCGAAAGCGCGATCCCCGCGTCCTATGACAGCTTCTGCCATCATAATCCAGGGGTTATTGTGACAGAAAATACCTGCATTTTCCTTATAGCCAGGAGGGTAAGAAGAGATTTCACCTAGATTCATATAGTAGCGGGAATAAGGCGGATGTTGTAGTACAATGCCGTAGGGAGTTTCCAGTCGATCACGTGTAGAGTCGAGAGCTTTATGAGCGAGACCTTCTTCAACGCCAATTCCTGCCATTACACAGAAGCCCTGAGGTTCTATGAAAATTTGCCCTTCTTCACAATCCTTGCTCCCTATTTTGTTACCATAATGGTCGTACGCACGTAAGAACCATTCCCCGTCAAACCCATGCTCCAATGTGGCTGTTCGCATACGATCCACATGTGCTTGAGCTGTGGCTGCTTCTTCATTCAAACCTCTGCGCTTGCAAAGCTCAATAAAATCCGGTCCAGTATATACGAATAGTCCGGCGATAAACACAGATTCGGCTATTCGGCCCTCCAAATTCTGTGTCGTCTGATAGGACTCATCTGGTGTAGCGGAAAAACAGTTGAGATTGAGACAGTCGTTCCAGTCAGCCCGGCCAATGAGTGGAAGACCATGGGGACCTAAATTGTCTACAACATGGTAAAAAGAACGCTTCAAGTGTTCAAACAGCGAAGAGGCACGATCTACATTCCCGTCAAAGGGAACTTGTTCATCCAGAATGCCAAAGTCTCCGGTTTCTTTAATATACGCTGAGGTACCGACGATAAGCCACAGCGGATCATCGTTAAAGCCACCGCCAACCTCGTGATTTCCTTTTTTGGTCAACGGTTGGTACTGATGATATGCCCCGCCGTTTTCAAACTGAGTAGAAGCAATGTCGATAATCCGCTCCCTTGCCCGCTCCGGTATTTGGTGGACGAAGCCGAGCAAGTCTTGATTTGAATCCCGAAAACCCATACCACGTCCAATACCGGATTCAAAATACGAGGCCGAACGTGACAAATTGAATGTAACCATACATTGATATGGGTTCCATATGTTCACCATTCGGTTCAGTTTGTCGTCATGACTTTGAAGGGTATACTTGGACAACAGATCGTTCCAATAACTTCGTAGCTCACTCAATGCTCGTTCCACATCGGTTTCATCCGCAAATTGCGCGATCATGGCATGAGCCCGTTTTTTGTTAATAATACCCGGAGACTCCCATTTCTCTTCCTCTGGGTTTTCCACATAACCGAGTACAAAGTTACAGCTTGTTTCTTCGCCAGGCTCCAGTGTGATCTCAATGCAATGCGATCCGATAGGGGACCAGCCGCTGGCTATCGAGTTAGACGCTTGCCCTGCGGTGATGGTTTGGGGCTGATCCAGTCCATTGTAGAGACCCAAAAATGCTTCACGGTCTGTATCATAGCCCGCCAGCGGACGATTCGCAGAGAAAAAAGCATAGTGATTGCGGCGTTCGCGGTATTCCGTCTTGTGATAAATGACAGAATCCTGTATTTCAACTTCGCCTGTATTTCAACTTCGCCTGTGTTCAAGTTACGCTGAAAATTGGTCATATCGTCATAGGCGTTCCACAGGCAAAATTCAACGAATGAAAAGAGTTTGATCTTTTTAGTTTGTAACGATGTGTTCTGAAGCTTGACCTGGTGGACCTCGCCGTCAAAGGAAAGGGGCACAAATGCTAGTTGCGTAGCCCGAATACCTCTGCGTTCACCCATAATTGAGGTATAGCCAAGCCCATGACGGCATTCATACTGCTCCAACTCTCTTTTAACCGGCATCCAGCCCGGAGTCCAATAATCTCCATCATCATAAATATAAAAATAGCGACCGCCATTATCGACAGGAATATTGTTGTACCGATAACGTGTTAAACGACGTAAGCGAGCGTCTCGGTAAAATGCATAGCCGCCGCCTGTATTGGAGATCAGTCCAAAAAATCGTTCATTACCTAAATAATTTATCCAGGGATATGGTGTTTGAGGGGTGTGGATAACATATTCTTGGTTGGCATCATCGAAGAAACCATACTTCATGGCGCAGGACTCCTCTCGAATTGGAAAATAAAAGACCCAACACATGATTATATTCAAACATTCAGCAGTTCTTCCTGAAAGAAGACATTTCCTGCCTTAAACAAAATGTGCTTGAATTCGTCAACCTTCTTTTTCGAATTTGCAAAATATTTGAAATGGGTAAATATACCTTTTTGTGCTAAACTAAAAAAGTTAGGATTTAGCAAGACAGGAGGTTGCAAGAATGGCACCTATCACATTATTTTTCATCCCGTATGCAGGTGGATCGGCATCAGTCAGCTTCAAGTGGAAAAAGCTGCTGCTCCCACAGATTAAACTTGTCCCTTTGGAATTGGCGGGCAGAGGTATTCGTTCTGGTGAACCGCTAAAGGATAGCATTGAGGAGATGAGCGAGGATCTGCTGCACCAAATCAGCCAAGAGTTAGTTCCTGGCGATCCTTATGCCATATACGGTCACAGCATGGGAACAATGATTGCGTTCGAGCTGTATTATAAGCTGGTGGCCGGAGGATATGGGAAGCCGGCTCATCTATTTGTTTCGGGTGGACGAGCACCGCATGTCCCGAGAAATGTCCCGTGGTTACATGATCTGCCCGCAGATCAATTTAGAACACATTTGCGACGGTACGGTCAGCTTTCGGAAGCCATTTTTGACAATCAGGAATTGTATGACTATTTTATGCCAGTATTAAGAGCAGATTTCAAAGCTGTCGAGATGTATAAGTATATGGATAAAGATACGCCTTTACATTGCCCTATCACCGCCCTGACAGGACTGACCGACAACACGGTGACCCTACAAGATGCGGAGGCGTGGGCACAGCATACGGATCAGCAATTTCGTGTGTTTACCTTTGAAGGAGGACACTTTTTTATTCATGATGAAGTAGAACGAATTACAAACATTATCAATGAGTCTTTGGAGCTGAGTACAGTGACTAGTAGAATACAAAATTAAAAAAGAGGTGATTTTTAGTGACAGTAGGTGTATTGGCACATTTGTTTGGCAAGTTGCCTTATCGTGAGTTGGCTGCAAAGGTAGGTGAAGCGGGCTTTACTCATGTTCAGCTTGCTCCATGGAGAGCGATCAGCGATGTCGATTTTAATAAACCTGGCAAGTTCAATCCAGGATTAGCATCGTCTATCGCAGAGGAATTTCGTAAGCATGGGGTATCCATATCAGTGCTCGGTTGTTATTTGCATTTTTTTGTACAGGATGAGGAATTGTTACGTGAGAATGTAGAGCGTTTCAAAGAGCTGATCCGATATGCGGGTCTGTTAGGAGCACCAATGGTCGCAGCTGAAGTCGGACGCAATGAGGACGGGACCCCTTATTCGGAACGGGACTGGAGAGTTGTAAAAGAAGTTGTACGAGAATTAGCAGATGAGGCGGAAAAATGGGGGGTATTCGTAGGATTGGAAGCTGCTAACGATCACTTGGTCGGAACAGCAGCAGAGCTTGCTACCTTCTTGGAAGAAGTGCCCTCTTCACACATTGGCGTTGTGATTGATCCGGGTAATTTGCTAAAAACGGAAAATTTGGCCCGACAGGATGAGATCATCCGCGAAGCTTTTCAGCTGCTGGGACCTCGGATTATCGCAGCGCATGCCAAAGACCGGCGTCTGTCATCATCAGGTGAGATCGAGACCGTACCGCCGGGTTTTGGTGACATGAACTATGGTCTATATATGGAACTGCTGGAGCAGTACAAGCCAGGGGTCCATATTATTATGGAAGCTGCTCAGGAGCATGAGATGGCTCAATCCAAACGCTATATCGAAGGTCATCGGATTGCGGCTCAGAAAGCACAGCAAGTGCAAACGAAATCATAGACACTTTCATATTCATCAATAATTCGGTCATGATTCAGGAGACTTGGAAGCGCCTACTTTTCCAAGTCTTTGTTCATTTGTTTAGCCTTGCATTACCGCCACCATCACCATCACCCAGCTTGCCAAAAAAGCCAGCCCGCCAATCGGGGTGATGGCTCCAAGCTTTTTCACACCAGACACACTAAGAATATACAGACTGCCGGAAAACAGGAGAATGCCCACCAGCATAACCCAACCAGCGGTTACAATAAGAGAAGAATGGACCAGGTTACCTGCAAGAACTCCCAGCAGCAACAAACCCAAACCGTGAGCAATTTGATATTGAATTCCTGTCTGGAATATGCTCATCATGTCTGCAGAAAGTCTTTTTTTCAACGCATGCGCCCCGAATGCTCCCAGAGCTACAGCTAAAAACATCACAATACAGCCAAGCAACAGCAACAATTTCATGATTTAACGCCTCCTTGTGAAATAGTACCGATTCCTATCGATTTCGTCAATTTTCCTTGTGCAACTCTAAACATATAGAATTTTTCGACTCTCATTTGGCAACTAGTGTGGTATATTCTTGCCAGGGCCAATGTGAAGCATTTGGAGCTATGGACAGCGTGTCCTCCACCTTTGTAACGGGAAAGTGAGGTGATGGCGCTGTCTTTTTGTGCTGTCGTTTTTCGGAACCAAATTTTGAGTAAAGCCAAAATTGATAATGGAGAGGATGAATGCAAAAGTGATCAGTAGAAAATCTGTGTTCAGAAAATCTGTCTCTATGGTCATGTCAGCCATTTTGGTACTTCCGTTAAGCTTGGGCTTATTTCAGGCCGAACCCGACCGTGCATCAGCCGCAACCCCTGAATCGACACGCTTTCTGCAAATGTATAAACAGCTAAAGGACCCGGCTAGCGGTTACTTTTCAAAAGAAGGTATCCCTTATCATTCCGTTGAAACACTCATGAGCGAGGCTCCTGACTATGGACACTTAACGACCTCGGAAGCATACAGCTACTGGATGTGGCTGGAAGTTCTCTATGGTCATTATACCGGGGATTGGGGTCATTTGGAATCAGCATGGGACAACATGGAGAAATATATCATTCCTGTTAATGAGGGTGACGGTAAGGAAGAGCAGCCTACAATGAGTAACTATAACCCGAACAGCCCTGCCACTTATGCCGCAGAATATCCGCAGCCGGATCAGTACCCAAGCCGTCTGAGTGGTCAGTATGGTGCTGGCAATGACCCGCTGGACTCTGAGCTGAAGGCAACCTATGGCAACAATCAGACCTACCTGATGCATTGGCTGCTGGATGTAGACAATTGGTACGGTTTTGGCAATCTGCTGAATCCGTCGCATACGGCGACCTATGTGAACACCTTCCAGCGTGGGGAACAGGAATCGGTCTGGGAGGCCGTACCGCATCCATCGCAGGATAATCACAAGTTTGGCAAGCCTAATGAAGGCTTTATGAGCCTGTTCACCAAGGAAAATAATGCTCCTGCACAGCAATGGCGCTACACGAATGCCACGGATGCGGACGCACGGGCGGTTCAAGCCATGTACTGGGCGAAAGAACTGGGTTACGACAACCAGGTATATTTGGACAAAGCGAAAAAGATGGGAGACTTCTTGCGTTACGGCATGTACGATAAATACTTCCAGAAAGTAGGAAGCGCTTCCAAGGGGAGTCCGATTGCTGGCACGGGCAAGGATGCCAGTCTTTATCTAATGGCATGGTATACGGCTTGGGGCGGCGGTCTGGGCCAAAGCGGTAACTGGGCTTGGCGGATTGGTACCAGCCATGCGCATCAGGGCTACCAGAATGTCGTTGCTGCATATGCGTTATCCGATAAGGATAGCGGATTGATACCAAATTCACCTACGGCAGGACAGGACTGGGCGACCTCGCTCAAGCGCCAATTGGAATTTTATACTTGGCTGCAATCTGATGAGGGGGCCATTGCAGGTGGAGCAACGAATAGCTGGGATGGCGTCTACAAGGCGTATCCCTCTGGTACGAGCACTTTTTATGGCATGGCTTATACAGGGGCTCCTGTATACCAAGATCCACCGTCTAACAACTGGTTTGGAATGCAGGCTTGGCCTGTCGAGCGGATTGCGGAGCTGTACTATATTTTAGCCAAGAAAGGTGACACTTCGTCTGAGCAGTTTAAAATGGCTAAACAAGTGACGGAAAACTGGATCGAATGGTCCAAGAGCTATGTATTTGCTGACGAACGGCCTGTAACTGACGCGCAGGGATACTATTTGGATGCACAAGGCAAGCGTATTCTGGGTGGCAAAAATCCGAAGGTAGCCACTACAGCAGCTAAAGGTGAGTTCTGGCTGCCGAGCAATCTGGAATGGAGTGGCAAGCCTGAGACTTGGAGCGGATTTGCCAATCATAAAGGGAATGCCAATCTTCATGTAGTAACAAAAAATCCAGGACAGGATGCAGGAGTGTTGGGCAGTTATGTGAAAGCGCTGACCTTCTTTGCTGCCGGAACAAAAGCTGAAAAAGGAGACTACACCGAATTAGGCAAGGAAGCCAAAGATCTGTCCAAAGCCTTGCTTGATGCAGCATGGGGCTATAACGACGGCATAGGAATTACAACGAAGGAAGCACGTGAGGATTATTATCGTTATTTTACTAAAGAAGTATATATCCCGAGCGGATGGAGTGGCAAGACTGGGCAAGGAAACACGATCCCAGGCACAGACGCTACACCGTCTGATCCGGCCAAGGGTGGCAATGGTACGTATTCCAGCTATAGCGACATCCGTCCTAACATCACCAAAGATCCGCAATGGTCCTATCTTAAAGACAAATACACGACTTCATGGAACAAACAGACCCAAAAATGGGATAAAGGTGCACCAGAATTTACGTATCACCGTTTCTGGTCCCAAGTAGATATGGCAACTGCTTATGCAGAGTATGACCGTCTCATTAATGGTAGTGGACCAGCCGAACCTACAGCTCCTAAAGCTCCGTCAAATGTGAAGGCAAGTGCAGGGGATGCACAAGTTACACTAACTTGGAGCAAAGCGACAGGTGCTGATAGCTACACGGTTAAGCGCTCCACAACCAGTGGTGGCCCGTATACCACGGTAGCAACGGTAACTGACGCCACTTACAAGGATACAAGGGTGGTGAATGAAACCATTTATTATTATGTAACAACTGCAACAAACTCCTTAGGAACCAGCCCGGATTCTGCTGAGGTCAGCGCCAAGCCAACAGCAGCGCCGATTCCGGCAAAGGGAGATGTAATTGCCCAATACCGTGTGGGCGACACCAACCCGGGGGATAACCAGATTCGACCACTCTTCCGTGTCGTAAATAAGGGGAAAGAGGCTCTGGATCTGAAAAACGTTAAGCTGAGATACTACTATACCGTAGATGGCGATAAGGCGCAGGAGTTCCACTGTGATTATGCGCAATTAGGCAGTAGCAACATTCAGGGACGTTTTGTGAAACTGGATAAGGCCGTTAATGGGGCAGACTACTATCTGGAAATTTCCTTTGGAGCCGGTGCGGGAAGCCTGGCAGCTGGAGAAAATACGGGAGATATCCAGATTCGTATGAACAAGTCAGATTGGAGCAACTATAACGAAAGCGATGATTTTTCCTATGATGCAACCAAGACCTCTTATACAGATTGGGAGAAAGCACCTCTGTATATAAACGATAAACGTGTCTGGGGTCTGGAGCCTTGATTGTGAACTAAATGTTGAGCACGGCGGGCGGAACGTGAGTATGCTTGAATTCACTTCCGTCCGTTTTTTTGTGATCGGATTCGTGGTACACTATGATCGTTACATCATTACATATCTGACCGAGGTGACCTGAGACATGAATGACAATTTGGCACAGGCTCTGAATGAGCAAATGAACTTTGAGTTTTACTCTGCTCACGTATATCTGGCGATGGCTGCTTATTGCTCCAGTGAAAGTCTGGATGGGTTTGCAAACTTCTTCCTGGTACAAGCGGAGGAGGAACGGTTTCATGCCATGAAACTGTATAGATACATTAATGACCGTCGAGGACGCGCCACATTGGCAGCATTACCGGAGCCCAAAAATAGCTATGATTCCATGCTGGATGTATTTGAACATGGCTACAAGCATGAGCAGCAAAACACACAAAAATTTTATCACTTGGCTGACTTGGCCCTCGATGCACGTGAGCATGCGACGATCCATTTCCTGAAATGGTTTATTGATGAGCAAGTCGAAGAGGAAGCTCTGTTCGATAGTGTTATCCAGAAGCTTAAGCGTATTGAAAGAGACAGCAATGCCTTTTATATGCTGGACAGCGAATTTGCCAAACGAAGCTTCGTTGCCCCTGCGGAATAACACAGCGTACAGGTTCGTTTAAATGCCCCAGAGACAGGGACAGCATTCTTTGGGTTTACAAAGTAAAAAAGCCCGGTTTTCGGGCTTTTTTTGCGTTATTTTTAATTAATGAGGTTTGAAGCCTCAAGGGATATTGTTATTTTAAATGGAGTTATAGAAAAATTTAATTTGTCGCTGAATGGTTAGCATGCTACAGTTATGTTAACTTTTATATCTGATTAAAAAGATAGGATTAGTTGTAAAGTCGTTTGCGTACATTATTACAGCACTACAGGGAGGCGGGGGACTATGAGCGAGATCTATCGTCTGGCACGACAAGAGGACGCAGAAAGATTGCAGTATGTAACGTATGAGGCATATGAAACAATTCGGCAGTTAGAGCTTAAATGGCCTGCCGCTCAGGCAGACGTTGCTCTCATTCAAGAGAACATTAAAAATAATGATTGCTATGTGCTGGAAGTCGATGGTGTCATCCAGGCTACCGTTAGTCATCTAAAAAATAGAGCCCTTAATTTTATAACTGATCTTCCGTTTGTGATGTGGTTTGCCGTAGATCCGGCTGCCCAGGGCAAAGGATATGGTAAAAAACTGCTGAACTGGGTAGAACAAACGGTTATTCGTGATAAAGTCGGAGCTCCTGCAGTGACATTAGCGACTGCGGAAAAACATCCTTATTTATTATCCATGTATGAGCGTTGGGGATATGAACGTATTCATGCTTTTGACCATCGAACAGGGGACGGGACGATGCATTTACTGCGTAAAGTAGTGAATCCTGAATTATTCTCCACCTACATCCATGAAAAGAATGAAGCCGAGACTGCTCATCGAAATTAGACCCGATCACTGGGGAAGCCTGAATTCGAAGCAGAAATTCCAAAATGTCGTCAGACAGGCTGTGTTTGCAGAGGAGCTTGCTTTTAATGCGTATGGTATAGAAGAACGATAACAGATCAGACCTTCTCTCAAGAAAGCAACCGAAGCGGCGGTGTTTTCGAGTCATTGCGACTGAGAGAGGGTTATTTGAGCTATGGACAAATTGACAGAGATACATAAAAAGAGTAACGTAATTGTATATTTATTTAATTCATATAAAATTAATCGGATTAATGGAATCTGAAGTTGTAGAAATCTGACCATATTAAGGAGGAATTTATTTGAGCAACTCGCAAGCTGGCACGACCAAACGCCGTATAATAGCTGAGGATTTATATCGATTTCACTGGGTTAGTGATCCGGCTGTTCATCCCACGAGTGGCGAAATCGCTTACGTAGAGCAGTGTATTAATAAAGAACAGACAGACTATAACTCGGCAATTTGGCTGTTGCCGTTTGAAGGTGAAGCTCCGATACCCTTTACATACGGGCCGAAAGATGAAACGCCTGTCTGGTCACCGGACGGATCACAACTTGCTTTTCTCCGTTCGACAGACGGCAAGCGCCAGGTATGGATTATTCCAGCACGCGGGGGAGAAGCCCGACAACTTACGCACGTAGAGAACAATGTTCGTTCATTATCCTGGTCGCCGGATGGAGCCTACATATCGTTTGTAGCTAAAACTGCTGAGAACCAGTCAAGTTCTACATGCGATGTAGGTGAGCAGGAGACACATCTTGAGGGACGAGTGGTTAATCGAACAAAAGCTAAATCCGACGGCTATGGGCTGTGGGATGATACTCGTGATCACTTGTATGTAACTGATGTGACTTCAGGGCACACGGTTCAACTGACGTCCGGCGCTTATGATGTGGCGGAGCCCGTCTGGTCACCAAATGGCCAACTGATTTTATTTATCGCTAGAATAGCGGAGCATTCTAAAGAGGATACGGATTTACGCAAGCAAAATGATTTGTTTACGATAGCTCCTGCGTCTTCTAATGGCAATGCGGCAGCACCGTTTAAGTTGACTCATTCCGAACTTCAAATCGAGAGTGCTGCTTTCTCTCCCGATGGCACAATGATTGCCTTTTACGGTCATGATCGCCATGCCAAAGGCGCTACTCAGACTCGGCTGTATACGGTCCCCTCCAGTGGCGGGAAAGCAGTATGTGTTAGTGAGACGCTTGATGCTCACCTCGGTAATGCGGGTATGAGCGACATGCGTTCACATCTTCATGTAGGACCACCACGCTTCAGTGCGGACGGTCAATCCCTGTACACGCTGGTAACCATTGAAGGAAATGTGCACGTATATCAGTTTGCGCTTGATGGAACTTTTAAAATTTTAACCCAAGGAGAACGGGAAATTTATCAATTTGAGCTTACTTCAGATGAACAGCATATCATTGCCGCTTCCACTGACGTCGCTTTGCCAGGTGATTTGTTCCGAATTGCAATCCATTCAGGAAACGAAGAACGGCTGACACGAGTGAATGATTCTCTGCTTGATGAGATTGAGATCAGTGTGCCTGAGAGCTTCTGGACTGAGGTCGAGGATGGTCGACGCGTGCAGGGATGGGTGATGAAGCCAGCTGGTTTTAAGGAGGGAGGATCTTATCCTGCCATTTTGGAAATTCACGGCGGTCCCCATGCCATGTATTCCAATTCTTTTTTTCATGAGTTTCAGTTGCTGGCCGCTCAGGGGTATGCAGTCATCTATACGAATCCGGGAGGAAGCCGAGGGTACGGACAGTCTTTTACCAATGTTGTCCTTGGAGATTACGGCGGACGTGACTACACCGATCTACTGAGCGCCGTGGACGAGGCTATACGCCAATTTCCATTCATTGATCCGGAAAGACTGGGTGTCACAGGAGGCAGCTATGGTGGCTTTATGACAAACTGGATTGTCGGGCATACGGATCGTTTCCGAGCAGCTGTGACCCAGCGCTCCATATCTAATTGGCTGTCGATGTATGGGGTGAGTGATATCGGATACTCGTTTACTGAAGATGAAGTTGGCGGAAATCCATGGGATGATTTCGAACTTTTGTGGAGGCAGTCCCCACTGGCTTATGTGCAGCAAATCAATACACCGCTGCTCATATTGCATGGAGAGCAGGATCTACGTTGTCCTATTGAGCAGGGGGAGCAGCTGTTTACAGCATTACGTCGTTTGGGAAAACCTACTCAATTTGTCCGTTTCCCAGCTTCAAGTCACGAGCTTTCACGAAAAGGGCACCCACAGCTTCGCGTGGAACGACTGCAACGTATTACCGACTGGTTTGTCCAACACAAAATATAAGTCTCATTCGATTTGTAGTGTTTATGGAAAAATGTCAGGTCCTAATCTTAGGACTTGGCATTTTTTAATGTGTCTTGCATCCATTCTCTTAACCCCATTTAATGCTGGTGCTGGGTCACGATTTACGGTTATCATAGACGAAGATATTATTCGTTCATCGCTTCTTGCTTACATTCATATTCAAAAGGAGATATACAATGGCTGAGCCCTTAAAAGATATGTACACGGAGGAATTCCTTCGTCTATTCGGTGAAAGAGTACAGGCTGCATACAGTCCATTCGACATTGAAGGATTTATCCATCAAGTTATGGACCAAAAATGGGATGAGCTGGAGCTAAAAGAACGAATACGGCGTATTTCGTTAACATTAGGAGCGTTTTTGCCTAGTAGTTATGAAGAAGCTCTTTTTATTTTATTTGCCATAGATGAGTACTGTAGCGGGTTTCCGTACTTGTTTTTCCCCGATTTCGTAGAGGTATATGGGCAGGGAGAAGAGCATTGGGACCTGTCCATGAATGCACTGGAGCGATTTACATCAAAATCCTCTGCGGAGTTCGCTGTGAGGCCCTTCCTTCTGCGTGAACCAGAACGGATGATGCGGCAGATGACGACCTGGGCGGCACACCCCAGTGAACACGTCCGCCGTCTTGCCAGCGAAGGATGTCGTCCACGGCTGCCCTGGGGACAGGCGCTGCCTGTCTTCAAACGTGACCCTGCTCCGGTATTGGCCGTATTGGAACTACTGAAGGCCGATCCATCATTATATGTACGTAAAAGTGTAGCCAACAACCTGAACGATATTGCCAAGGACCATCCCGATATCGTCATCGCAACGGCTCAACGGTGGAAGGGGGCACATCCTGACACCGACTGGATTGTGCGCCATGGCTGTCGATCCCTGATTCGCAAATCCATCCCTGAAGTGATGGCCATGTTCGGCTATGCGGATGATACGGATGGGGTGCCGCTAGTTGCAGCTGCCTCTCTCACCACAGATCCTATCGTGTTAAAGATCGGTGATCACTGTGAGTTAAGCTATGTGCTTCAGCTTCGAGAAGGTGAATCCGTACGAGTCCGCATCGAGTATGGCATCGACTTTGTTAAGGCGAGAGGACAGGTCTCACGTAAACTGTTTTTGCTTTCTGACAAAACCGTCTCTGGAGGAACCCGTTTAACGGGTACACGAACACACCGGTTTGCAGACCTGACAACTCGTCGCCATTATGCGGGAGCGCACCGAATTGTCCTGCTCGTAAACGGGCAGGAAGTGGCTTCTACAGTGATAGACATTGAGATGTAGATTACAATAATAGTAAAGAAAAGAGTCTGTATGCAGGCTCTTTTTTGTCGTTTGCTTTACAAATTTTATTTTTTTTCCAAATAAATTAATTCTGGTATTAGAACCTGGTACTAAGACGTGTTATACTACTTAAAGGAAGTTGCTCTTATCTTATGTATAAAGGGGAAGGTATAACTTGACTGATCAGCAACAATGGCTTGCGCCTGAATATTACAATATGACTTCGGAAATGGAACACCATGAGGCTGGTAAGACAGCACTCAAGTGGTTAAGTGAGACAGGAGAATACGAAGAAATCACATACGGAGAGCTGTTGAAAAAAGCAAACCGGCTGGCTGGAGGACTTGCAAGTCTGGGATTTAACAAAGGGGACAGAGTTCTGGTCGTAGTACCACGGCGTATTATTGCATATGTCATTTACCTGGCATGCTTGAAGCTGGGGCTTGCTGTCATTCCATCTTCAGAAATGCTGCGGGCCAAGGATATTGCATATCGGCTTCGCCATTCGGAAGCGCGCGCAGTCATTGCCTGGACCGACGTAACAAGTGAAGTAGACAAAATCAGCGATGATTTGCCTGCTTTGGATTATCGCATTGTAGTCCCTGGGGACCGCACAGTAGGTGCGCAAGGCTGGCTCGTGCTGGATGAGCTGATGGAGGGACAGGAAGATATTTTTGAAGCTGTGAAGACACACCGTGATGACATGGCCATTCTGGCCTATACTTCGGGCACCACAGGCAATCCTAAAGGTGTTGTACACAGCCATGGCTGGGGATATGCCCATCTGCGGATAACATCACCATGGTTGGATATTCGAGCTTCAGACATCGTATGGGCTACTGCCGCACCTGGCTGGCAAAAATGGATTTGGAGTCCGTTTTTATCAGTACTGGGAAATGGAGCGACCGGATTCGTATATAATGGTCCGTTTCGTCCGGGGCGCTATTTGCAGTTGCTGCAGCAATATGGAGTTCAAGTGTTGTGCTGTACACCGACGGAATATCGGATTATGGCAAAAACGGCTGGTTTGGATCAATATGATCTATCCCGATTGCGAAGTGCTGTTTCTGCGGGAGAACCGCTCAATCAGGAGGTTATTAACAAGTTTCAGGAGCAATTCAACATTACGATTCGCGACGGTTACGGTCAAACAGAAAGTACATTAATTATTGGTAATCTAAGAGACGTACCTCTGCGCACAGGTTCGATGGGCAAATCCATTGCACCGGGACTTGTTGAGGTCGTAGACGAGGATGGTATTCCGCTGGCTCCAGGGCAAGTGGGCGATATTGCAGTGCGTGCTGATCTGCCGGCATTGTTTCATACGTACTATCATGATCCAGAGCGCAAATTAGCGAGTGTACATGGAGATTATTTTGTAACGGGCGACCGGGCTCGAAAGGATGAGGATGGATATTTCTGGTTTGAAGGACGCGGTGATGATATCATTATCAGTTCTGGCTATACCATTGGTCCTTTTGAAGTAGAAGAAGCGTTGATGAAGCATGATTCTGTGCAGGAATGTGCAGCGGTAGCCAGCCCGGATGAAGTCCGTGGACATGTCGTAAAAGCCTACATTGTACTCAAAGCCGGAATAGAAGGATCACCAGAGCTAGTGAAGGAACTGCAACATCATGTGAAAACATGGACGGCACCATACAAATATCCACGAAAAATAGAGTTTATTGAAGAACTTCCTAAAACCAGCTCAGGCAAAATACGAAGAGTGGAGCTGCGTGAACTGGAGAAACAATCCGTACTGTAGTGATGAAATCATTTAATATAATCAAAATGGAACAGGAGCGTGGAAAAATGAATCCATTTGAATCATTGTTGGAGCAATATGCAGAACTGGTCGTAAGAGTAGGAGTCAACATTCAGCCTGGACAGGCGATGTTGGTAACTGCACCACTGGAAACTGTCGAGTTTACACGCCTGATTGTCAGCAAAGCCTATGAAGCAGGCGCTAAATATGTACAGGTAGAGTTTGAGGACGATTCCATTACACGCAGTCGTTTTGAGCATGGCGACGAAGCCAGCTTTGATTACTACCCTGCTTGGAAGGCAGAAATGATGGAGAAATTCGCCGAAGAGGGTGGAGCCACATTAACGATTAAAGTGCCGAACCCGGATTTATATCAAGGTATTGATCCGCAAAAAGTTTCTCGTGCGACAAAAGCGGCAGCTACGGCGAGAGAAGGCTTTTCCAAATATACCCGCAATCACAAAATTAGCTGGTGTTTGATTAAAGCTCCGACGAAAGCCTGGGCCGATAAAGTGTTTGCGGATGTAGCAGAAGAAGACCGCATTCGTGTTATGTGGGATACGATTTTCCAAATGAATCGTGTAGACGGCTCTGATCCCATTCAGAATTGGCAAAATCATTTGAAAAATCTTGAACAGGTACAAGATAAGCTGAATCATAAAAAATATAAAAGCCTGCACTATCGTGCGCCCGGAACAGATTTGAGAATTGAGTTGGCTGACGGACATATTTGGCGCAGTGGTGGTGGTGAAAACGGGCGCGGAGATTATTTTGTCGCGAATATGCCGACAGAAGAAGTATTCACGATGCCTAAGCGTACTGGTGTCGATGGTCACATTACAAGTACCATGCCGCTTAATTTAAATGGACAGCTGGTAGATCGCATTACATTTACCTTTAAAGACGGTAAAGTCACCGAATATACAGCAGAATCCGGTGAGCAGCATCTCACTCATTTGCTCGCTACAGATGAAGGAGCCAGCTACCTGGGGGAAGTTGCCTTGGTGCCGCATGATTCACCGATTTCTAATCTCAACCGCATCTTTTATAATACAGGTATCGACGAAAATGCTTCCTGCCACCTGGCTTTAGGCAGTGCGTATCCATTTAACATCGAAAATGGGACACAAATGAACCGGGAGGAACTACTCCAGAACGGTGCCAATGTCAGCCTGACTCATGTTGACTTCATGATCGGCTCAGCTGAGCTGGATATTGATGGTGAACTGCAAGACGGAAGCAAAGAGGCTGTGTTCCGCAAAGGAAATTGGGCTATTTAGTTTTGCCTTTTCTTAATCTCTATTCAATCAACCCGCAAACGATCTGATTCGTTTGCGGTTTTTTTTAGCCTAATTTTCATATCTTTACTTGTTTTGTGAAATGTAAAGTGCTAGGATAAGTTCAAACAATAATTTAAACAACGTTTTAAATATGGTTTGAATTTTGTTTGTTTTGCTTAAGTGGCCCGTTTCATTTGTCCGTTAGGATTAAACTAAATAGGAGGAGGAAAAACATGAGTCATCCAGACAAAAAACAACAGACCAAAGAAAAAATTCTACAGTCTACGCTGGAATTTATTCAAAAGGAAGGTTTCGAGGCGGTTACAATCAGAAAAATTGCTGATCTGTCTAGCACTAATATTTCTTTGGTTAATTATTATTTTGGCTCCAAGGAAAATTTGCTCAGTGAAGCTATTGAAGTGATCCTAAACAGCTTTCAGCACACATTTTCTGTTTTGGACAATACAGCGATGCCCCCGCGAGATAGACTGAAACAATTTTTACTTAACTATTTACAGGTCATTCGCCAATATCCAGAACTTCTGTCACGAATTATTGTGATGGGCAGCACACCCTTTACATCTCAACAGGAATACGGAAGATTTTTAAACATGATGGGGTTTCCAAAGGTCCAGAACACGATCAAGGAGCTGACAGGTGAGCAACAGCCGGAGCGGTTGTTAGCAATGATGCTGCAAATATTCGGAGCTATTTTTCTGCCTGCACTGATGAGTCCGATTCTTGAGTCTGGAGCAGTTGTGGAAATGCCCACAATAGAGGAACAATTAAACCTGCTATTTGAAAGATATTTCGATCAAAAATAAATCTCAGGGGTGAATACCATGGAATTTTTGAGAAAATATTGGCAAGATGCAGGAGCCATCATTGGAGTGGCTGTATGTATTGTTTTGTTTTTGAATCCCGCCATGTTTTCTGATATATCAGGAATATTATGGTTGAGCTTTGTGAATATATTGTTTCACCAATTTGAGGAATACCGCTGGCCTGGATATTTTGCGGGTTTATTTAACAATATTTTGTTTAAAAGTGAAGCCCCAGATCATTACCCCTTGAACCCTAATTCAGCGATGATCATTAATGTGGCAATTGCCTATGTATTTTATCTGCTCCCCGTATGGTTCCCCCACGTAATCTGGCTCGGACTCGCACCAGTTTTGATGGGATTCTTCCAGGTCGTCTGGCACGGTATTGTTGTCAATCTCAAAGCAAAAACTGTATATAACCCTGGTTTGTGTACGGCACTTCTCCTGCATGTCCCTATAGGAATCTGGTATATTCATGAAATCGTAAAGAGAGACATCCCAACGGCAATAGACTGGATTGCAGGCACAATCTACTTTGTTTTTGCTGTATACATCTTCATTATCAAAGGGAATATATGGTTGAAGAAGAGTGACTCCCCTTACGCCTTTTCTAAACAACAGCTAGGAATTTATGATCGCAGGTAGGATATGTTAGAAAATCACAAATGTGCTTGTTTACAAGTTGGATACAAGTAGAGGTATTCTCGAAACGAGGTTCGGTTACACTTGGTTTGTACCCAAGAACAAGGAAAGAGTGATCTTATAATGAAACCTACACATCAATCTCGTAATCGTAAAAAGTTAGCTTGCAAGCTGGTCACCACCAGCGCTTTATTGGCTATAGGTTTTGCTGTAATGACAGGATGCGGCAATAGCGGAGAAGCAAACTCAACTGCTCCCTCTACAACGAAATCAGCCACACCATCTGCCAGTAATTCAACAGATCAGAACACAGACATCCATACCAACGAGCAAGATACTCACACTAACAAGACGAGTACAGATCTCAGCAAGCCTAGTGTGGATGCGGGAAGTTCCAAGGGAAGTTCCAAAAATACTGGAAAAGAGTTTGATCAAGGTTCAACCTCGACACAGCATAAACCTGCTAGTAGTACAGCCTCACCTGACAGTAAATACAGCTCTGCAGCTGCTATATTGAGTGCAGCCAAGCAGGGGACGTTACCCAATCTGCCTAAAGGTCTTGGTTTGGGAACTAGCAGCGATCTTTTGTTTGAGCTTTGGGGGAAATCCGATTCTGGTTCTACAGGCCCTATGAGAAGTTACGCTAAATATCATACAGATCTCGTACTGGATGGAAATGATAAAGTTACAGAAATTACTTCTTCCGATTCAAAATATAAGAAGTTGCTTATCAAACAAGTTATTGACGAACTGGGCCAGCCCACAGAAACAGTTGACACCTCTAGAGACATATCCGGCACAGCAGAAGCTAATTATAAAATCAACAACACATCAGGTCTTAGTTATTATTTAGTATTTTCCTATCAAACCAAAACGCAAAAGGTCAGTTATGTTCGATTATATTTTAACTCGATGACGCCATAATTAGATTTAGATGTATAAAAAAGAGAGTCGTTTCCATTACGATCATGGAGGCGACTTTTTCGGTTCATTGCATTTTTAGAGGATGACATTTATAATGTTAAGTGATTGATTAATCACTAATCAGAAAATTTGTGATAAATAAAAGGATGAGAAAATATGGCTAAAGCAACATCAACATCAATAAATCGCCAAAAGGAAATCATATCTGCTGCTATTGAAGTCTTTGCGGAGATGGGCTACTATCGAGCTACAACGGCCAAAGTTGCGGAACGGGCTAATATTTCTCAGCCCTATGTTTTTCGCTTTTTCGCTACTAAAGAAGCCTTGCTTATTGAAGCCCTAAAGGTATCATTTGCACGTATCATAGACTCTTTTCACCGGGTCATTCAATCCGCTTCGTCGGAACAGTTAGAGCAAGAACTGATTGCAGCCTATTCGCAGATTATGACGGAATATCGAAATGAAATACTTTTGCAAATGCAGGCACAGACAATCCGTGAGGATGTGGTTGTAACCGTGATGCAGCAGGGGTTACGTGAGATCCATACGACAGTTTATGACGCTTTCTGCCAGGCTGGTATTGAACAAGCCTTGGAAAGAACAATGCTTTTTCTCGCCAGAGGAATGCTATGTAATATTTCGATGTCGCTGGATCTGCCAGAACTGATGAAAACAGACGATTAATTGGTATGTATGCAGTAGAGTCGCGCTTTTGCGCGGCTTTTTTGTGTGCTTTTAATTGTACAAGACATGAATTGTTAGTTTGAATGAAAATGACTAGCTAAGTTGACAAGAGAAGTGGGCCTCGCTATTCTTATACCTATAGGGGTATATGTATTTAAAATTAAAATTATACTAAGCCCCACAAAAAAAGGCGGAGGTACCACTATGTCATTAACTAGTCATATCGAAGCAGATCAGATTCTTGATTGCAAAGGGCTTGCTTGTCCTATGCCAATTGTAAAAACAAAAAAAGCTATGGATGAGCTTCTTGCCGGGCAGATTATGGAGGTTCAAGTGACTGACAAAGGTTCGTTAGCAGATTTTCAGAGCTGGGCCCAAGGCACCGGACATCAGTATTTGGGCACTTTTCAAGAAGGAGTTGTCATGCGACATTATCTACGCAAAGCAAATCCGACTGATGTGAAGGAGGAGCAAGCATTCCCTTCCACGATAAGTCATAAAGAGCTGCAAGCAAAATGGTTTGCAAAGGAGAACTTCATTTTGCTGGATGTTCGTGAACCCGCCGAATTTGCTCTTCAACACATCCCAGAATCTAAGCACATCCCCCTCGGAGAACTGGAGAACAGACTCGCTGAGCTAAATCTGGAAGATGAAATCGCAGTGATCTGCCAAGCTGGAGCACGCAGTGAAAGGGCTTGCCGGTTATTGGCAGACAAAGGCGCTAAAAACGTCAAATCTGTGCTTTCAGGCATGTCCGGCTGGGCAGGAGAAATAATAGGGTACGATTCTATATGAGTACAGCCAAAACAACGATTATTTTATTCAGCGGTGAGCTGGATAAAGCGCTTGCTGCATTCATTATTGCGAATGGAGCGGCAGCATATGATCATGAAGTAACTATTTTCTTTACATTTTGGGGACTAAATATATTGCGTAAGGATGAGCTCATGCGCACCCATAAGGGAATGCTCGAAAAAGCCTTTGGCTGGATCATGCCTCGTGGACCGAAAAAGTTAGCACTCTCCAAAATGAATTTCGTCGGACTGGGACCACAGATGATCAAGCATGTCATGAAAAAGCATAATGCGCTCTCTCTTCCAGAGCTTATAGAGTTAGCACAAGAGCAGGGGATCAAGCTCGTCGCTTGCACCATGACCATGGATTTGTTAGGACTTCAACAAGAAGAGCTAATAGATGGTGTGGAATATGCTGGAGTAGCTGCTTACTTGGGAGATGCATCGCAAGGACAGGTGAATCTATTTATTTAGGGTATCCTATTTACTTTTTTGGTTTATAATATACCTATACATGTATATGGTAAGTCAAAAAAGGAGTGCATTGCTTATGGATTACAATTACAGTGATGAACTGAAAACGCGCTTGAGAAGGATTGAGGGCCAAGTACGTGGAGTACTTCGTTTAATGGATGAGGGCAAGTCGTGCAAGGATGTAGTCAGCCAGCTATCAGCTGTACGCAATGCATCAGATAAAGCAATCGCCCAGATTGTAGCAGAAAATCTGCAACGCTGCATATTGGAAGAGCAAGAAGCTGGGGGAGATACGGATAAGCTGGTTAAAGAAGCAATTCAGCTGCTGGTGAAAAGTAGATAATTTATATGAATACACGAAAGACTAAGATTAAATAATAGCCGAATTAAAAGGTTCGCTGCCCTAGTTGGTAGCGGACTTTTTTTCGGACAACTTTAGGAATGGATTAAGCCTCTGTTTATACAGAAGTATAGGAGTGTAAATAACCCATAAGAAAAATAACTTCTTTCGGAGGGCATAGGTATGGAGGTATTTGTCACGATTGGTGTCAAATTGATCATCAGCTTTTTTGGCCTATGGCTTATTACTTTTATTACAGGTCGGAAAACACTCAGTCAGTTAACACCGCTCGATTTTCTGACATCATTGGTATTGAGCGAAATTGTAGGGAATACGTTATATGACGATAAGGTGACCATTTGGCATCTTTTGTTTGCTTTGGCACTATGGTGCGCGCTGGCCTACTTTTTCGAAAAAGCGACGACCCATTTTGTGAAATTTGGATATATGGCAGAAGGTCGAACAGTGCTGCTCGTGGATAAAGGGCAGGTTAATCAAGAATTGCTGGAGAAATATGATATAGAATTTACACAGCTACTCTCCATGCTACGCCAGCAAAATATTTTTTCTCTGCGTGAGGTCTTGTACGCTACGTTAGAGACGAACGGCTCATTGTCGGTCATGCGCAAACCCGAATATGAGCCACCCGCTGCTCAGGATATGGGAATAGATGCACAGCCTGATCTTTTTTCTGTTACTGTCATTGATAAGGGAAGGTTGCTAAATGAATCTATGCGCGGGAAAACAATTGATGTAGAGCTGATAAAAGCGAAGACGCGAGAGCAGGGATATGATAGTATCGACGAGATTGCCTATGCAGAGCTTAGCGAGGATGGAACGCTCCATATAGTGCCGATGAAAGAGAAATAAAAATCAAAAAAGTGGTGGATCTATTTAAATGAATGATCATCTCCTCATGAAGAGGACTGTTTATTTGTCTTTTTTCTTTTTTTAATAACAATAAAGGCAAATAATAACAAAGGGAGGAAAATTTGAAAAACAGGAAACCAGGAATTAAGAACAAATTTTCGACCGATTACCATGTGATGAATATAGTTAGGCGACAAAAAAGAAAGACCATAAATAAGTGCTGCAAGGGGAAGAATCCATTTTTTAAATCCGACTCCGGTTATTTTTTCAAGTCCTATCACAGCACCATTAAAAAATAAAGACATTTTGATGATCAAGCCAAGAAAAAGAAGCAAGGTGAAAAGGGCATCCATTCGTTCGAACAGATCTGCTAATTCAATCAACTGAACAGCTTCCAAAAGAGGAAGTGTGCTATTGGCGGCGATCTTGGGTCCGAGAACAAAAATTTCCAATTGATTAACAAATGTTAGAGCAAGTGCGGTCATTATATAGGCAAAAAAAACGGGTTTTGTGAGATTCCGGCCTTTATATGCAAGCGGATAAAATACAAGAAATAACACAGTTTGTCCGAATGGAAAAGAAATAAGCTCAGGAATAGCGGCCTTAAATATAGGTGTCCATCCTTCCTCTAAAACCGGAAGGGAATTTTCGAGATGAAAGAGACCGGTTGCCGGAATTAATATACTAATAAGAGCGTAGCCAAGAACAAAAAAAGGGAAAAGAAATAAGCAAAGCAAGAACAATGCTTTGTAGCCATAACGAACCGTGTTGGATACAACCACGATTGTGATCAGGATGATGATCCACAAGGGGGTTTGGCGGAGCAGAGTCATTACGGTCACCTCGCCTAAATCGCGTATGTTCCGAGAAGCTTCATATGTAAAATACATCACAAAAAGTAAATTGATGAGTGTACCCACATATTTCCCTGTGTAACGGCGAAACAACATGAACAAATCTAATTCAGGATCTTGATGGTGAATAGCAAGATGGAGCATTAGCAGAAGAAGTCCTGCTAATGCTCCTATCAACATGACTAACCAAGCATCTTGCTTTGCTTCAGCCCCCATTAAAAACAAAGTTGTACTTCCAACTTCAAATAAAGACATACAAATGATCAGCTCGGATACTCGGATTGTATTTTGACGCATTGCTTCATTTCACCTCTCCCTGTTTATTTCATTTCAACAGTTCGTTAAAAGATTTTTCGAATAATCCTGGACGTGCAAGCTTCATTTTTACACCTATTTTTATATCCATGTTTGCGAACTCTTCAGGCCATGTCTCTTTTATTTTTTTCCAGTCTTTTGGGTACTTGTGATGAATTTTATTTCCAACACCAATAAGGTCGATATTCTTTTGCTGTAAGGCTTTCCAGCCTTCCTGAATTTGCAGTTTGATCGTTTCTGCTGCTTGCATCTGCAATTGACCTACACTTTGCATATCTTTCATTTCTCTTTGCGAAGAGGCTGACAGAAGATCCCCGGTAGCTTTAACGTCAACGTTGAGGTAATAATGATTTAAATTCTTGATTGGCGTAACCTTAACCTTGGCTTTCCGGATGAGAAAAGCGGACGTAACATTCCCATCCACATAGTTTACAGTAGTGTTTTTAATCTGGTTGTTTAACCATGAAACCCCTATACTTTCCTTTTCATTTAGGAAGCCGACTCTCTTGTCTTTCTGAAAAATGCTTAAGCCCGATAACTTGAGTTTATTTTTGGCGGAGGTTTCCTTGAAAACATCAACAGAGTCTAGTTTCTCCGGCTCGGAACCCTCAAGAGATATTTCTGGAACTCCGGCTGCACTATCGGAGCTAATTTTCGAAATGAATTCATACATGGATATTGCAGGGTAAATTGATGCTAATTTGCTATCTCTTTCTATAATCTTTTCTAAAGCTTGACCAGGAATTTTCTCTGGTGGTACAAGCTTTTTTAAAAAATTACGAGCCTCTCCGTTGGCAATGAATACTTTTACAGTTTCTCGTGAATCAAGGTTGCGGAGGTAAATATCAATAATCTCTTCAATGCCTTGTTCTGCTGCTTTTTTTCCAATAACGAGTATATTATTTTGGGCAAAATATAGTTTGCGTGGGTATTCCAGGCTACTCTTCGTAACGGTCTCTCTCAATGTTTTTCCATGTGTAGAAAAGGTATGTACAGCGCTTTGCGATGCCCCCGAGGAAGTACCACCTGAGCCAGTCGTCATGGCTGATGGAATGATGATTTGATAAGTATTGATCCAGTCGCCCTTATGTCCATCAATTCCAGTTGCTGTTGTGATGGCTAATTCGTTCAATTCTGTTCGATCTACGCACCCTGTAAGTAATAAACCTGCAATAAACAGAACATAACTAACTCTTAATTGCCGCACCATTGATCTCTCCTATTTTTGGGTATCAGGCTTATGACCACCTTCAGTATCATCCGAACTAGCAGGGTATTGGTGAGCTGCCTGTCTTGTCTGGTTATGGCCTGATTTTTCGCTAGGTCTGGTTTTCATAGCCCACCACGGAACTCTGATGATAAGGTCCTTCATATTAGTTTTAAAGGTGGGGCTATAGGGCACAAAATAATCAACTCCGAATGACTTGAGAGATACAAGGTGAATTAGAAGGGGGATAATTCCTATCAGAATACCAAATAAGCCTAGAGCCCCCGCCAGTAGCATAAGTGCAAAACGCAACAACCTGACCGCTGAAGCCATAGCAAAATACGGGATGACAAAGTTCGATATAGCTGTGAAGGCAACAACGATCACCATTGCACCTGAGACCAGTCCGGCTTGCACCGCCGCCTGTCCGATAACCAGAGCTCCTACAATGGAAACGGCTGGTCCGATGACCCGTGGCATTCGCACACCTGCTTCACGAATCACTTCAAACATTAATTCCATCATTAAAGCTTCCAATAATGCAGGAAAAGGAGTTCCTTCCCGTTGAGCCATTAGCGTAATCAACAGCGTGGTGGGGATCATTTCCTGTTGGAAAGTCGTCAAGGCTATAAATAGAGAGGGAAGCAACAATGAGACTAGAAAAGATACTACACGAAGAGCCCTTAAAAAAGTTGAAATGTCATATCTCTGGTAGTAGTCTTCCGCCGTTTGAAAGAAATTAAAGAAGGTTACAGGTGCAATCAGAGCGAATGGCGTCCCATCAACCAGGACAGCTACTTGTCCGTCTAAAAGGCTACCTGCGACTGTATCCGGACGCTCTGAGTTTAGCATGGTGGGAAAGAGACTAAGTGGTTCATCCTGTATAAATTCTTCGATGTAGCCACTTTCAAGTATGCTGTCTGTATCAATGGATTGCAGCCGTTTTGTAATTTCCTGTATGACTTCTGGATTAGCGACATTTTCAATGTAAGCTAACATGACTTTGGTTTGTGTATATCGCCCAATAACATGACTTTCAAATTTAAGGTCAGGTGTCCGCAATTTTCTTCTGATCAGTGTAATGTTGGTTGAGATATCCTCCGTAAATCCTTCTTTAGGACCCCGTACTACGGTCTGAGTACTGGGTTCCTGAATAGCCCGTCTTACTCCGCCTGCGATGGAAACTACCAATGCATAGTTGTTTCCGTCGATGACAATGACAGCATTCCCGGAGAGGATGGCTTGATATACTTCATTTTGCGAATGTATCATTTGAATATTTCCAGACGGAATTGTGTTTTTTAACAAAGAAGCTGCAGTATTTTCCTTAAACATAAAAGTATCTGCGGAGCCCATCTCTGTAATCAAGCTCTCCATTAAATCGGAAAGCAAGTTTTGGTCAATCAGTCCTTCAATATAACAAACGGCGAGATGGCCAGCATGTACAGGACTTTCGGAAAAATCACGAATGACAAAATCGGGACCTTGCCCAAGTTTTAATTTAAGTAAAGAAAGAGTATGGGATAACGATGAATGGATTGGATCGGTAGCGGTTTGCTGTTTGGATTTTTCGATATCCTGTGTGTACCTTTTTCCAGGTTTCAGAACACTTCTAATCCAACGTGTTAACACAAGTGAACCCCCTCTTTTTTGATAAAGCGTATCTTTTCCTTGCAATCCAAAAATATACGCTATTTTTATGAATTGGATACTTAGTGAAAGACATGTGGAAACCTGATCAGTTTCGAAAATTAAACAGCACAGGTCTAAAGCAATTTGACTTATAGAATATTTGAGTCCTTGATTGAGGAGACTACCTTCATGGGTTTGGAATTTTTCAGAAAGTGGTGATCAGGTTTGAGTTTCTCAGATGAGCTCATCTGTTTTGGGTTTGAGGACAGACTAGGGTATTTTGCTAAGGCTGCTGTTCCTCCTATTTATGAGACTGCTCCATTTTTCTTTGATACCTACGAGGATTATGCTGAAGCAGCTAATCATGAAAAGGAGCATTATGTCTATTCGAGAGGAACCAATCCTACCGTTCGGATTGCAGAACAAATGATTGCTGCGCTGGAAGGTGGGGAGGACTGCAAGTGCTTTGCCTCCGGAATGGCTGCTATCAGTGCCGCTCTAATGTGTAGCTTATCCGCAGGGGATCATCTGATTCTGGTCGGACACATATATGAAACTTCCGTCAGCCTAGCCAAATACTTAACGAAGTTCGATATAAACTATACCATTGTACATTCGACTTCTACGAAAGCAGTTGCTAATGCCATCCAACCGCAGACCCGTGCTATTCTTATGGAGTCTCCTACCTCGTTTACATTCGATATGGTAAATATTCAGGAAGTAGCTTCGCTTTCCAAAGCTAAGGGTATCCGCACAATCATAGATAATTCATGGGCTACACCCCTTTTCCAAAAACCATTAGAATGGGGCGTTGATATCGTCGTTCACTCCGCATCCAAGTACTTGGGGGGACATAATGATTTAATTGCAGGGGCAGTAATCGCTTCTAAAGAGATAATAAATCGTATGTATGCTGAAGAATATGAGTTAATTGGCGGTTCGTTAGCCCCTTTTGAAGCCTGGCTACTCATTAGGGGTCTAAGAACACTCCCGCTTCGTATGGAAGCCCATCAAAGGAATGCTCTGTTGGTTGCCCGTTTTCTATCAGATCATCCGGCCATTTCTAAAGTAAATCATCCTGGACTTCCTTCTCACCCACAGCATGAGCTGGCATGTAGACAGCTTAAAGGGTATGCCGGACTATTCAGTTTTGAACTAAAAGACTCGGGTTATGAGGATATATGCAGAGTGATCAATAAACTGCGACTGATTCGGATCGGTGTATCGTGGGGTTCTATGGAGAGCCAGGTGATCTCACCGAACTACGGTTTCAATAAGCAGAGTCTAAAAAAACAACACATGCCCAAATCGCTAATTCGCTTGGCTGTGGGGCATGAACCTGCTGAACTTTTAATAGAAGATCTAGCTACAGCTTTAAGCTAAGCGTTCATTTCAGGATTTCATATAAAAAAAGCGAAAGCAGCAGCTCCATCAATAAAGAGCTACTGCTTTTATGATTTATAACGTTTATATCTTCGGTTGTTATAGACAAAGCACTATGTGTAGGCGAGGTTCAGTAAAAAAAATTGCACCGAGTAGAAACACAAATTATTTGCTGGTAAATATTACAACTTGTTTGTTGGGTATACACGTGATAAATTATATATCCAGCCAGTTAAACGGCTGTTGATTTGATCTTTGAAAACTGAACAACGAGTGAGTACGGATTTTGTTTACAAAATCCAACGTTGAAATTTTGATACATGCCATCTGGCTGTACGAAATGGAAACGAAAATGAGATATTTTATCTCGTCAGTTTCAAATGAGCTAATCGCTCTTTCGATAAACCAACTTCGGTTGGTCTTTAATGGAGAGTTTGATCCTGGCTCAGGACGAACGCTGGCGGCGTGCCTAATACATGCAAGTCGAGCGGGGTTATGTAGAAGCTTGCTTCTACATAACCTAGCGGCGGACGGGTGAGTAACACGTAGGCAACCTGCCCACAAGACAGGGATAACTACCGGAAACGGTAGCTAATACCCGATACATCCTTTTCCTGCATGGGAGAAGGAGGAAAGACGGAGCAATCTGTCACTTGTGGATGGGCCTGCGGCGCATTAGCTAGTTGGTGGGGTAATGGCCTACCAAGGCGACGATGCGTAGCCGACCTGAGAGGGTGATCGGCCACACTGGGACTGAGACACGGCCCAGACTCCTACGGGAGGCAGCAGTAGGGAATCTTCCGCAATGGGCGAAAGCCTGACGGAGCAACGCCGCGTGAGTGATGAAGGTTTTCGGATCGTAAAGCTCTGTTGCCAGGGAAGAACGTCTTGTAGAGTAACTGCTATAAGAGTGACGGTACCTGAGAAGAAAGCCCCGGCTAACTACGTGCCAGCAGCCGCGGTAATACGTAGGGGGCAAGCGTTGTCCGGAATTATTGGGCGTAAAGCGCGCGCAGGCGGCTCTTTAAGTCTGGTGTTTAATCCCGAGGCTCAACTTCGGGTCGCACTGGAAACTGGAGAGCTTGAGTGCAGAAGAGGAGAGTGGAATTCCACGTGTAGCGGTGAAATGCGTAGAGATGTGGAGGAACACCAGTGGCGAAGGCGACTCTCTGGGCTGTAACTGACGCTGAGGCGCGAAAGCGTGGGGAGCAAACAGGATTAGATACCCTGGTAGTCCACGCCGTAAACGATGAATGCTAGGTGTTAGGGGTTTCGATACCCTTGGTGCCGAAGTTAACACATTAAGCATTCCGCCTGGGGAGTACGGTCGCAAGACTGAAACTCAAAGGAATTGACGGGGACCCGCACAAGCAGTGGAGTATGTGGTTTAATTCGAAGCAACGCGAAGAACCTTACCAGGTCTTGACATCCCTCTGACCGGTCTAGAGATAGGCCTTTCCTTCGGGACAGAGGAGACAGGTGGTGCATGGTTGTCGTCAGCTCGTGTCGTGAGATGTTGGGTTAAGTCCCGCAACGAGCGCAACCCTTATGCTTAGTTGCCAGCAGGTCAAGCTGGGCACTCTAAGCAGACTGCCGGTGACAAACCGGAGGAAGGTGGGGATGACGTCAAATCATCATGCCCCTTATGACCTGGGCTACACACGTACTACAATGGCCGGTACAACGGGAAGCGAAGCCGCGAGGTGGAGCCAATCCTAGAAAAGCCGGTCTCAGTTCGGATTGTAGGCTGCAACTCGCCTACATGAAGTCGGAATTGCTAGTAATCGCGGATCAGCATGCCGCGGTGAATACGTTCCCGGGTCTTGTACACACCGCCCGTCACACCACGAGAGTTTACAACACCCGAAGTCGGTGAGGTAACCGCAAGGAGCCAGCCGCCGAAGGTGGGGTAGATGATTGGGGTGAAGTCGTAACAAGGTAGCCGTATCGGAAGGTGCGGCTGGATCACCTCCTTTCTATGGAGAATCGTTTCCTGCGATGGAAACATTCTAATCAGCAGGTATATGTACCTACGACCAGATATTCAATTCGGTTCATCACATTCGTGTGAATGAAATGGATATCCTGAACTTACTCACTCGTTGCTCAGTTTTGAGAGTTCAAACTCTCACATATGACTTCCAAAATATACTTGTATTCAAGTGTTGAGGAATTTGATATGATGTTCTTCCGGGATTAAAACCGGTGAATATTGCACCTTGAAAACTGGATACCGAAACGAAATTGCGTTTTAGAATATTCCTTTAAGCTGATCTTGTGTAAACAAGTGAAATAAAGGTAGCGTATCGTATTTACATTGTAGATACTAGGTTAAGCTACAAAGAGCACACGGAGGATGCCTAGGCGCCAGGAGCCGACGAAGGACGTGGCGAACAACGATAAAGCCTCGGGGAGCTGTAAGCAAGCTTTGATCCGGGGATGTCCGAATGGGGAAACCCGGCTGTCTTCATCGACAGTCACTACTCACTGAATTCATAGGTGAGTGAGAGGCAGACCAGGGGAACTGAAACATCTAAGTACCCTGAGGAAGAGAAAACAATAGTGATTCCGTCAGTAGCGGCGAGCGAACGCGGATTAGCCCAAACCAAGGAGCTTGCTCCTTGGGGTTGTGGGACGTCTCATATGGAGTTACAAAGGAACCGGTTAGATGAAGAGGTCTGGAAAGGCCCGCCAGAGAAGGTAAAAGCCCTGTAGTTCAAAACCCGTTCCCTCCGAGACGGATCCCGAGTAGTGCGGGGCACGTGAAACCCCGTATGAATCCGGCAGGACCATCTGCCAAGGCTAAATACTCCCTGGCGACCGATAGTGAAGCAGTACCGTGAGGGAAAGGTGAAAAGCACCCCGGAAGGGGAGTGAAATAGATCCTGAAACCGTGTGCTTACAAGAAGTCAGAGCCCGATCTATGGGTGATGGCGTGCCTTTTGTAGAATGAACCGGCGAGTTACGTTCCCGTGCAAGGTTAAGGTGAAGAGCTGAAGCCGCAGCGAAAGCGAGTCTGAATAGGGCGACTGAGTACGTGGACGTAGACCCGAAACCGGGTGATCTACCCCTGTCCAGGGTGAAGGTGCGGTAACACGCACTGGAGGCCCGAACCCACGCATGTTGAAAAATGCGGGGATGAGGTGGGGGTAGCGGAGAAATTCCAATCGAACCCGGAGATAGCTGGTTCTCCCCGAAATAGCTTTAGGGCTAGCCTCGGAAAAAAGAATCGTGGAGGTAGAGCACTGATTGGGTGCGGGGCCCGCAAGGGTTACCAAGCTCAGTCAAACTCCGAATGCCATAGATTTAGTTCCGGGAGTCAGACAGTGAGTGCTAAGATCCATTGTCGAAAGGGAAACAGCCCAGACCATCAGCTAAGGTCCCCAAGTGTGTGTTAAGTGGGAAAGGATGTGGAGTTGCACAGACAACCAGGATGTTGGCTTAGAAGCAGCCACCATTGAAAGAGTGCGTAATAGCTCACTGGTCGAGTGACTCTGCGCCGAAAATGTAACGGGGCTAAACACACCACCGAAGCTATGGCTTGATGCTTTGCATCAGGGGTAGGGGAGCGTTGAATGCGGGTTGAAGGTGTACCGGAAGGAGCGCTGGACTGCATTCAAGTGAGAATGCCGGTATGAGTAACGAAAAGATCTGTGAGAATCAGATCCGCCGAAAGCCTAAGGGTTCCTGAGGAAGGTTCGTCCGCTCAGGGTAAGTCGGGACCTAAGGCGAGGCCGATAGGCGTAGTCGAAGGACAACAGGTCGAAATTCCTGTACCACCGTAATCCGTGATGAGCGATGGGGTGACGCAGTAGGGTAGTGACGCGGACTGATGGATGTCCGTCTAAGCAGTGAGGCTGATGTGTAGGCAAATCCGCACATCGTTAAGGCTGGGCTGTGATGGGGAGCGAAAATTAGAGTAGCGAAGGTCATGATCTCAGACTGCCAAGAAAAGCCTCTAGCCAGGAGAAGGTGCCCGTACCGCAAACCGACACAGGTAGGCGAGAAGAGAATTCTAAGGCGCGCGGAAGAACTCTCGTTAAGGAACTCGGCAAAATGACCCCGTAACTTCGGGAGAAGGGGTGCCTCGGTAGGGTGAATAGCCCGAGGGGGCCGCAGTGAAAAGGCCCAAGCGACTGTTTAGCAAAAACACAGGTCTGTGCGAAGCCGCAAGGCGAAGTATACGGGCTGACGCCTGCCCGGTGCTGGAAGGTTAAGGGGAGTGGTAAGCCTTCGGGCGAAGCTATGAACCGAAGCCCCAGTAAACGGCGGCCGTAACTATAACGGTCCTAAGGTAGCGAAATTCCTTGTCAGGTAAATTCTGACCCGCACGAATGGCGTAACGACTTGGGCGCTGTCTCAACGAGAGATCCGGTGAAATTTTAATACCTGTGAAGATGCAGGTTACCCGCGACAAGACGGAAAGACCCCATGGAGCTTTACTGCAGCTTGATATTGAATTTGGGTACGATCTGTACAGGATAGGTGGGAGCCGTAGAACTTTGAGCGCCAGCTTGAAGGGAGGCATCCTTGGGATACCACCCTGATCGTATCTAGGTTCTAACTTGGTACCGTGATCCGGTACGAGGACAGTGTCAGGTGGGCAGTTTGACTGGGGCGGTCGCCTCCTAAAGAGTAACGGAGGCGCCCCAAGGTTCCCTCAGAATGGTTGGAAATCATTCGAAGAGTGCAAAGGCAGAAGGGAGCTTGACTGCGAGACCTACAAGTCGAGCAGGGACGAAAGTCGGGCTTAGTGATCCGGTGGTACCGCATGGAAGGGCCATCGCTCAACGGATAAAAGCTACCCTGGGGATAACAGGCTTATCTCCCCCAAGAGTCCACATCGACGGGGAGGTTTGGCACCTCGATGTCGGCTCATCGCATCCTGGGGCTGAAGTAGGTCCCAAGGGTTGGGCTGTTCGCCCATTAAAGCGGTACGCGAGCTGGGTTCAGAACGTCGTGAGACAGTTCGGTCCCTATCTGTCGTGGGCGTAGGAAATTTGAGAGGAGCTGTCCTTAGTACGAGAGGACCGGGATGGACGTACCGCTGGTGTACCAGTTGTTCCGCCAGGAGCACCGCTGGGTAGCTATGTACGGAAGGGATAAGCGCTGAAAGCATCTAAGCGTGAAGCCCCCCTCAAGATGAGATTTCCCAATACGTAAGACCCCTTGAAGACGACGAGGTAGATAGGTTGGGGGTGGAAGTGCAGTAATGCATGGAGCTGACCAATACTAATCGGTCGAGGGCTTATCCTAAGATAAAGCGCAATGAAGTTTCGGATCCAGTTTTCAGGGTGTAAGTTCAGTATATCGTCAGCTCAAGTAGCTGAAGTTACACGGACAAACACACAGCATTTGGCGATGCTGATTCCTGAAAAAGAATTTACACCGTAAATTCATGTTTGGTGGCGATAGCGGAGGGGTTCCACACGTACCCATCCCGAACACGACCGTTAAGCCCTCCAGCGCCGATGGTACTTGGACCGCAGGGTCCTGGGAGAGTAGGACGCCGCCAAGCACAAAAAAAGAGCACAGCCTTAATGGCTGTGTTTTTTTTGTATATCCGATTCATTTATCATTCATATGAAAGGCTCATGGCATGCCTTTGGTTAAAAGCACTACAATATTCTGATTGTTCCCTTGTATAGTGCTGCTGCTGGAGGACACTTAAGGCTTGAAGTTTACGGGTAATTTCCTTTTGCCACTTTGTATCTCCGACTTGACGGCAAGATTGAGAAGATCCAAATTCGGTTTTGTTTTAAAAAAAATCATGTTAAACTTTTCTCATAAAATAAACAGACTTTCAGAGGTGAGTTATAGTGCTGGAACGATCTATGGAGAATACAAGGGATTTAAACAACGGAAAGGGAGTGATTTAAAGAAGAAAAGGAGACGATGAAGATGAGCACTTATCAAACAGTTATTAGTGATGGATTTGAGCTGAAATATACTATAAGAGGTAACGGAAAGCCGATATTGGTGATCGGCAGTAGTGTATATTATCCTCGCTTATTTTCAGACCATTTATATAAAAAGTTTCGGTTTATTTTCTTAGATCATAGAGGGTTTGCAAAACCGACTCGTGCTTTAAAACCAGAAGACTATACTTTGGATAAAGTCATTAATGATTTAGAAACAGCAAGACGTTGCCTTCATTTAGATACATTTATTATATTAGGACATTCCGGGCATGCTTTTATGGCTTTGGAATATGCTAAACAATTCCCAGGCTATGTTGAAAAAGTGGTGCTATTAAATTCAGCACCTACGAACAGCCAAGAAAGACAGCGGCAAAGCTTTTCATTCTTTTATGAAACGGCCAGTCCAGAAAGAAAGGACCGTTTTGAAAAGGAAATTGCTTTATTAGAGAATGATATCAAAAGAGAGCCCGACAGAAGATTTGTTCACATGTGTATACGTATGGGAGCACAAAGCTTTTATGATTATACCTATGATGCAGCTTATATGTGGAATGATGTGCACACAAACATGCCTATCATAGATTATTTATGGGGAGAAGCCTTCGGAAAGATGGATTTGATACAGTCCTTGGCGGATGTCGATAAGCCCGTGTTTATTGGTCTTGGGAGATCTGATTACTTAGTCGCACCTGTTTCATTATGGGATCGGGTCGATGATAGCTATACGAACGTAAAAAAGGTGGTTTTTGAACATAGTGGGCATAATCCGATGTTTGAAGAACCTCATTATTTTGATCAAACATTAACCGAATGGATTAATGAAAATCACTAGGATTTTAAAACGGTCGATTCCTATTATAAGGAGTCGACTTTTTTGATATTTGGAGCACAATAGCAAGGATCAGCAAGTTTGATTCAATTATGGCGTGTTCCATGACTTGACGAATCAATGAGGTTCTGTATAATTACCGGGAGATCATACTGTATTGATAGTCTATTTCCGTTTTTCTATATCCTATTTGGGACAAGTCTATAGTTCATGGAACTTAACCATATAGCAAAGTTATGACATGGAGGTTGGGGGTCGTTATGAAATACGAAATTATTTTATTTGATGTTGATGATACGCTGTTTGATTTTAAAATGGCAGAGAGTCATGCGCTACATAATACGTTTGCCCAATTTGGATTGCCGCAAGGGGCCACTGAGTATAAATCTAGCTATGATGAGATCAACAGTTCGTTGTGGCGAGAGGCAGAGGAAGGACTTATTACCTCGGCACAGCTGCGGGTGGAAAGATTTAAACGATTGTTTACTGTTCATAAGCTAGACTTCAATCCAGACGCCTTTAGTGCTGCTTATTTACGTTATTTGGGTGAAGGAGCTTTTTTGATGGACGGAGCGGTTGAATTATGTGACGTACTATCTGAGTGTCGTTTGGCGATCATTACGAATGGAATAAAAGAGGTCCAAACCTCCAGAATTCAGCTTTCCCCGCTGCGTCATGTGTTTGAGCAGATAATTATTTCAGAAGAAGTGGGTTACCAAAAGCCGCAGGCCGAAATTTTTGATTACGCATTTACCAAGCTAGCTATTTCAGATAAAAGTAAGGTCCTAATGGTGGGCGATTCTTTAACCTCGGACATTCAAGGAGGGAATAAGTACGGAATTGACACTTGCTGGTTCAACCCTTCCGGAAAAACAAATACATCCGGCATTCAACCCACTTATGAAATAGCAAGTTTGATGGAACTACCGAGTAGTGTACTTTCAATGCCTCCCGTACTGAACCATACATCTTTAGAATACTAGATAATAAGAAATTGAAGTCAGACTCTAGCAGGTTAAAATTGTATAGTATGATATGGAAAAGGAAAATCAAGGACTGTTATGAACTGAGATGTCTGAATAAAGAGAAACGGATTCATTGTAGAACGAATCCGTTTCTCTTTTTATTTCCTATTGCGATATTGAAGCAAATCCCTTCATTTTGATTAGCAAGAGATCGCTTTAAGGCGGAAGGTAGAGCTGGCAAAATCCCCAGTAAGATCCGAGACAACAAGCCCAATTTTCATTAAGCGGTCACCTCCAAAAATTTCGCCGTCAAACGCTAGACGGAAAGGGGAAACGCCATCTTCAGTCGAGGTATTAATAGGATCTGAAGTATTGCCGGTCGCACCGGTTTCGATTATATACTTTTTGGCTGGGTCAAGTCCTTTTAGCGTTAGTCGCCGGATAGGTCCATTTGGCTCAGCCAGCACACGGAAGTAAGCGACAAAAGCTTCGGACTGGTCCTCGCTAACAAACATCCAGGCAGTATCGCCTCGGCCTTCAAACGGACTAAGAAGTCGATACATATCTCCCTGCTGTACAAGGGAGCGGATTTCTTTATACTGGGCAATTTGTCTGGCAGCGAGCTCTTTTTCTTCATTTGTAAATGCAGTAAGGTCAAGTTCGTAGCCAAAATTCCCGCTCATTGCCACGTCGCCACGTATGGCGAGGGAGGTGTTTCGTCCCACCTGGTGGTTCGGCACGTTCGATACGTGGGCCCCCATAGTACTGGCCGGATACACGATGCTGGTGCCGTACTGGATCGCCAATCTTTCAATAGCATCAGTGTCATCACTGGTCCATGTCTGCGGCATATAGTAGAGCATCCCTGGATCGAATCGTCCGCCTCCGCCAGAACAGCTTTCAAACAAGATGTCCGGGAACCGTGAGGTCAGGCGTTCCAGCAGATCATAAAGTCCTAGCATATAACGGTGCGCAATTTCCTTTTGGCGTTCGCTAGTAGCAGTAGCCGAAGCGATCTCCGTCATATTACGATTCATGTCCCACTTGACATAAGTAATTGGAGCGATCGAGAATACGGAGCTAAGCGTCTCGTACAAGTAATCGCATACTTCTTTGCGGGAGAGATCAAGCACCAATTGGGATCGACCTTCCGTCCGCCGCCGACCTTCTGCATGCAGGCACCAGTCGGGATGGGTGCGGTACAGTTCACTATCAGGTGATACCATTTCCGGCTCAACCCATAAGCCAAACTGTAATCCTTGTTCATTAACTCGTTTGGCCAAATCGGTAAGACCACCAGGTAGCTTGCGGCGGTCTTCGAACCAGTCTCCAAGCGAACTGTTATCGTTGTCACGCTTGCCAAACCAACCGTCATCAAGGACAAATAGCTCAATTCCAAGAGGTCCCGCTTCTTTGGCAATCGCCTCAATTTTATCGGCGTCGAAGTCAAAATATGTGGCTTCCCAATTGTTCACGAGAATCGGGCGTTCCTTGTCGCGATAAGTTCCCCGGCACAGACGTGTGCGGTAGAGCCGGTGATAGGTGCGCGACATGCCTCCAAGACCTTCTTCGGAAAAGACCAGCACGGCTTCAGGAGTCTGGAATGACTGACCCGGTTCAAGCCGCCAGGAGAAGTCAAAAGGATTGATTCCGATACTTACACGAGTCTGATTAAATTGCTCTACTTCCGCCTGTGCGACGAAGTTGCTGCTGTAAATTAGACTGAAGCCGTACACATCCCCACGATCTTCAGTTGCATCAGGACGAAGCAGTGCCAGAAAAGGATTCATTTGGTGACTGCTGGAGCCCCGTCGGCTTTCCAAGCGAATGGCGCCGGGCCCAAGATCGCGGCGCTGGATATGTCTTTCCCGAACCCAGGCACCAGATAAATAGAGAGCTTGGTAATTGGAATCGGCGAAGTCGACAGAGGCGCTCATCGCATGCTCAATATTCATGACAGCGCTTCCCTTATGTTCAAAAAGAGTAGACCTAGCAATGGCGCTGTGGTTCGCAAACACAGTATAAAGCAGTGTAGTCTTAAGGCCTGAGTGTTGATCCTCGAGGAACAACAAGAGAGTTGTTGCTTCATCATCTGATTCGGTATAGACGGAAGGAAGTCCTTCGAGCTTGGGTTTACCCGGTTCAATACGGTAACCACTATATTTTAGCTCTGTAGTCCGAGTTCCATCGGCAAGCGCAACTTGATAAGCCGGCTGACGGAAGTCGCTTGTTCCATACTGTGGATATTCCTGTGGAAGCGTATCCAAAGAAAGCGTACGACTGGAAGAATCGGGAGTGGGAGAGAAGGAACAGCGTTCTCTAAGCTCCAATATACTTGCAAGACTTTGGTCATGATGAAGTTGAGCTCCCCAATAGACATGTGCAGGATATCCTTCTACAAGCTGGATAATATAGCTGCAATCCTTGGACTGCAGGTGAAACAAACCAAGCGCCTCGTTAACATGAATGTTCATGATATTCACTCCTTAGGGGTTATCATCTCGATTGTCTTACGTAAGGATACTTATCAATGACAAATGACTCTTAAGAATTGATTTTACTGTTTAAGCATGAGCTTTCCCGTATGACAAGCTTAGTCCCGATCACGCTGTACGCAGGTGGTTCACGTCCCTCAAACCGTTCAGAGAGCAGCTGCACAGCAGCCTTTCCCATCTGTTCGGGATAGGCACGCACTGTAGTTAGCGGAGGCTGAACGAAGGCCGCCATCTCAATGTCGTCGAAGCCGACAACAGCCATATCTTCTGGTACCTTGACTCCATGTCCATGAAGGGCGCGGAGAGCACCGATGGCGAGCGGATCACTTGCAGCGAAGCAGGCTGTTGGTCGTTCCTGCTCGGCTAGGAGCTCATTCATCATGAGATATCCATCCGCTGTACTCCAGGCGCCTACCCGGACGAATTGAGGATTGTACAATCCTCGTTCCCGCATAAATCGTTCAAAATAATGCGCCCTTCGCTCTCCGTCGCTCTTGCCACCGATAAATCCGATTTGTCGGTGGCCAAGCTCGAGCAGATGTCCGAGTGCCTGATCAACCGCTTGCCGGAAATGGAGGCGTACGGAATCGTATTCTAGCTGCTCATGGTACTGGTCAACAAGGACAATGGTGTTCTTGTCTGGATACAGCTTGGACACCTCTTCAGGATCAACGCCTCCTACGACAATCAGACCGTCCGCCTTCTGCAAGGTGCCGAGAGATGAGCGGCCTCTCAGCGTCTGCCCCAATGTCAGGCCAAGCTCTTCACAGCGCAGTTCGATTCCACGGCGGATTGAGGCGTAATACGGATCGTCCCTTTCCTCCTCAATGGAACACCACAGCAGGAGGGCGACCGTTTTCCCGGCACGTTCCGTATTCCGCTTTAACTGCCTCAGCCGGGAAGGCTTATACCCAAGCTGTTCAGCAATTAAAAAAATTCTGTTTTTGGTGTCTGGACTCACGGACAGTGACAGATCGTTATTTAAAACCCTTGAAACGGTTGCGGCAGACACACCCGCTTCGCGGGCAATGTCTTTAATGGTTGCCAAAGAGCTCACACCTTTTTAGTTAATAATTTTACTAAAAATCGACTTTATCCTAACATATCCTTTTGCCACTTTCAAGATGGAGCGTTGAATTTTTTTAACAATATTTTAGTTCTACTACTGTTCAGATTAGTTGTGTTAACATGATGAATATTCTTTGATGACGGAGGGGGTTTATTTGAATATTCTGTCCCTAGCTCGTAAGTGGTTTGGTCGCCTTCGCTTTAAAAGCAAGGTTATAGCGGTATTTCTCCCGCTAATCATTATTTCTCTGCTCATTCTTGGACTTGTGTCCAATCAACTTTTCAGCCGTTCATTGATAGAGCAAACTACCAGCAACGTAGTGGACGAATCGCAGCTTATCCTGTCCCGGACCGACTACATATTCAGTAGTGTGGAAACAGCGGCCAATATTATGGTCACGAATATTAACCGCATGTATGATTCATACGGCGCTAGACCTGATACTGCTATGGATCGTGTTCAATTTGGAAACCTGATGCAAAGCCGCCTATCTATTGACTTGTCTATCTTTCGCGAGGTAGATGCGGCGGTATTTATTGATACTGAAGGGACAATTTTCGCTTCTTATACCGAAAGTGGGGACGATAGCAAAGTCGATAGCATGCTCAAACGGGTAAGGGAATCTGAAAGTTATGGACAGGCACTCTGGTTTGATATGGAGAAAAGAGATTTCCTAACACCAGATCCAAACTCTCCGGTTTTGACGCTGGGAAAGATGGTCATTAATATAGACACCGGCGACCCCTATGGAACGCTTTTTCTTTTGGTAAAGGAAGAAGGTTTGTCTGATTATTTTCGTTCCAGCGATCCCGATACGAACAAATCTTATTATTTTTTAGATAACGAGATGCGTGTGGCTGTGGCAGAAGACAATGGGATGCTGATGAAGCCAGTGAGTTCACAGTTGGCGGAGGCCATCCAAGGCTGTGGATCTAATGTGTCCCCAAAAACATGCTCATTTGAGGACGGCGGCAATCTCGTAACGGTCAATGATTATAACCGAATGGGTTGGAAGCTAGTCAATATTGTTTCTCTTAGCCTGCTTACAGCTGATGTCCGGCAAAATGTAAGGCTTTCACTCTTAATCGGCGTATTCTGTCTTGCTTTTTCCTGGCTCGGTGCTAGCTTTCTGTCCAAAATGGTCGTTAGCCCGCTCGAACAACTGACTAGAGCCATGCGAAAAGTAGTAACCGGCGATTTACAATCGGTTGCGACAGTCCGAACAGAAGATGAAATCGGTACCATTGCTGAAGCTTTTAACTTTATGATAAGACGGATTAGGGAGTTACTGGATGAAGTTAGGCAGGAACAAAACCGCAAGCGTGAATATGAACTTGCACTGATGACCGCTCAAATAAAACCGCATTTTCTGTACAACACTTTAGATACCATTTATGCACTGAATGAGTTGGATCGTAATGATGAGGCTAGAGATACTACGAAGGCGCTGGCAGATTTTTATCGAATGGTGCTGAATAAGGGACGGGAACTCATTATTTTAGAGAAGGAAGCTCAGATTACGGATGATTACCTGACAATTCTGCAAATCCGTTATCCCGATGTGTTCCGCTATGAAGTGGATATCCCTTCAGAGCTTGCGGGTACACCGATTCCGAAACTCTCGCTCCAACCACTTGTCGAGAATTCGATTTACCATGGTCTTAAAAAGAAAGGAACCAAAGGTTTTATCCGTATTTTCGCTTTTAAACAGAACGATAGGGTGATCGTCCGGGTAGAGGACAACGGTGTGGGAATGAACGAAGTTCAAGTTCAGAACATTATGTCCAGACATTTACCGAAAGAAGGAATACGATCAATCGGTACCTACAGTGTTCAGCAACGGCTGAGCCTGTATTTTGGCGAGGAGTACGGGATATCCGTGCAGAGTGTTCTCGGAGAGGGAACCATTGTTGACCTGTCACTACCAACGCTGCCAAAGGGGAGTGAACACCAAGATGTATAAAGTGATGATTGTTGATGATGAGCCGCTGTTCCGAGACTTTCTGCGAATTAAGATAGACTGGGAAAGTCACGGCTTTCGAGTTTGCTGCGAAGCAAGGAACGGGCGGGAAGCGCTTCAGGAAGCCGAGCGGCATCAGCCGCATCTTGCCCTCGTTGATATCAATATGCCATTTATTGACGGAATTGAATTAGCCCAGAGATTGAAAGTCAAGTTCGAACGAATCGTAATTGTATTCATATCCGGGCATAACGAGTTTGAGTATCTACAGAAGGCCGTTCGAACTGGAGTGCAGGATTATTTGCTGAAACCGTTCAATGCCGAAGAAATGCTTTCAATGTTGGAGCGTATTAAGCCGAAATTACCAGTGCTTCCACAGGAGAGCGAAAGCGCAGAGTTAAGGGGACAGGGCGGCGAAGCGTTGCATAGCAGAGCAGGTATGCCTGATTTGGGCCATCTACGCGATGCGGTTGTGCTTGACCTCCGAATGAAAGACAGTGAAACGCTAGAGGAGGTCCGCAAGGCAATCCGTCAGCTTAGTAAATATAACTGGGGAGACGAATACGCAGATGCGATGCTTATGGGAATCGTATCTTTAGCCCTTTCCTTTGCCAGTGAACGAGGCATTCCTTATGACCAGCTATGGGAAAACGGAGGAGACAATTCTCCTTACGAACGGCTGCGGGAGTTAGATTCCTGGGAGGCAACTGAAGGTTGGATGCTCACCCTATACCGCAAGCTGATCCAACTGATGGAGAATATGCGTCCGACGAAGGCTTCCAATTTATTTGCGGCGGCGATCAACTATATTGAGGAACATTATGCAGACTCAGAGCTGTCTGCTGAGCAGGTTTCGTGCGGAGTATTCGTCGATCCCAGCTACCTGCGCCGCGTATTTCGCAAGGAGTCTGGCTTTTCCATAGTGGATCATATTACACACATCCGAATGAAGAAGGCTAAGGAGCTTTTGCTGAAAGGAAATCGGAAGCTGTCAGAAATCGCCGAAAGTGTAGGATACAGTGACCCTAATTATTTCAGCAAATGTTTCAAGAAACGCTTTGGTATGACACCCACAGAATATGAACAACTCAAAAAGAGGTAGCATCTGCCTTGTGAGGCAGAACACATCGATTTAAGCCTGGCGGTTTTCCTATATGGAGGACCGCTGCTCTATTTGTCCCGTTTTTTACTGATAATACCCGTTTTATTCCTTAAAGAAGAAAAGAGGCAGCGGTATACTGTAGTCAAGCAAATGAAAGCGTAATCATCAAAGACTCTTCATAAGGGGGAAAAACAAATGAAAAAAAATCTCAGAATTTGGAGTTCAGCCTTGCTAGTGCTCACCATGTCCGTCGGATTGGTCGCTTGTGGTGAAGACAACTCAGCCTCTTCCAATAACGGATCAGGGGATGGAACGATTAAATTGAAGGTGTATGCGCAGCATTTCGATGACGATACCATAAAGCCGTTCGATTATGCGGTGGAAGAGCTCAAGAAGAAGATGCCAGACGTAGAAATTGAACTAGATCCTGCCGTGCAGGACGGGGGACAGAAGCTTAAAACTTATGCAGCAACGGGCAACATGCCAGATATCTATTTAGCGGATTGGCCTGTCCTGCAAACTTTTGCAAAATCGAAAAATGTCGAGGTGCTGGACAACTATGACACAACTGCCGAATTCAAAAAGAATCTTAACCCAGGTGTGGAATCGCGTTTGGTAGCTCCTGATAATCATGTGTATGCTTATCCCGAGACTGGTATTGAATTCCAAATGATCTATTACAACAAGTCAATTTTTGAGAAGGTAGGAATCAAGACACCACTTAAGACGATTGACCAGATGGCCGATGCAGCTAAGAAGTTGAAAGCTGCTGGTTATGTACCGATGTCAATCTTTGCTAAAGAAAAATGGATTACGACCGCTTTTTATAATGGGCTGGTTACAAGAGAGCAACCACGTGGATTCGGAGCACTTGAGGAGAAGGGTGTAAAAGCATTGCCAGAAGCATTCGTAACAGCGGCACAGCAGATGAAGCAACTGCAAAGAGCCGGATTGTTCGATGCCAACGCCACGAACACCAATTATGATCAGGCATCGTCCCTATTTTATCAGGGCAAAGCTGCCATGTTCGTAAATGGACAATGGGAAATCTACAGCTCCCAGGAAAAGCTGGGCGATCAAGTCGACTGGATGTACTGGCCTGCAAAGGATGAAGCAACCTACGAGAATTCCAAATACTTTATTGACGGCTCAGGTTCTCCACAAGGTTACGCAGTATCAGCGAATAGCAAAAATAAGGAAACAGCCGTAAAGGTAGCGGCATTCCTTGCCTCAAAATCAGCAGAGTACAGATACTCCCAGCTTGGAAGTCCAATTGTTCCAGTGAAAGTTGATAAACCAATGGCCTCCAATGTTCCAGCAATGATGCAGCGAGTTGTTAAAGAGTTGTTACCAAATGCGCAGGAATATGCTCAACTTCTGAGTAATACAAAAATTCAGAACACGATTAATGACAATACTCAGAATATGATGGTCGACAACTTTTCAGAAAACGATTTTGTAAGTAATCTGAATAACACATTGAATAAAGAAAACTGAGAATTCAGGGAACGGCAACCCTTGGCGCATAAGGCGCTGAGGGGGCTGTTCCAAAGATAAGGGGTGGAAGCAAGACATGAATAAATATTTGGGGAACAAACCGGCGCTCGCACTGTTTCTCCTCCCTGCTTTGATACTGTATAGCGTGATTCTAATCTATCCCGTTTTGCAAACCGTTCTTCGCAGCTTTTATGATTGGGATGGCCTCAGTACACTGACCTTTTCAGGATTGAATAATTACCGGGAATTGTTCTCTGATCCTCTACTTGCTACTTCGCTTAAGAACGGATTGATCTTTGCCATTGTGCTGGCAGTCTTTCAGATCGGACTGGGAACGATATTGGCACTAATCTGTGCGGACCCACGTACACGCGGGCGGAAAATACTGAAAACCGCTTATTTTATCCCAGTTGTCCTATCGGTAACCGTGGTATGCCAGCTGTGGATTGCAATTTATGATCCAACCAACGGATTAATCAACCGACTGTTTGATCTCTTGAACATTCCGTATCAGCAAAATTGGTTGAGCTCCCCAACAACATCCATTATTGCCATCGCCTTTGTTAATGCTTGGCAGTTTATGGGATACCAATTCTCGTTGTTATATGCGGGAGTTAAGTCAATACCCGAGGACTACTTTGAGGCTGCCACGATTGACGGTTGCAGCAAATGGAAAGCGCATCTGCATGTTACGCTTCCTTTAATGAGAGAAACGTACAAATTTTGCTTCATTATCGCGATAACCTCTGGAATAGGGGCGTTTGTGCAGATGCTGATTATGACAAATGGTGGGCCCGGTACTACAAACTATACACTGACATTCATGATTTATCGCTATGCTTTTATGGAGAGCAACTATGGTTATGCGTGTGCTGTATCCGTGCTACTTGTATTAATCTCGCTATTGGCAACTGTAGTTATCAATAAGCTGTTCGACCGCGGACAAACCGCCTGATAAGGCGTGTATTGAAAAGGAGAACGAAATGAGTAAAACCGCTTTGAGCAAGTTCAGACATGCTGCCCTGCAGATACCACTGTGGTTGTATCTAATTGTTTCGGTCTACCCGTTGTTTTGGATGGTATCCTACTCGTTAAAGAACAACGATGAGATCTTCGTCTCTAACCCATTTGGACTGCCAACGCATTTTCGATACGAAAATTACATCAATGCCTGGACACAATTTAATATTCCCCGTTACTTTCTAAACAGTCTGGTCGTATCAACGATTTCGACTCTGTTTATCCTTTTACTGGCTCTGATGTTTGCCTTTGCAGTGGCTCGTATGAGGTGGAGATTTCGTTCTACCGTCCGGACTTATATGACCATAGGAATGTTTATGCCACTTCAGGTTATCATGATACCGCTGGCGATTCTGGTTCGCGATTTTAATCTAACGAATACGTATGGAGCTCTTATTCTTCCTTATATCGCAATTGGCCTTCCTTTCTCGTCCATGATTTTCTATGGGTTCCTTACGGGAATCCCTAAGGAGATTGAAGAGGCAGCATGCATGGATGGAGCTAATATTTATAGACTGTTCCTGAAAATCATTGTACCCCTTGCATTACCTGCAATTGCGACTGTAGCCATTTTTCAGTTTTTGAATAACTGGAATGAATTCACTTTGGCCTATATTCTCATTTCTGATGAAAATATGAAGACATTGCCGCTAGGCTTGCTTTTCTTCCAAGGCTCTTATAGTACAGATTGGGGAGCGATGGGTGCTGTTATGACTATTGCCTCCTTACCGATGGTACTCGTCTATCTGTTCTTGAGTGAACAAGTAGAGCGGGCGATGACGGTAGGTTCCGCTGTAAAAGGGTAAAAATAGACTTTCAAGCAAACTGCCTGGGTTAAGGATCACCAAGAGATCCTCTAACCCAGGCAGTTTGTTCGATAACGACATCAGACAATAAAATCGATATTTTCCACTATAATAGATAATAATATCCCCTTTTTTTGGGTGGTTTTTCTTTATAATGAAGGCGCACCCATAACAATTAAAGGAGCTGATATGTTTTGACTCGTAACCAACGCTTAAGAAAATGGTCCACAATCCTGTTAACGGTGCCTATGCTCACGATGTTCACCTCAGGTGCAATGGCCGAGCAGGATATGAACGGGCATAAGCCTCCGAATTCTGCTGGAAGCGGCGTGTTTTACGAAATTTATATTAATTCTTTTTATGATTCGAATGGGGACGGACATGGTGATTTAAAGGGTATTACACAAAAGCTTGATTACTTAAACGATGGCAATCCCCGTTCGGGCAAGGATTTGCAGGTCAGCGGTCTCTGGCTCATGCCACTGAATCCGTCTCCAAGCTACCATAAATATGATGTAACTGATTACTATCAGGTGGACCCGCAGTACGGGAATCTGAATGATTTCCGCACCTTGACGAAAGAAGCGAAAAGAAAGGGTGTCAAGGTGATCATCGACCTTGTTATCAATCATTCGAGCAGCGAGCACCCTTGGTTCAAGGAGGCCAGCGCCAACCCGCAAAGCAAATACCATGACTATTACGTATGGGCAGATGAGAATACAAATCTGGATGAGAAGGGATCATGGGGCCAGCAGGTATGGCATAAAAATCCGAATGGCGAAGGGTATTTCTACGGTACCTTCTGGTCGGGGATGCCGGATCTGAACTTTGACAATCCCGAAGTCTGCAAGGAAATGATCAAAGTCGGCAAGTATTGGCTACAGCAGGGTGCAGACGGATTCCGGCTTGATGCGGCGATGCATATTTTTAAAGGGCAAACGAAGGATGGCGCAGATAAAAACATTGCGTGGTGGAATGAGTTCCGTTCCGAGATGGAAAAGATAAATCCAAATGTATATCTGGCAGGAGAAGTATGGGATAAACCGGAGACAATAGCTCCTTATTACGAATCGCTCCACTCTCTGTTTAATTTTGATCTGGGCGGAACGATTTTGAACTCCGTGAAAAACGGCCAGGATCAGGGTATCGCAACATTCGCAGAGAAAACGCTAAAGCTGTACAAATCATACAATAGGGCGGCACTCGATGCTCCGTTCCTAAGCAATCATGACCAGACCCGTGTTATGAGCGAGCTGGGCGGGGATGTGCGAAAAGCCAAACTGGCTGCATCCATTCTTTTGACGCTGCCGGGCCAGCCATTTCTCTATTACGGGGAGGAGATCGGCATGAAGGGAGAGAAGCCCGATGAGTTTCTTCGGGAGCCTATGCGCTGGTACAAGGGAGAAGGTCTCGGTCAAACGAAGTGGGAGGAGCCCAAATACAACAAAGGCGAAGTATCGGTGGAAGCGCAGTTGCGGGACAATGATTCCCTGCTGGCAAGCTACCGTACGCTTATCCGCCTGAGGGAAGAACATGAGGCTCTTCGCAGCGACAATCTAGAACCGTTCCAAGCAGGTTCTGCCAACGTGGCGGCATACAAACGTTCCTCAGGCAAAGAAACATTGTATATATATCATAACCTGTCAGGAGAGCCGGTTACCCTCCAGATGAAAGATTGGGATAAGCAGAAGAGGAAAGTAGTCTTCTCCAGCTCAAAGGATTTGAAAGTAAAGAAAGATACGGTGAAGATTCCCGCCTACAGCTCTTTGATTACCAAAGAAGATAGAAAGAGCTGAGCTACGCAAACTTACAGCCACAATAAGGATAGACATTTATTGGTAAACTCATGTGGGGGTGTGAAAAACACCCCTCATAAGGAGGAAGCAACATTCTAAAAACGAATTACTGATTCATGATTTCAAATTAAAGTCTTCGGGAGACATTTTCGAACTGCCATAATATCTTTGAAGGATCAAGAGTCATATGAGGAAGCTTGTAAAAAAGCAAAATTTGCAGCAAGGATGGCCGGTTCCATGCGAGACAACTTAATAAATATGCTCCAAGAAATAGGATTGCAGATTTTTTGAAGGTGTCGCATGTACGTAATTAATTGATTCAGACTGCTCGTTGTTACATACAACTTCTTTAAACCACCTTGATCATAATAACCCCCTTTTTTTGGGGAAAGATTTCCTTTATAATGAAAGCGTATGCAATAACATCTTACGGATAGTTGCTTGGCAATAACCTATTTACAATTGAATTCGATCCGTGAGCAACCATTTGATAGGTGGTGGCTCAATTTAGGAGTGGAAGGAAAATGAAAATGGACAATCGGAAATACAATGTCGTTATTATTGGTTATGGAGGTATGGGAAGCTACCATGTTCAATTAATTGAACCTATTGAGCAGCTTGCCATTGGCGGTGTATATGATATTGTTGATTATCGGATGGAATTGGCTGCAGCAGCCGGCTATAAAACTTATGCCAGTCTAGAGGCTGTTCTCGGCGATCAGGACGTAGATATTGTATTAATAGCAACGCCTAATGACGTTCATAAAGAAATCGCGATCCAAGCACTGCAAGCTGGCAAACATGTCATTTGTGAAAAGCCAGTTACGATAACAAGCGCAGATTTCTTAGATATTGTCGAGGTGGCCAAGCAAGAAAATCGTCTGTTTACAGTACATCAGAATCGCAGATGGGATGAAGACTTCCGGATTGTCAAAGATATAATCAGTAAGAAGACCGTTGGCGATCTTTTCCACCTGGAATCGCGGGTTCAGGGAGCTAACGGCATTCCAGGAGACTGGCGGCAATTAAAGGCGTATGGTGGAGGAATGCTATTGGATTGGGGAGTGCATCTGTTGGACCAGCTTCTTCAGATTACGGACAGCCAAATCGAAAGCGTGACTGCTACCTTAAGTTATATTCTGGGGACAGAAGTGGATGACGGCTTTACCAGCTTGATTGAGTTCAAGGACGGTCTTACAGCGGTCATTGAAGTAGGTACAACGAATTACGTAAAGTTGCCGCGTTGGTATATTAAAGGAACTGAAGGAACAGCAGTGATCAAGGATTGGGATTTGAGCGGAGAGATTGTCACCCGAAATCCAGATGTCGCTCACGTGGAACCCAAACCGATTCAAGCAGGTCAAGGGTTGACGAAAACGATGGCACCGCCGTCTGAGGAATCCACCCTTAAGTTCCCGATTGAGAAAATACCTGCTGCAGCAGAAAGCTTTTACGAAAATTTTGTCTCCACCATCGAAGGAAAAGCCGAGCTTGCGATCAAAAGCGAAGAAGTGCACCGTGTGCTGGTGCTGATCGAAACCATTTTTGAGGCAGCAGCGACCAAAAGCGTGATTCGAAGATCGATTTAAAAGAAACGCAGAGTCTTTCACAGATTCTGGAATGAAATAATTTGAGAGCATGGCCAGGCGGATATGGCTCGTGAAAGCACCCCCTTTATCCTCATAGTGAGGACAAAGGGGGTGCTTGTTTAATCTACCCTGAATATAGCCAGCAGAAATTTTAGTCTGTTTTACACTTCAACAGCTTCGGGTCTTTTCACTTGGAGAGGAGGTGGAATTAACCATCCTTTTTCTTTAGACATTTGAAGAATCTTAACGCCTAAAGCAGTTTTGGTGGCATGATATTTTGCAAACAAGGCCCCTATATCCTCTCTGATGGATTGACCCATCACTTGACTACAAGCCACCAGTCCCAATGATGTATCAGACGCAATTTTAGCGGCGATCTCCGGGTCAGTAAACCGCGCACCTACAGGAATATCTTCAAGTTTCACTGGAGGTCTTTCTGGTAAGGCTGGCGCTGGGGCAATCCCATTGTCAGTAAGAAGCGTATCACACTCCTTAATTTCAAGTTTCGCTTGATCAATGAGTGCATCCAATATTTTTCTCAAATCCTTATCACCTGCATGATTCAGGAATGCTTGGTAGAAAGACAGAGCTCCTTTCGCGGCCAATGAAAATTGCCAAACACCGGAAATTTCACCATAGTGCATAGGTTCGTCTTTTGGATTCCCACTTAATATTCCCATCATAACCGCTCCTTTAATATTTTTTACACCAATCTTATAGTTCCAATTAATGATTAAAAGTATCCAAATAAATTTGTAAATACGCAATAGAATAAGGAGCGGATTTTTGGAGAAATTATATGCATCACACTTTCAGGGAGGATTCCTTTTTATGAAAAAACAAATAGTCACAGCGGTAACTTCCATTTGCTTATTTGCAGCTTTAGCCACCCCTTCTTTAGCACAAAGTCCAAATGTAAATGCAGCCAATGACCCAGCTCAAAACCCTTATCAAAGTAACAATCCAACTTATAACGCTAACAATGTACGAGCAAACGCCGTAGATAATGACAACGATATGGATTGGGGTTGGCTTGGCTTGCTTGGTTTGATAGGACTGGCTGGAATGCGTAGAAAAGTATCTGACCATAAATAATTTGTAAATAAAATCAAATTCAAAACAAAACACCTTCAGAAGATGCATTCCTAAGCATGGAAGCTGATTTGAAAGGTGTTTTTGTGTTGTTTTGACCATTTCCGGTAACCCTGATAGAATTAATTATTCCCTATGGTGACACCTATAATATGTGTAATTTATACTTAGAATAGAACGGATGAGTCGAAATGCATAACAACAATACTATCGAATTTTTAAATATTTGGCTGTCCCTTACTAAACTCCAATCGAACATAAACGATGAATTGGAACGCGCACTTCAAGAAAACTATAGTTTATCCTTAAATGAATTTTTGGTTCTGTATTTCTTATCTCAAACTGAGGAAAAGAAATTGAGATTGCAGCATTTACAAGAGATGGTTGGGTTAAGCCAAAGTGCATTATCTAGACTGGTAGTCAGAATGGAAGCAAAAAGCTGCGGAGCTTTGCAAAGACATATATGTGAAGATGATCGTCGGGGAATCTATACAAGCATGACCGATTTTGGTGAAAAGAAATTTGATAGAGCGCTCGAAACCTTCAACCAGATTCTGGAGTCAGTCCTTTCAAAAGATGAGTTGAAGCAAAAATTACAATCACTTATTGAAAAAATATAATCCTTTCATATAAATTAAAACTTAATACGAAAGTTAATGCTTGAATAGAGCAAGATTTAATCCTAGGTCTAGAGAATACAATCTCTGGGCCTTTATTACGTAAACGCATAGTTTAAACGATAGTTGACAAATAAAAAATGCATGCTGTATTATATGCATGTGCATGCATTTAATATAGTGTTCACTATAAAACCTAGAAAGGGGTCTTTCTTAATGAAAGATTTATTTAGTGCTTATAAATTTAAAGGCTTGGAATTAAAGAACCGGGTCGTCATGCCTCCAATGTGTCAATATTCTGTTGAAAAAAAAGATGGTATAGCTACCGATTGGCATTTCATGCACTACGTAAGTCGTGCAATTGGTGGAACTGGATTTATTATAATTGAAATGACCGATGTAGAACCCGATGGACGGATTTCTGATTTCGATCTGGGATTGTGGTCTGATGAGCAAATTCCTGCATTGAAAAGAATTGTAGATGCCTGCCATAGTTATGGAGCAAAAGTAGGTATCCAAATTGCTCATGCTGGACGTAAAGCAGAAGATGCTGAGGTGCCTGTTGCTCCGTCCGCTATTCCATTTGATGAGAAATCTAAATTACCCAGAGCTCTTTCAACACAAGAAGTTAAAGAAATGGTGGAGAAGTTCCGCGGTGCTGTAGCACGTGCTGTGAAGGCCGGAGTTGATGCCATTGAATTGCATGGAGCTCACGGATACTTAATCCATCAATTTCACTCTCCTCTTACCAACCAAAGAGATGATGAATACGGGAAAGATCTTACAAAGTTTGGTCGGGAAATTATTCAGGCAGCCAAGGCAGAGATGCCGGAAGACATGCCGCTTATCATGCGTATTTCCGCTAAAGAATACGTAGAAGGAGGATACGACATTCAAGAAAGCATTTCTTTTGCCAAAGAATATCAACAAGCAGGAGTAGATATTTTTGATATTTCTTCAGGCGGGGAAGGACCTATCGCTGCGTGGGGTAGACCAGGCAGTCACGCAGCATACCAAGTGACACTTGCTCGAGAAATCAGACAAGCACTCGAAGTTCCAGTCATTGCAGTCGGAAGACTCGATGATCCGATCCTGGCAAACGCTGTAGTAGGAAATGAGGACGCAGATCTTGTGGCTGTCGGGAGAGGAATGTTAAGAAACCCTTATTGGGCTCTTGAGGCGGCAACAAACTTGAAAAAAGAAACAACGATCCCGAAACAGTATACTACAGGTTTTTAGATACAGTTTCTGCTGGTAGAAATATAGGAAACTGCAATTATCGAAATAAAAATGACTCAAAAGCAACCGATATATCGGTTGCTTTTTTATTTATTGTGGTCAAACATTTAGTAAGCATATGTTAACAAAATTCACTATACTGGAATGGTTATAGAGCTTGAATAATGTAAGTAAATAAAGGAGGTCTATATGTATGAAGAAGACTCATACCTCTGACCATATTAAAATTCCGCCAGGATTTTGGACGGGATTACACGAATTAGGAATTTCTGCTCACGACGTAGCTCATAAAGCACGGCTGCCGCTTAACATTATGACAGAACCAGTAGTCACCCCAGCCCAATATTTCGCGATCTGGCAGGCTTATTCCGATCTCATTGGTGACACTGCCAAAGGAATCATCAAGCTTGCAACCGTCTTTGAAACAACGAAGTACCCACCGACCGTCTTAGCGTGTTACCACGCTCGTAACTACCGCGACGCTCTAAATCGAATGGCTCGGTACAAACAATTATGTCCCCCTGAAACCTTACGTATCACTGAAGAGGGCGAGCACTGTACAATCGAACTGGAATGGCTGTATACCGAGCAGCCTGGTCCACCGATGCTGGTCGGTATTACGCTGGCATGTCTTCTGGAGCTTGGGCGCCGGGGCACTGGTCAACCTTTGACGGCACAGCTTGTGGAATTTTCGCAATCAATGGGAGATGTACAAGCTCTTGAAGCTTACTTCGGTTGCCGTATCCGGATTGATGCAAAATGTAATCGAATGACGCTACATCGAAGAGATCTGGACCTCCCTTTTGTTTCGTACAACGAAGAATTGCTGGAGATTCTCACTCCCGTCCTAGACCGATCTCTGGCTGAACAGCAGCGCAACTGCTCCATTACCGAAATGGTCAAATGGATTATAAAACGGAGCCTCACAGGAGGACGCCCTGATATTGAGGCTATCGCGAAGGAACTCAACATGAGCGATCGCACGTTGCAGCGCCGGCTCACTGACCAAAACACGAACTTTAAGCATCTGCTGACACAAGCTAGACATGAGCAGGCACGAAAGTACTTGGCAGACCCATCGCTTGATATTAAAGAAGTAGCTTTCTTGATTGGATATGAAGACCAGAACTCGTTCTATCGGGCTTTCCGCCTTTGGGAAGGTGACACTCCTTTAAATTGGCGTACTAAACATTTAGCTGCAAACTCAATATCAGAAGGACAGCTCGGAAGACCGTCAATTCATTAATAGATTCCAGACTAGCCAATTGTTCAAAGAGCTAGTTTTATTGAGTTTTATCAATTGGCGTGTGAAACAAGAATTTTGGCGCAATATGCTAGTTACTGAACAATCCAGGCAAGGTAATATAATCAGGACTCTTTAAAAGGCTGATCTTAACATAGTTTGGAAGTAGAGAAAAAGGAGAAATGTATGATGGATATGAGTTTAAACAATAAAACTGCTTTAATAACAGGATCAACGAAAGGTATAGGTAAAGCAATAGCGATTGAACTTGCCAAAGAAGGTGTGAATGTACTTATTAATGGACGGAATTATGATGAGGTAGAACAAACAGTAAATGAAATAAAGTCAAAGTTCCCAACTACCTCTCCCCAAAATGCTACGGCCGATATTGTGGATAAAGAGCAAAGAAAAGCATTATTTGAAAAATACCCCGAAGTTGATATTTTGGTTAACAATATGGGTATTTACGAAATTATGCAGTATGAGGACGTTGACGATGAAGTGTGGGAAAAATACTTCCGTACTAATGTTCTTGCTGCAAATGGATTAGCTAAATTTTACTTATCTAAAATGTTGAAAAACGATTATGGACGCATTGTTTTCATTGCGAGTGAAGAAGCAATTATGCCTTCAGGACAAATGCCTCAATATTGTATGACCAAATCCATGCTGCTATCATTGTCAAAAAGCTTGTCTAAATTAACAAGAGGTACAGAAGTTACCGTTAATACAATCATGCCAGGACCAACACTTTCTGAAAATGTACATCAAATCATAGAGGGGATTTACACCAATGAAAATATGACTTTTTCAGAAAAAGAGAAACAATTTATGGCCGCAAACCTGCCTCAATCCGAAATACAGCGATTTATTAGACCTATTGAAATCGGTAGATTAGCCGCATTTGTATGTAGCCCATATGCGTCTGCATTTAAGGGTTCTCCAATCCGTATGGATGGGGGAATGGTGCCAACTATTTTTTAATATTTTTACTGCGAACAGGGCTTCGCTGCGTTTTACCGTAATGCATCAAGCACATCATCGAGCGCAAATACTGTCCTGATGAGACAAGCTAATTTACCTTTGCATAAAGGGATTTGAAAGCTGGATTAGGGATGTGAACTGGAATTATTGTCACCTACCAATCGCTACCAAAAACAGCCGATTGCTCGGCTGTTTTTTAACTAAATTCCTTTCTCTTTCGTTGAAAAATTAACGTTAAATAAAGAGTAGAGGGGTTTATTTGAAGAAACGGTAAACCTATGACTCTCGCAATTGTCCTGAATCCAGGCGTCGCCGACTCATGAATACCAAAGTCAATGCAATTACCGTAAGGACAATTCCAAGCACTTGAAATCCCTCGAAGCTGAACTTACCTCCCATTACGATACCTATCAATAATGAAGAGAAAATGGTTCCCAGATATCTTGATGTATTAAATAATCCGGATGCTACACCGATTATTTCTTTTGGAGAACTTTGGAACAAGGCTGCTTGCATACCTACATTGTTCAGTCCGTTGCTAATACCGAATGCAGCCAAAGCCAAACACACGCTGATCACCGGAGAAGTTGGATTTAATGTTACAAGCCACACAGATCCCAATGTCATCAGGATTGCCGATACCAGTAATGCCGGTCTGGGTCCTGATTTATCAATCCATCGTCCTGCTATTGGAGAAGCAGCAAGCGAGCACAAGCCTAAGCTTAGCATGAGAATCCCTGTTTGGAACTCGCTTACATGCCTTACCACTTGCAAGTAGGACGGAAGCCCGAAAAAAAGCGAGTAATAGAGTACGTTAACGAACATGAATTCGACATTAACCCAAGTCAACGCAGGATATTTGGCGAACGTGCGTAAAGGAATAAAGGGTGACGTCGCTTTTAACTCATATCGTACGAATGCCCCCAGCGCAACGAGGCCTATTAACCCGACAATGACGTTTTCTAACGAGATATGCCCAGATGATTTTGCCGAGAGTAATCCGACGAGCAGGGCAACCAGCCCTAATGTGAAGAGTAGGATCCCTCTTGCATCAATTAAATCAAACCATTTACGAAAGGACATGTTGCGTGCAACAGATGTTGGCGATTCGTCCTTAGGAATAGTCCTCCAAGCCAATAGAAAGCTGGCTACCACAAACGGAATATTGATGAAAAAGATGGCAGGCCAATTCCACCAATGAACCAAAACCCCGCCAATAAAGGGTCCAATTGCTGCCGCTCCTGATAGGAAAATGGACAAAACAGACAGCGCAGTCGCTTGTTTCTCTGTAATATGAATTCGAACAATGGCCATTCCAACCCCAACCATCATACTTGTTCCGATGGATTGTACAATGCGGAACACGATGAGCCATCCAAAGGTTGGTGACAACGGAGCTAATAATGATGCAATGAAGGCTACAACAAGTCCAATAAGAAACATCTTCCTACGGCCGAATAAATCGCTGGCCTTTCCCATGATAGGTTGAGCTATGCTACTTGCAATGTAGAAAGAAAAAATAATCCAGGAAACACCTGTAAAGTCAAGTTGGAACACATTTTGCAGACTTGGAATTGCAACAGAAACCATCGAAGAATTTAATGGGTTCAATAATATCCCTAGACCAACTGAAATCATTAACCACCAGCTGCGAACACTCATTTCTGCCCCCCCCATAGCGAATTAATGTCATCGTACTTGAAATCGATTATTTATTCCAATGCATTTGATGTTATAATCTCATTGATTTGAGGGAATGAATGGGGGATGCGAAATGGAACTTCTTCAACTGCAATATTTTCTCACGGTAGCTCATTTGGAACATGTAACCGAAGCTGCACGAAGTCTGCACGTTACTCAATCGTCGCTCAGCAAAACGATTCAACGCTTGGAGGAAGATTTGGGAGTCCCTTTATTCGATCGAACAGGGAGGAAACTGCGATTGAATGAGTTCGGAAGCAGATTCCTTTACCGTGCAGAAAGGGCTTTATTTGAATTAGAACAGGGGAAGCAGGAGCTTAGCGACTTATCCAGCCCAGAACACGGAACTCTCGAATTGGCAGTGACCACCGCAAGCACATTACCAGGTATTCTTCGAGAGTTTCGGAGAAAACGGCCCTATATTCAATTTCATGTACAAATGCTGACCACACAGGAAATGGTTACACTTCTTCATAGAGGAGAAGTTGATTTTTGCTTGTCTTCACCTCCTGTTGAAGGCGATGACATCGAATGTAAAATCGTATGTATCGACCCCATTCTTGTAGCTGTTCCAAAGGGGCATCGGCTTGCGGATCGAAATAGCGTATCCTTGACAGAGCTAAGGGAAGAATGGTTTGTCGGCGTAAAAAGAGGCTATGGTACTCGTGATTTAGTGGATTCTGTATGCATGTCGGAAGGATTTGTGCCTAACTATGTGTACGAGGGGGATGAACCTGCAAGGCTTAGTACTCTTGTGGAAGCCGAAATTGGGATAGCTTTCATACCGAGCACGGCACGAAATTCGCAGGAACATCTCAAATATCTCCAGGTAGAGAATCACGAATTGATACGTGAGATTGCTTTATTATGGAACAGGAATCGGTATATTTCGCGGGCTGCTCAGGAATTCCGCGAGATAGTAGTAGAATATTTTGCGACGAATTCCAAATAGACAACTTAACTCCATATATGTTTTTGATGATCTACCATTGAAAATAAATAAGTAGGAGATTGCGTTAATAAGATAGCGCAGAGGCTAAACATTGTTATCCAACGAGCAGGAACTAACCGTTTTTGCTTTACCTCGTCATGAAATGATTATTGTCAAAAATAACAGGTGATATTTTTATTATTTTAGTGATAATATGGTTAGGTAATTGCAATTAAACAGATTTTTACTTTTATTTTGTGGAGGCGTTAGAATGAAGTACATAGTGAAAAGAAGGGCACAAATTAAAGGGGATAACGCATCACTGGCCCTATAAACTGCGTAATCCCTGGCATTTTTAAGGGGTTTGCATAATGGAAAAATCGATTGAGAAACGTATTCCTAAATCTTTGATTTGGCTGTGCGTGCTTGCATTTTTCAGCGTATTGAATGAGACGGTGTTCAACGTATCGTTGCCCGACATTGCCGCTCAATTTGGAATTAAGCCATCCGCTGCAAATTATGTTAATACCAGCTTCATTCTTTCTTTTGCCGTAGGAACGGCCGTTTACGGAAAAATATCGGACATTTACGGCGTAAAAAAACTGGTTCTCATCAGTATGATGATATATAGCGGGGGATCGCTGTTTGGCTTGCTTTTTCATGCCTGGTTTCCGATTTTGCTTGTTGCACGATTTATCCAAGGAGCGGGTGCTTCTGCCGTCCCCGGACTGATTATGGTCATCGTTACCAAAAGTATCGAAAAGCAGCATCAAGGAAAAGCTTTTGGAATGATTGGATCGACCGTTGCTCTGGGAGAAGGTTTTGGTCCTATAGTTGGAGGCTGGATCGCGGACTATGTACATTGGTCCTATCTGTTTTTCCTGCCAATGATGACGCTTGTCACACTACCTTTTTTCTTACGGACGCTGCCTGACGAACCTATGAAAAAAGGTGGGCTTGATGTTCTGGGAGGCCTGCTCTTTGTTCTTGGAATTGTTTCGTTCACTTTATTTACGACACATTACGAGTGGTGGTATTTGACCAACAGTGTCATTCTTTTCATAGGATTTGTGCTGAGAATTCGAAGAGCTAAGGAACCTTTCGTAGAACCAGCTTTATTCAAGATGAGAAGGTTTATTGTCGGCGTATTTGTAGGGGGAATACTTCTAGGGACCGTTGCAGGATTTATGTCTATGATCCCTTACATGATGAGAGAAGTACACCAGATGCCGACAAGCCTTATCGGAGGCGGTGTTCTGTTTCCAGGAACGCTTAGCGTGATTCTTTTTGGGATCGTTGGCGGTTCTTTGGTCGATAGGCAGGGAGCTCGTTTTGTCATGGTTGCAGGGTTATTGCTTCTCGTGATGGGGCTTTTCATCGTTTCACTTTTTGCCGATCGTAGCCTCTGGATCATTTCAGGAGCATTGGTTTTGATTTTTGGTGGGCTATCCTTTGTCAAAACGGTCATCTCAACCATTGTGGCAGGCTCGCTAAGTGCTGACGAATCAGGCTCAGGTATGGGGTTTTTAAATTTTTCCTGCTTTTTGGCGGAAGGGATTGGTATCGCAATTGTAGGAGGACTGCTTACACAGCTTAGGTGCAACTTTCCTATTCTCCCGATCGTTACTGACGTTGCAGCATATTTGTACAGCAATTTGACGTTACTACTTCTAGCTGTAGTAATTACAGGCGGTGCCATTTTTATGATCGTATTTAAGGGAGAAAAGGCTTCCTTGGATCATTAATAGAAAATAATAATTTTTATAGAGCTGACATTGATACGTAATGATGTCAGCTTTTTTGTACAAAAAACTAAACTTTTTAAAGGGTGCATACATTGATTATTTGGACATCAACTAGATGTTTTTTGGTATTACTAAACGTTTCCTATGAGGCTGAGCATCGCGTATAATATATAGTAAATTGTTATGTACCGAGTGTGAGATTCGTTTATTTTGGTTTGGGGTGAGTGTAGTGGCATCTATTCATGAGGTGGCGAAACAAGCAGGGGTATCGGTGGCAACGGTATCCAAAGTGATTAATAATTATTCTGATGTCAGCAGCAAAACGAGAAATAAGGTGAACAAGGCGATTGAATTGCTGAACTACCAGCCGAATGTGGTTGCCCGAAGCCTCGTGAAAAAGCGTTCCTGGACGGTCGGGATGTTCCTGCTGGATTTCTTCACGAATCCTTTTATTTCGGAGCTTCTTGATGGGTTAAGAAAGTCTCTTGAAGATAGCGGTTATGACCTGCTCTTTCTATCACCGAATCTTAGCAATCCCGATTATACCTTCACTAAGCATTGCATCAGCCGCAATGTAGATGGAGTTGTCATGTTTGGTGTCGATCGAACTAATCAAAATTTTTTGGATCTACTTCAGGCTGAGATGCCGACGATGATGATCGATACCGATCTGCTGGGACCTAGAACCGGATATGTAACAGCCGACAATCGCATAGGTGCTTACTTAGGTGTTCAGCATTTGGTGGAACTCGGACATAAACGCATCGCTTTTATTTCAGGGGATTTGGGATGTCTGGTTGGTCAAACGAGATTTTCCGGGTATCAGGAGGGGCTGCGCTCGAACGATCTTCCTTACTACGACCAATATGTGGAGGTAGAGAAATACAGCATTGAAGGTGGATATAAGGCGATGAAGCGCCTGCTACAGCTTCCGGAAGCACCGTCTGGCGTAATCTGCTCTTCAGACTATATGGCGACCGGTGCGATCGAAGCAATTCGCGAAATCGGAATGCGAGTACCTGATCATATTTCCGTTGTTGGGTTTGACAACACATTCTATGCGGAACTGTCCATGCCCAAGCTTACAACAATCAATCAGAACATTACGCTAATGGGAATGAAAGCAGGAGAGCATCTCATCCGAATGATTGAGAATCCCGATTATTCACCGCCAACGGAGATTGTCCCGGCAAATCTGGTTGTACGAGACTCGACAGGAGAGTATAAGGAATAGTTTTTTAAGAATTGACAAACACAAAAACAAATTGTATTTTAATTATGGTGTAAGCGCTTAATATAAGGTCCCTTGAATCACTTCTGCTCGTTCTTGTTTCATTCCCGAGTTATGGACAAAAGGGAAGGTCTCATATTGCGTCAGAGGGGAGGAAACTGGAATAGATATGATTTTAAAAGAAGGTGGTGATCCGGAAGACGTAGGGCGATATGTTGTTAACCTGAGGAAAGCGTGAAGATGTTAATGGTTGAATCTAATTGAGTCTATTGGAACAGGAGGTTTCACTAACATTTTTATTTCATTTTCGAAAACGTTTTCGCCAACAAGTTTGAATGCTGTCACTGTTCTTGAATCCGGCCGATATGCAGATGAATATCGGGGCTACTTGCCGAAATTTTTCGCGTAATCATGCCATATTAAAGGGAGAAGAGAATTATGAAAATGTCGTTCAATTCATTCACTAAGCCATTAATCATGATCCTACTGTTCAGTTTATTAACGCTACTTTTTCAAGCGGCCTTACCTGCAACGCCCGCTTCTGCAGCTGCCTGCGCAAACCCTGTAAGTTATTTCGGTGAAATGAAAGCAAGTGGAAACAAGATTAACGGCTCCAAAACGAATCGGCCTATGATGGTCAAAGGGTCGAGCTTCTTCTGGAGCAACTGGTCCGGTCCATTTTGGAATACCGCCACGGTGAATCGGATGGTGGATGAATTCCAAGTAGAGATCGTAAGAGCGGCATATGGCGTGGACCCCAGCGGAAATCCGTATAACACGGCCGATGAATCCAAAGTTCGTGACGTGGTCAATGCGGCAATTGCTAAGGGGATCTATGTTATTATCGATTGGCACTCACATGACGCGCACAACAACGTCAACGCCGCTAAAAGTTTCTTCAGCCGCATGGCGCAGGAATACGGAAGCTATGATAACGTCATTTTCGAGATCTATAACGAACCTACGCAAGTCTCGTGGGGGACAATCAAAAGTTACGCTGAGCAAGTTATTCCAGCCATTCGTCAACATTCTGACAATCTAATTGTCGTTGGTACGCCATTCTGGTCTCAGAATGTAGACCAGGCAGCGAACGATCCCATTACATCCTCTAGTAATATCGCCTATACATTGCACTTTTACGCTGGAACTCATTTTCAGTCGCTCCGGGACAAAGCCAACTACGCAATGAGTAAGGGCATCCCGCTATTTGTTACCGAGATGGGCTTTGTTAACGCGGATGGCGACGGCGGCATTAATTACGATTCCACGAACCAATGGCTTGACTGGATGAACCAGAATAACCTGTCATGGGCCAACTGGGCGATTAATGACAAGACAGAAGGCGCCAGTATTTTCAATACGAACGGGAGTCTCACAGCAGGAGGTAACTATCTGAAAAGCATTCTAGCCGGGCACGCACCGTATGCCGAGTGGAGGCAGAATGCGGCTTGCGGTGGCAGTAGCGCAAACACATTATATGACTTCGAGGGTAGTACGCAGGGCTGGACCGGTTCGAATATATCCGATGGTCCATGGAGCGTAAACGAGTGGTCATCCAAGGGCAGTAATTCTCTTAAAGCGGATATCATCATGTCTGCTAATTCCCAGCACTACCTGCTTCTCTCACAAAGCCGCAACCTTAGTGGTAAGGCAACGCTAAGCGCGACCGTCAAACATGCATCTTGGGACTCCGCAGGTGACGGACTCAATGCCAAGATTTATGCCAAGACAGGATCAGGTTGGGCTTGGTATGCTGGCAAAGCTGTCAAGATAAATTCTTCTGGAGGTACGACGCTGTCGTTCAACCTTGCATCTGTACCCAATCTTGACGATGTTAGGGAAATCGGCATACAATTTCTTGCCTCGGCGAACAGCAGCGGTAAGTCAGCCGTTTACGTTGACAACGTGACACTTCAATAATACACTCCTAACTTTTCCTGCTAAGGGACTTCATCGCTATATTGTGGGCTTGTCCTTTCGACCAAGTTATTTGCGAATAGTGGAGAAATAATGCTAGTGATAGTTGATTGATCCATAAAACAGTGCCAAATTAAAGAGGAAAGACGCAAGATAAAGCTCTTGCCCAAACCAAGTGACAAGAGCTTTATCTCATTACCGATTGTGTCAATAATATGATCTCATTACTCATGGTCTTCATGAAGTACCCGTGTTTTGTAGTTGGGAAATATAAGGCTTACAAAAGCTGGTACATATACCGAATTACAAACCAAACACCTCAGTAATTAAATAGAATCAATAAACCTCCTTTTAAGCACAACCTTATCTTAGTCCTCGGACTGGAGGAAGGTTGTTTTTCTTTGTTATAAAATAGGAATCCTTTGTTGTTTCACACAATTATTCCCTAATTAATCATTCACATTATGATATCGCGGATTTACGAGAGAAGACGGAGGTTATGATGAATAAAGCAAAAACTCTCATTATTGAAGAATTTAGTAGCTGTCCTATTATCTAATAACATTATGACATGTACTTTTATCACAGTGACATTCCAATACATAAGAATTGTTAGATATACTTGAGCTGCCTAAGATTAGGTCCTCAACTTTATGACATGTCTTGAGGGAGGCGTGAAATGAGAAATAAGAAGAGGGCACGTCAGAGGCCAGTATTTTGCTAGGAATGAGAAAGGATGAAATCAGGTGACTTATATTGCACAAGAGAATCGATACGAACAGATGAAATATCGGCGGATTGGACGGAGCGGTGTCAGGCTCCCGGCCATTTCGCTCGGCTTGTGGCAAAATTTCGGTGGGGACAAACCGTTTGAGGATAGTCGTGCAATGATACTACGCGCCTTTGATCTTGGTGTCTCGCACTTTGATTTGGCAAACAATTATGGACCGCCTCCCGGATCGGCCGAGGAGACCTTTGGACACGTTTTAAAAAAGGACCTCGCACCTTATCGGGATGAGCTGTTTATTTCAACAAAAGCTGGCTACTATATGTGGCCTGGCCCGTACGGTGAGTGGGGATCGAGAAAAAACCTGCTTGCAAGCCTGGATCGCAGCCTTCAGCGAATGGGACTCGACTATGTCGATGTCTTTTACCATCATCGTCCCGATGGTGATACCCCCTTAGAGGAATCGATGGGAGCGCTTGCTCATGCTGTGAAAACAGGCAAAGCACTGTATGTCGGTTTATCCAATTACGGACCGGAGGAGACGAAGCAAGCAGCTGCGATCCTTAAAAACCTTGGTACACCGCTGCTCGTCCACCAGCCTATGTATTCGATGCTGAACCGGTGGATTGAGAACGGATTGCAGGACGTGCTGACTGAAGTAGGAGCCGGCACAGTGGCTTTCTGCCCGCTTGGTCGCGGACAGTTGACGGGAAAATACATCGATAAGCTGGAAGCTGAGTTTAAAACAGGCCTGCGCACGTTGAAACTAGAGGCCATATCTCAGGAGCGGATTAACAAATTCCGTGCGCTGGAGGCGATCGCGAAGCGCCGGGGTCAAACGTTGCCGCAAATAGCGTTGACATGGGCGCTGCGCGAAGGAGGTGTGGATTCGGTGCTAATCGGTGCAAGCCGTGTAGGTCAAATCGAGGAAAACGTGCAAGCAGTACACGCGGATCCGCTATCGGCAGCGGATCTTCAAGAGATAGACCAGGTTATGCATAATATCGGGGATGTCCCCTGGTAATGTCATGGCAACAACACGATTCATTAAACGAAACAAATCAGTCGAGGCTTGAAAGACCCATTGAGCTGTCTCTTTTAAGCCTTGCGCGAAAGTATGATGGAGAAAGTCCCTTCACTTTTTTAAACATTTTGGAGAACAGTAGCGGGTCGCTATAACCAACAGAATAGGAGACTTCCGTGATGGACAGCTGCGAATTGTCCAGCAGATCGCCTGCTTTGTCCATCCGGAGGTTCAACAAGTATTGTTGTGGGGAAACATTAAGAATCTCCTTGAAAAGGACGGACAGATATACACGATCAATCCCAACTATGTGTGCGACCTCGGAAATGGAAACTCTTTGGTTATAGTTCATTCGAATAAACTCGACCGCTTTACGAATGTAGGCGTCCTTGGGCCGTATCTCGGGCAGTAGCTGACTCGTAGCAACCAACATATCAATCCAATCGGCGAGTAACCTGAACAAAATACTCTGTCTTCGTAGTTCACTGGTGCTGTGGTTCACGTCGCAGGCAGAAAATTCATCCAAATAAAAATCAAACCAAAACAATGGGGAGTACCTGAATACGGGATGAAGGGGAGAAATGTGCGCCTGCTCGAATAGAGGTATAACCCCGTTACCCGAAAAGGCTATCCAAGAATAAATCCAAGGATCAGTTGGGTCCGCTTCCATGTAACAAAGAATGTTGTCGTATACGATAAAGCCTTCGCCTTGCTGAAGATGAAAGGTCTTTCCGTCAATCTGGTAAACGCCTCTACCCGCATGGATAAACATGATTTTGTATTGTCCTTTGATGCCGGGCCCCCAAGAATAACTGGGTTCACATACTTGTTTGCCGTGATAACAGTAACAAATATCCATCTGGTTGCTTTCCTCCTATAATAGTACATCATGACATATAAGATCCTGAAAGTCACTTGCGAAATGAGTTCACTTATAAGGAGTATAATGCTTGATCAGTTCCTTACGGACTATACGAGTCGTCAAACAGATGAATACGGTGGATCCATTGAAAACCGGATACCAGTTATTGCGAATGGCCAGCTTGATGATCCTGATAAGGCTGCCACAATCATTGGGCAAGGGTTTGCTGACGTAATTGCGTTGGAGAAAGGCGTACTTGCAAATTATGATTGGATAAAGAAGGTTAGAAATGGTAAACCGTTATCTGAGCTGGATCAAAATAAAGTTTTAAGACCGGATGCAACCATTAAGGATTTCGAGATTAGTCAATAAGATGATCATTGCGTAACCAAACATCTGGAGTTACGGATATGATGAGGACGTAGCTGGGATAAAATCGGAAGAACCATCGAAGGATGAAAAGTCCAGAGCGGTGGTTCTTTTTTTCTTTTGTTACCTATGCCATCATTATAGATGGAGGGCGATGAACAATGTTCCAAGATTTTAAGATCGTTGGTGACCGTCCGGTCGCGATACAAGTAAAAGAATATATTAAACGTTTAATTATAAAAGGGACGTTTCATAAGGATCAGAAGCTACCCTCCACACGTGAAATGAGTAGTGTGCTCAAGGTGAGTCGCAATACAGTTATTGCAGCCTATGAAGGCCTAGAGGACGATGGATTTACGTATACAATACCGAGTAGAGGCAGCTATGTGGCCGCTATGGTGGACCGTTTGGTTGCGGATAACGGAGGGGCTGACGCCTCCTTCGCCTGGCAGATTGATTGGAAGACAAGAATGAGCAAGTACGCTGTATCGGCTGCAGAGCTTGATATGATGAAGCAGGGCATTCGCGCCCCAAGAGGAATCATCTCGTTTACAAGCATCGCACCGGATGAGCAGCTGTTTGATCTGGGAAATGTAAGGCGAGCCTTTATGGATCGGATGGCAATCGAAGGGCAGGTGCTGCTCAACTACGGCTATGCCAAGGGTTACAAACCACTGATCGATTACCTGATGAGATATATGGAGAATAAGGGCGTCGATATAAGCGGCAAGGATCTACTGATTACAAGCGGTTTTACAGAAGGCTTCGATATTGTGCTGTCGGCACTTCGCCCTTCAGCGCGCCGCGGTACAGTAATTTGTGAAAATCCGACCCATCACACAGCGATCAAAAATTTAAAGCTACAAGGCTTTGAGATTACCGGCATTCCAATGGAGCGGGATGGTATTAATGTGGAGCAGCTTGAAGCGGTATTGCAGAAGCAGACAAATAGCTTCGATCTCGCCTATTTGACTCCTTCCTATCACAATCCTACAGGCATTGTCATGTCGCCAGCAAAGCGCAGCGCTGTAATGAATTTAATGATGCGCTATCAGATTCCGGTGATTGAGGATGGTTTTAATGAGGAGCTGCGCTATTCAGGAGCGCATATTGCGCCATTAATAGCAACAGCAGGGCGAGGGAACGGAGTCATCTATATTGGCAGCTTCTCCAAGGTGCTGTTTCCTGGCTTGCGAGTAGGCTGGGTGCTTGGAGATCGAGCGCTGATTGACACTCTGGAAAGCATTAAGCGTGCGCGCACCATTCATACCTCAACAATCGACCAATCGATATTATATCAATATTTACTCAATGGAAATTTTGAGAAATATGTAAAAAGAGCACGTATGGAATATAAGCGCAAATACGAGCTTACGAAGGCATGCTGTGATACCCATCTCTCTGAGGCGCAACTATCTGGCGATGGGGGCTTGCATGTGTTTCTTACCTTCCCGGCAGGTGTAAATACGCGCCAGTTGCTTGAAGCATGCATAGATCAAGGTGTTATATATATACCTGGAGACAAGTTTTTTATACATGAAGGTGAAGGGACGAATACTTTGCGGCTTGGCTTTTCCCGAGTAACGGATGAACAGATCGAGCGGGGTATTCAGATTATAGGCCAACAGGTGCGTAACTTTTCTAAGGCATGTGGTCATAAGAACAATCCGTAACTGCACTATGATTTTTTAAGAAAATGGGGGGTCATGATGAAGATTGGCGTTATTATGGGGGGTACTTCCACTGAGCGTGAGGTTTCTCTGCAGACAGGTCAAGAGATGCTGAATCATTTGGATCGCAGCCGCTATGAGGTGGTTCCAATTGTGATCGATCAGCCAGCGGATTTAATCGCACAGGTTCAGCACACAGGCATCGATTTTGCGTTGTTGGCGCTGCATGGCCAATATGGCGAGGATGGCACGGTGCAGGGAGCGCTGGAGACACTGGGCATTCCCTATACAGGGAGCGGTGTTCTGGCAAGCAGCCTGTGCATGAATAAGCAGCTGTCCAAGATGCTGCTGAAGTCGGCAGGGGTGCTTACGCCTGCAGGCCTCTGCTGGCAGGGAATGGGCGATTATGATCAGCAAGCGGTAGAGCAGTTGGGTTATCCCGTTATTGTGAAGCCGAATATGGGAGGATCCAGCATCGGCATCCAGCTTGTGCATAATGAGAAGGAGCTTCACTCGGCTATTCAGAAGGCTTGTGCTTTGGATCAGACGATTTTGGTTGAGCCTTTTATTCAAGGGACGGAGCTTACCTGCTCAATTGTGGATGGCGAGGTATTACCGATTATCAGGATTCGCTCTGCCCATTCTGAATGGTTCGACTATAAAGCGAAATATGAGACCGGCGGTGCTGAGGAGAAGGTGATCCAGCTTCCTCCCGTTATTGAGCAGCGTGTGCGCGAGACGGCGCTTGCCAGCTATCGGCTGCTGCAGTGCAAGGTGTATGCAAGGATCGATATGATTTTGTGCCAGGATGTACCTTACGTTTTGGAGGTAAACACCTTACCCGGAATGACCGCTAACAGCCTACTTCCGAAGAGTGCAGCTGCAGCAGGCATAACCTTTACGCAGCTGCTGGACCGTATTATTACTAGCTCACTTCATGAGCGAAAAAGGGAATGAGAGAAGGTTTAACATGTTTGATGGATTAGACCAGCTAGAATACCTTGATACGGAAGCTTTCATCTGAGAGAACATCGGAAGGCTTTTTGTTCATCCTAAAGAGAATTTAATGGTCTATAAAGTAAAGGGATTAGACAGAAAATGGCGAAATATTGTTATAATGGTTAGAACGGAACAGCGTTAAACTGATGTAGATTTGAAGGATGTTGCAGCATTAATGCAACTTGATTTTGCTTCAAGATGGGGAGGTGTTCACATCTCTATTCGCACCTTATAAAACTGTAGGAGAACGAATACGAAAATGAATATTTTAATCAGAGAAGTGAAGGCTGAGGACGGTGAGTGTAGCACAAACATTGATGGTAGCTTTATCGTGGATTCTACCCTTGTTATGCAATTAACGGGACAGCAAATCGAATATACGGTGAAGGAGAGGCCTATTAGTAAAAAAAGCTACGATGATGATCAGTTTGAGGAAGACACAGTTGAGGATTATTCGAATTATATCGACAATCCCGATCAGATCATATATTTAGCGCTCGTAAATAATCAAGTCGTAGGTCAAATTGTTCTGAAAAGGAATTGGAATAAGTATGCATATGTGGAAGATATCAAAGTCGACAAGCTATATAGAAGCTTCGGTATCGGTAAGGAACTAATCGAACAGGCTAAACGCTGGGGGAAGGATGGCGGAATGCCAGGAATCATGCTGGAGACACAAAGTAATAATGTTCGCGCTTGTAAATTCTATGAAAGTTGCGGTTTTGTGATCGGTGGATTCGACTCCTACGTCTACAGAGGCCTAGATAAAGAAAGTGACGAGATCGCGATCTATTGGTATCTGATGTTTGATTAGAACGACAAATTTATTTGAATAAAGGAGGACAAAAAGATGACTAAAAAGAGAATGGAATGGGAGGAAGGGAATTGGATCAATTCACCTCTATATGCCCGGAAAGAAGGAGATTTTCTTAAGGTTGCGCCTGAAAAGGGAAGAGATTTTTGGAAAAAGACATTATATGGTTTTGAATTTGAAGATGGGTCCGCTTTATTATCGGATTGGAATAATAACACGGCGGTAGAAGTATCGTTTCAACTCGCATCCTTTACGGAGCTTTATGATCAGGCAGGTATTTTGTTATACCATGGCCCCGAGCAATGGATTAAAGCGGGGATAGAAATCAATGATGGCATTCCTCAGCTTTCCACAGTCGTAACCGCTGGGTATTCTGACTGGTCGCTTGCGGCTGTGCCGGAGTGGGTTGGTGAAGAAGTCACCCTCCGCGCTTCCATCATCAAGGATGCTGTGGTCATTCGCGCACGGACGGAGAATCATGGATGGCGAACGATTCGTGTGGCGCGTTTTCCCTACACCACTGGAAATCAGGCAGGTCCATATACCTGTTCGCCAACCCGTGAGGGCTTTGAGGTTACCTTTACTCGCTGGCACTTTACAGAACGGGACCAAGACCTTCATAGTGATCCTCCTGTAGAACATCATTGAAGAACGAATGCACAGCTGAGCACAGCAATATGAGATACGATAAACTAGCTTATATGCACATGAAATAATGATTAAGAGTAGGTGTCTCATAATAAAATATATTGTAATAGACCCAAAAGGGAAGATGTGTATTTTGGTGTGAAATCCGGGACTGATAAGGAAGACCAAAGCGGAAAACTACTACTTGACACAATAAAATACATACTCTAAAAACTCCGATTTTGTCTTTCCTAAGTTCAGTTTTTTACGCAACAGACATGAGGTTGAAAAATATTTGATGTAAAGCACGCCCCATAGAGTACACACAGGGTAGTCTAAATGACATACTCTACTATGTACTCTATGGGGCATAATTATATCTGTCATTATCCATTTTAAAGATCAGGCGGTTTAATATATTTATAGAGGAGATATGCCTTCCAGCATCTTACAGCCCTTCTCTTGGCAGACAACTATTCCCCGAATGGCAAGCTCTCTTTAAGCGCCCACAGGTCATCATAGCTGGAAATACGGTAATCTGCCTTGGATAAATCCTGCTGGCCCGAGCCTGGGTTGTGTAAACCAATGCAGCGCATACCAGCACTCTTGGCTGCATGAACACCATTTCGTGAATCCTCAATAACAATACAATGGTCCGGGGCTATGCCAAGTAGTTCGGCGGCATATAGGAAGATGTCTGGTGCCGGTTTACCCTGGGATACCTCTTCTCCAGTGATTCGAATATCAAAGTAACGGCCAAGTCCCGTTTTTTCCATAATGAGATCAATCAGCGACCGCGGAGAGGAAGAGGCTACTGCAATCGGAATTCCTTTTTCCCGTAACCAGTCCAGCCACCGTTCCAGTCCGTCGATCGCCATCAGGCCCTCATATGCTGTTATGGTCTGCATCACATTTTTTCGGTGATAGGCAAGTGCCTCTTCCAATGTATTAGTAAGTTGATGCCTGTCCAGCACTTGACGCCACATGGATTCGAGTGTCACTCCAACATAGGTGTGATGCTCTTCTTCCGTCATGGGTGCACCGAAATGGGCAAAGGAGCTGCGTTCAACCTCAAAATAAATCGGTTCGCTGTCTACCAACACCCCATCCATGTCGAAAATGACCGCTTTGACCGGAACGGACGCTGATAGGTCTCCTGTGCATTCATGATTCGTCGGTGTAACATGATGAATGCTCGTCATGTCCATTCTCCCCCTTGTTAGTAGCTAATTTAGTTGCCGGAGCCATTCGATTGCAGCACAATCTTGATCGCCTGAGACGAAGGCTGAAGTGTCCGCTCGCTGATATTACATCCAAGTGTCTTAAAGGCTTCATGGTAGTCATCAAGCGGATACGAGTGGGTAATGATTTTTTTGGCGGGAATGATTTGCTGCTCAATCAGATAATGCGCCGTGGAGAACGTGCCCAGAGAATCAATCGAGCCGATGATTTTAAGGCTACGGTCAACGACCTCTTTCGGATTAAACGAGCTTATCCCATCTCTCAGCCCCACCAGCATCAAATACCCGCCGCTCGCAAGCTGGCTTAGTACCTCGGTGCCGACCACGCCTGTGGTATCCACAATCATGTCCACCTGATTCTTTGCCGGAGCCAGCCTATGAATGGCCGCCTCCAGCGTGGCATGCGCGGACCACCGTTCGGGGGCAATAGAATCCGCAATGGCGAGCCGTTCCTCCGAGATGTCAACAAGGCAACCAGTCACGCCTTTCGAAGCAAGAGCATAGCTGTACAGAATCCCGATCGGACCTGCGCCTATAATAACAGTGGTGAAGTTCGGCAGCAGGTTAATCTGGTTGATCCCGGTCAGCATACAGCTCAGCGGTTCGGTCAGCGTCGCTTCTTCGTAGCTGATATGATCCTTCAGCTTGTACAAAAAACGGTCCTCAGTCACATAATAATCGGTGAACGTACCGTCGGCGCTGACTCCGGTCTCTGTTACGGATTTGTGTGTACAATGATTTTGTCTTCCTGTCCGGCACATTTCACATTGACCGCAGTAATATGTTGGATCAATCACCACCCGGTCCCCAGGCTTGAGTGAACTGACGGCTGATCCAACAGCGACAACATCCCCGGCTGACTCGTGACCCAAGATCGTGGACGGCACGGCATGATATTTGCCACTAATGATACCTAGATCCGTACCGCATACGCCTGTCGCCCGAATCCGGACGAGTACATCGTTATCCTTTTTAATCTCCGGGATCGGTCTTTCCTCAAGTGCGACATCCCAAGCTGATTTGTATACTAGTGCAAGCATGAATAATTCCTCCTTTTGCCTATTGGGCAGATCGTTAGTGAAGAGTAGAAAGAACGGCATCAAGCCGTTTAACAATTTCGACAATCTCATCTTCTGTAGCCGTGAGAGAAGGTCTCACTTTGACCACATTGCCATAACCGTAACGGGAACCTCTGAGAATTAATTGCTGTTCCTCAAATGCACGATCGATAATTCCATTGCTTTTCACTGCATTCGGGGCATCGTCCTCATCTACAATTTCCAGTCCCCACATTAGTCCGACGCCACGAGCCTCACCAATGCAATCATGCTTGTCGGCCATCTCCGTCAGCAGGGATCCAAGCAGGTCTCCTTTGGACCGGACGGCTTCCAGAAAACCGGGTTCGGTTACAACCTCCAGCGTGGATTTGGCTGCCGTGACCGAGATCAGATTGCTGCCCGAGGTAAAGGAATGCTCGTGCTTCTCCAGGACATCAAGACGAGACTGCATCAAGACCGCTGCAACCGGGACACCGATGCCACCCAGACCTTTGGCGAGTGTAATGATATCCGGTTGGATGTCAAACAGCTCACTTGCGAACATGTAACCTGTCCGTCCAATTCCGGTCTGCACTTCGTCAGCAATCAGAATCATTCCGTGCTCGTCGCATAGCTGACGGAGACGCTTGAAATATCCTGGAGGCGGGATGATATTACCTCCGTTGCCCAGAATGGGTTCGATAATCATGCAGGCCACAGACCCAGAGCTTGCATACTCAATGGCGTCTGATATGGCGTCAATACAATGATGACCACACTTGTCTGGTGAAGAATTAAAGGGACAGCGATAGCAGTAGGGGGCAGGCACATGCAGAGAGTTTGCTGCAGTTGAGTTAGGAAAGTTTTTCCGGCGGAAGGCATTGCCGGAAATGCCTGTTGCGAATTGGGTTTGTCCATGATGTGACAGATGCAAGCTGATGATATCAGTAGCTCCGGTATATTTCTGGGCCAGTTTCACAGCACATTCGTTCGCTGTGGAGCCGGTAATATCTCTCATCCACCCAGCGTCGATACCGTTCGGGGCGTACTGGATTAGATGATCTAGGACTTCTTCGACATAAGGCTCTGTAAAAGACGAAGACATGTGAGCAAGATTGCCGACCTGCTCCTGTACTTTTGCGACGACATGAGGGTGGTTATAACCGAGCGACAAGTTGAAGGTGCCGGATACGCCATCCAAATACTCCTTGCCCGAATCGTCAATCAGAGTAATGCCTTTACCATATCTGAAACGTTCTTTGGTTAACGTATGCACGATATTTCCCCTCCATATCAGAATATACATTCTTATTAAGTCATCTTATAAAAGTGTACCACCCTATTAGAGCATCACGCGGCTGAACTCACCTCCCCAAAATAAGAAGTTTATCTTCCTTGCCCTCATGGGCAAGGGAGCACAATCTGGTGCTTCTGCGATTTCACAGATATGAGAGATAACCGCAGTAACAGAATCAGCCCGAAAAGCAAAAATGCGATAGGCCTCACCTCCCCTAAGAACTAAGCGATGTCATCCTTCCTTGCTCTGATGGGCAAGTGAATCAACTACTCGGCTACCCCGATTGTTCCACAGATGCGTGAGAATAAGTGCCAGCAGCAAAATCAGAGTAAACCCTCCTAAAATCCAGAGGCTAGCCGCCACCGGCCATTCGCTCATGCTCCAGCCTATAACATATTGAAGCACCGATCCGCCAATTCCGCCTGACGCAATCAGAATGCTGGTCGTCCGTTCGGTCATTCCTGGAATCATTACGTTGGCGTAGACAAGCGCGATACAGAAGAGGCCAGACATGAATATGCCTGCACCAAAAATGAGAAGGTATGTAGCCCATTGGCTGGATATAAATACCATAGCGACTAAGAAACAGAAAGTTCCGATTGCACTCCATAGTAGGAAAGGAATATATCCTGCTGACTCTGCAATCCTTCCTGAGAACATACGACCGATGATCATTGCAATCCAAAGTACGCTGACACCTAGCGAGGCTACAGATCCCTGAAGTTGTAGCGTTTCAGTCAGAATAGAAGGTAGGAAATTCATGAGCCCCAGTTCAAGACCCATATAAACAAAGAAGAATATAATGAAGATTCCTAGCAATACACGATGCTGTCCTGAGTAACGGGCTTGTTCAACTGAACGTTCAGTAGTGCGGATGTCTGCTTGGGTAAGGTGAGAGGAAGCGGAAACTGGCATGGTAAGCCAAAATAGCAGTAGGATAAAAGTGAGAAGGGAGATGGTGTAAAAGGTTAGATTCCATATTCCAAACCAGATATACAGGCTAACGATCGCAGGCATAAGCAGTGCACCAAGTGCAAAATAGACATCCAGCTTGGACATGGCTACGGCTTTTTGTTCTTCCGTGAACTCAATTGTAAACGCTCCGATAGATGATTCAATAATGCCTGAGCCGAAGCCAATCCAGATGGCCATTGCGATGACCCAATTCCATGAGGGCAGTACACCCAAGATAGTACATGCGATGACAATACTCCCCAAGGCAATAGCAAGCATGGACTTGCGGCCCATATGTAGAGCCATGAAGGGAGTGAGCAGAACGCCGACAAGAAAGCCGAAAAACTGCAAGAACAGCAGTAATCCACCATCGCTGTACCCCCGTCCATAGTGAGGCAGCAAAGTCGGCAGTAATGCCCCCAGCACAACGCTGGTGACACCGATTAACAGATAGAAAGCACAACTTAAAGCGAAAAGTCTCTTCAAGGCCTGTCCCTCCATAAGGTCATATTTTTTTATATGAGCATTGTTTTTACTAGAATATACCATTACTCTGGAAAAGTATATATACAATTCCACAGAAATTGTAAAAATAAATCAATAGACTCTTAATAATATGCGTCATGCTCCTTATCAACGTGATACACATCAGTTTTATCTTGAAGGCACTATATACTTTCGTACAATTGACTTTGATTTAGAAGTTGGTCCATCCTTCAAATGAACGGTTGATTAAAAACATTGGAGGGATCTTTCATGCGTTTGGGAGGAAAAGTTGCGGTCGTTATGAGAATTACAAATCCCCCTGACCAAAGTTTCGTAGCAGGGGGATTGCTTTAATATAAGTTCTAATTCACATACTTCTCTATCGTACTTCGGACTGCTCCGGGACCTGCCAGCATTTCATGAAACATGGCTTCAATCTTGTCGCCCAGACCAATCTCATATAATCGGACGCCGAACAGTTTTTCATCCTCAAGGAGGTAGCGAATTTCGGAGGTCTGATCGCCTAGCTTCGTATTCTGTAAATATCCCTGTAATGTATCCAGTAACGGGTCCGGACTGAGTGTGAAGGGAGCTCCTTGATCATCCAGTCCCAGCAAATAGCGACACCAAATCGCAATGGTCAAGGGAATAGCAGTCAAGTTGGCAGGATCAAGACCTGCTGTGCTAACATAAGACTTTATGGTTTCCCCAAAACGGATGCTCATCTTTTGAGATGTATCTGTTGCAATCCGCTGTGGTGCATCCGGAATATAGGGATTGGCGAAGCGTTCCTGCAATACCTCGTCAATGAATGCTTTCGGTTGGATAATTCCGGGATCAACCACAACAGGCAAGCCTTCCTTGTAGCCGATGGTTTCCACCAGACGACGCAAGGTGTGATCCTTCATTTCATCTGCAATGAGTTGATACCCTAGTAGACACCCGGAGAGGGCCAGCGCTGTATGTAGCGGATTGAGACAGGTAGTCACTTTCATCTTCTCCACTTTGTTCACCGTATCCCGATCCGTGAAGATGATGCCAGCTTCCTCTAGGGCAGGTCTCCCGTTTGTAAACTTGTCTTCAATGACCAAATACTCGCTAACCTCAGCATTGACAAAGGGGGCCGTATACGTATGCCTGGTGGTAACGATCATCTCCATGTCGACCAACCCCAGCTCCCGAAGAGCAGACTGTACCTGTAAGGAAGGGCGGGGGGTGATTTTATCAATCATAGTCAGCGGGAAGGTTATTTTCTCCTCATTCTGCAGATAGTCTACAAACCCATTCTCAACTAGACCTCTGTGATTCCACTCCTTGGCGATAGTAATCATACTATCCATTAACAGATCGCCGTTATGGGAGCAATTATCCATGCTTACAAAGGTCATTGGAAGCTGCCCCTTCAGATAACGCTGATAGACAAGCGAAGTAGCTATGCTCATCACATGCACCGGCTGTTCAGGACCATTCGCTAAATCCCTCTCTACAACAGCCAGATACTTACCGTCGGGCCCGGTGAGGACGTATCCTTTTTCCGTGACAGTATAGCTGGCCATCTGCAGAGTCGGATTTTCAAATATTTCAATCAGACGGAGGTAGTCGTCCGGACGATTCTTTTCTGCTACGAGGCTCTCAACGACGCTTGCGATCATACTTTTGTGAAATTTTCCGTCTGCACTCATCAACACCAGTAAGGTTAGATTGTCGTAAGGCTTATAAGTTTTGTCGATCATTTCAAAATCAAAGGCTTCGGCCGCAATTATACCTGTATCCGCTTTCAAACTATTCAGCAGCTGCTGCTGTGCATTGGCTACGAACCCCCGAAAAATATTGCCTGCGCCGAAATGCACCCATTGCGGTCTAACTCGGGTATTATGGGCTACAAGCTCCAAATCATATTTTGGCAGTTCAATACCTGCTGCTTCCCAGGCCGTCCTGTCTAAAAGGCTTTTCCGGTTAAGCTGGAGCATCTATTTCACTCCCTTGTTGTTTTGAGCCAGACTATCCCAGACACCCAGCAAGTACATAACTCCCAGTGCACGGTCATACAAACCGTAGCCTGGCCGACAATTCTTTTCTTCTCCCCATAGATGTCTGCCATGGTCTGGGCGCACATATCCCTGATAGCCGTTCTCGTGATAAGCTCTAACTACTTCCGGTACATTGACGCTTCCGTCCTTTCCACGGTGTGACACTTCAATAAAGTCGCCATTTTCGAACACCTTAACATTACGGATATGCGCAAAATGAATACGATCATGAAATTCCCGAATCATAGCCGGCAAATCATTCTCAAGATTAGTCCCCAGTGAGCCTGTGCAGAAGGTTAGACCATTATATGGACTGTTCACTGCATTTAAGATACGCCGGATGGTCTCACGACTCCGAACAATTCTCGGTAACCCGAAGATGGGCCATGCCGGATCATCAGGATGAATGGCCATCTTGATGTCAACCTCCTCGCAGACGGGGATAATGCGCTCAAGAAAATACTTTAGATTGTCAAACAGCTTGTCTTCAGTGACTTCCGCATAAGCAGCAAATAGTTCATCTAGTCTCGCCAACCGCTCCGGTTCCCAGCCTGGCATCGTGAACTTCCCTGCTCCCTTGAGAATCCGATCCACCATTTGGCGGGGATTATCGGTAATGGCAGCCTTTTCATAAAACAGAGCGTTAGATCCATCAGGTAGTTCTTTATACAACTCTGTTCTGGTCCAGTCAAAGATAGGCATAAAGTTATAGCAAATCACCTTGACTCCCACCTTGGCTAATTTGCGAATGGTGTCAATATAAATGTCAATGTATTGATCGCGGGATGGGAGGCCGATTTTGATATCATCGTGGACATTTACACTTTCTACGACCGCCGTACTAAAGCCCTTGCTTGTGATCTGCTCAGCTACCTTCTCAATTCGTTCCATTTCCCATACTTCACCCGCTACCTTATCATGTAAAGACCAGACAATACCCATAACTCCCGGAATTTGCCGGATATGATCCAGTGTAATATTGTCGTTGCCTTCTCCATACCATCTCCAGGTCATGTTCATAAAGATACCCTCCCTGATTTTATTGGCAATCTTGTATACAAGATTGGTTTGATCATAAAGTACAAAGTTTGCCCTTGTCAATGACAATTTTAGAGGGGTTCAACACATCAAAATGTTTTATAATAAGTCTAGATTTATAAAGTGAAGGCAGGAATGATATGTTTACAAAGGAAGAAATCAAGCAGCTTTTGAAAAATGATATTTTGTCGATGATCTTAAAGCCTGGTACTCTGCTCAGCGAGACGACCTTGTCAGAACGCTTCCAGTTGTCCAGAACTCCGCTGCGCGATGTATTGAAGCAGCTTGCACTAGAATCTTATATTGATATTTATCCCAAAAAGGGGAACGTTGTCTCTTATATCGATCTGGAGTCCGTAGAACAAATGAGCTACCTGAGAAGCGCAGTGGAAAAAGAGATTATGAAGGAGCTTTCTACGCAATTTGCATTAAGCGATATACAGAAGCTGAGCGAAATTCTGGACAGACAGAGGGCTGTCATTGATGAAGATCATGCTACGGATCAATTTCTCATTTTGGACGATCAGTTCCACCAAACTATGTTCCAATTGGTAGGCCGAGAATTTCTTTGGCAGCTAATTCAGCAATCAAATGTTCATTATATCAGATATCGCAAGCTGCATATGCTGCAAGCAGGGAAGCTGATGGAAATCTGGCATGAGCACCAAACCATGCTTGAATATATGTTGAATCAGGAAACGAGCAAAATGGATGATCTGGTTCACCATCATCTCAGAAAGGATATACATTCTCTCGAATTTCTCCGGCAGTTCGCTGACTATATCAAGAAATAATGCTGGTGTGTGTTATTCATTTTTTGCTTATGAGTTTAGTTGTTTGCCGTCAAGTGGTGGTTGGAATTGAAGGATTTTCATAGGAATTCGAGATCTTGTATACAAGATAGGGCGTTGTTGACACACTAAGCCCCTTGCCGCTTCGCAATTGTAAAATAGAAGGGCAAGGGCTGGAAAATGAAGATTCTATACCCCCGAATAGGCCATGAAACCACCATCGATAGGAATGACTGCACCTGTCACAAAACCGGAAGCGGTTTCATCGACCAGCCAAAGTAGCGTTCCGAGGAGGTCTTCAGGTTCACCGAAACGGCGCATTGGGGTGTGGGCAATAATCTTGGCCGAGCGCTCGGTAAGCGAGCCGTCCTCGTTGGTGAGCAATTGTCGGTTCTGCTCTGTCAGGAAAAATCCGGGGGCAATGGCATTCACCCGAATGCCGGATTCGGCTAGATGTACGGCCAGCCACTGGGTGAAGTTGTTGATGGCGGCCTTGGCAGCGCTGTAGGCGGGAACCTTGGTCATCGGGCTGGGAGCGCTCATGGAGGATATGTTAAGGACCACAGCGCCGGGTCGCCCGATCATGCTTTTGGAAAAAATCTGTGTTGGGATTAAAGTCCCGATAAAATTTAAATCAAGTACATTGCGGAAGCCAGGCACACTGAGATCGAAAAAGGTAGTGATTCCAGGCTGGTTCAGATCTTCAGGATGAAACGTCTCCAGACTCGTATTCGCACTGGGGTGGTTGCCGCCTGCTCCATTGATTAGAATATCGCACGGACCGAGCAGGCGGCGGACCCTCTCCTCAGCCTGCTTCACGCTTTCGACATCGGTCACATCGCAGGCAACCGCGATGGATTCTCCGCCGCTTTCACAAATTTCCTTTGCTATCAATTCGCCCTTATCAGCAGTACGGTTCAAAATGGCGACCTTGGCACCCTGGCGGGCAAGCTCCTTGGCCATGGAGCTGCACAACACGCCGGAACCGCCGGTTACCACAACTGTTTTTCCGGACAAAGCCGGATGCAGGGGAAGACTAGTCAATTTACATTCCTCTTTTCGTTGGAAGATAAGCCCGTATTACGCTTATACGCGTCCTACAAGCTGTCATGAATTTTAGTCTAAAACGATAACAGATGATCTTATCTAGCTTTCTTTCTAAATTCGCTAGGTGTCATGAATATCGTTTGTTTAAAGATCTTACAAAAATACATGGACGAGTTGAAGCCACATTCGTTACCAATCTCGAGTATCGTTAACTTTGTATTGATCAGCAAGTTGCAAGCATGTTGAATCTTAATATTATTTAAATATTGAATAACCGTAAGTCCCGTGACTTCTTTAAAACGATGACACAAATAATATTTGGACATGTAAAACGACTTTGCAATATCTTCGATTTTAGTGATTTTGTTATAGTTTTGGTTGATGTACGACAGAATAGGTCCAAAGTTAGCATACTTGGAAGACTGCTGCTCCACGGTTTGGGAATCCTTATTATTATTTAATAGTGATAACAGTTCAGCTAAAAGTATAAAAATACGATCACTCTCACCCGAGACGTTTTCTTTCTCCAGGGATTTCAATAGCCTTTTCACTTTCGCAACCACTTCTTGGTTCAAAGAGATGATGATTTCTGTATCAAAGCAGCCTAATAAAGATTTTATCGCCCGCTCCGTAAAATATAATCGCAAGAAACGCTCCGTGAAATAGACACATGTTCTGGCACAGCCTTGATTTTGGTAGCTTCTATGGAACAAATTTGGTTTGAACAGTGCAACATCATGCAGCTCAATGTCATAGATGGAGTCCTGGATCAAAATCTGATGGTACCCTTTTTCTAGAAAATAAAGTTCATATGCATCGTGATAATGAAAATTGGTCATGTTGTGGTCTGCATCATGGACGACATACTCGATTGAAAATAGGGGATGCATATGACTTACATCAGCAATCATCGCTCAACCTCCATCCTATAGCAATATAATATAACAAATCGATAATTCGGCAACATATTAAAAGATTATTGCTTGGTATTCAGGTATAGTTTAGCTACCAGATTTTCTTCCGAATGGACCACATGAGGAGGTTAGACACTTGAAATCACACCAAGGAACCCAGAATGAATTTGAACTGTTGAAAAGAAATCACACGGTGCCTGTTTTTGTTTCCGAAACGGAAAACAGCGCGGTGCATTTTGCCTTTTGCAATCTTATGCGAGATATTGATTGGGTTTGCGGTTGTAAGCTATTGCGAGCAAAAGAAATGGATCAAAGCAGCATCGTGATCGGCACGATCACAGACAATGAGCCGTTACTCGCTTATCTGCAAGAAAAAGGAGTATCGCTGAAAAAACTAGCGCTGGAGGATGGCTCATATCGGTGGGAAGCGTTTCTTCAGGAAGTCATTGACGGTGTCTTATATATCATAGGAACCGACAGGCGCGGTACCATCTTCGGAATCTATGACTTGTGCGAGGCAATGGGTGTGTCTCCGTGGTATTACTGGGCGGATGTACCGGTGAAAACCTACGATGTACTTTGTCTGCCTTTGGACTACTCCAAAGTAGATTGGCCAGCGGTTCAGTACCGGGGAATTTTCCTGAATGATGAGGAAGAGCTTGATGACTGGGCCAAGATTCATACGCAAGATGGCACCATCGGGCCTGCCGCGTATCAATCTATTTTCGAACTTTTACTTCGACTGAAGGCCAATTTCATCTGGCCTGCCATGCATGTGAATTATTTTAATGAGAATCCCGAAAATGGAGCACTCGCTGAAAAAATGGGGATTGTTGTAGGCACGTCGCATTGCGATATGTTGCTTCGCAGCAACCAGAATGAATGGGAGCCATGGCTTGCAGCCAAGGGTTATGACGACGCCTCATACGATTATTCCATCGAAGGCCGAAATCGCGAGATTCTACAGGAGTATTGGCGGGAAAGTGTCGAGAAGAATAAAAATTACGAAGTGTGTTATACGGTTGGCATGCGTGGAATCCATGATTCGGGATTTTATACGCAGGCCATTGATGAGGACAATTCCATGACTAAGGAAGAACGGGCAGAAGCCAAGTGTTCTCTGCTAGGAAAGGTCATACAAGATCAAAAGCAAATTCTCAAGGACGTGATCGGCGAATCAAAAAAAAATGCTTCATTACAGACATTTATCCCGTACAAAGAAGTACTAGAGCTATATGACCGAGGTCTTGATATACCTGAAGGTGTGACTCTCATTTGGGCAAACGATAACTTTGGGCATATGCGCCGATACCCGAATGAGAAGGAACGTCAACGCAGTGGAGGCAACGGTTTGTATTATCACAACTCTTACTGGGCAGCTCCAGGAACGGGGATGAGCTATCTCTTTATCAATTCAATTCCATTGGCCCATACAGAAAATGAATTGAAAAAATCGTATGAATCGGGAATTCGAAAATTGTGGATTCTGAATGTTGGCGGGTTGAAGCCCCTTGAACAGGATATGGAATTCTTTTTGCGATCTGGCTGGGAAGCCGGCAAAGAGGAAGGAATGACCAAGAATGCATCCCAATTCGTTGAATCTTGGATAAACGCCAATTTTTCCGGCAACCACGGACCTGAAGTTGCGGAATTATATGAGACATTTGCACAGGTCACTAACGTACGAAAGATCGAACATATGCAATCCAATGTGTTTTCACAAACTGTATTAGGTGATGAAGCAGGGCGTAGATTAATGCGGCTGGAGGATATTTTTCGTCGAGGCAATGCCATAATGTACAGCCTTCCGGTCCAGGAGCGGGCTGCATTTTTCCAGATGTTTCTCATGAAAATTCACGCGTCATATTATACCAACCATGAGTTTTATTTTGCCGACAGAAGCACGCTTTCTTACGAGCGCGGAAACATGCAGGCTGCTGACCGATATGTGGAGCTTTCGATAAAAATGGCGGACTACAAGCGAAGAATGCTTCATTTCTATAATGCAAAAATGAGTGAAGGCAAGTGGAATGGAATCCTCACACCGGAAAGCTTTCCACCACCGCCTACCGCCTTGTATCCTGCGCGAAAGCCCGCATTGAAAATTGCTCAGGGTGGCATGAGAATCGACCTTTGGAATGAAGAAACCACACTGCGCTTTTCCATCCATGGTCAAAAACAAAAATGGTTTGAGATTGGAAACCAGGGGAACGGGACTATTCCATTCACGATTGAGGTAATGGAAGGCGAAGATTGGATCATTCTTTCCGAAAGTGAAGGATTGATCCAAACGGAGAAAAGAATTCTTGTCTCGATCATTGATCCGCATCAGCATGCTGGAAAGACTGGACAACTGACCGTCCGAAACCATAAAGATATGACTTCTGTTCCAATAAAGGTGCAAGTTGAGGAAGGTGTAAATGTTCCTGAAACGTTTTACGGACATATAGAGGCAGACGGGTATGTGTCTATCCCAGCAGCCTCCTACGACCATAATGTTCCCGGTGCAGATTCGACAGATAAGTCTGGTTGGGTAGTCATACCGGGGATGGGAAGATATGAAGGAGCCGCGATGATGGCCTGGAACGGTGAACTACGACCCCTTGGAGGAGAGCTTAAGAATCATCCATATTTAGGATACGATATTTTTTTGAAAGAGGCTGGGCAGTTTACCTTAGAGATTCACCGTTTTCTTACTTTAAATTCGACAGGCAACATTCGTTTCGGTATCGGAGTCGATGATATAGCACCTATTCTGGTAGAATCAGAGACTCGTGACGAGTGGCTGGGCACCTGGCAGGAATCCGTTTTTAATAACGGTGAGAAGATAAGAGTGGAGCTGCCCTACCTAGCTTCCGGTATACATGCCTTAAGAATTTATATGGTAGATCCTTATGTCACGATTAACAAGTTAGTGATATATACGAATGAGCAAAAAACGTGCAATTTAGGACCGATTGCCAGTCAGCATCATCATAAGTTGGTTACCGATCACGGTCTGGAAAGTCCTACTGTGAATTGGAATGAAGTCGAACAATTATGTAATCAATTTTACGAAACTGGAGAGCATGAAGTACCTCTCCCCGTCGTTCTTTATGCCACAAGAGATTTTTACGCTACCATCGATGAGATCTTCTTGAAATGTTTTGATGTTCCGCAGACCACGTTGGGGGACAAACGCTATGTGGACATCTGTGATGCTGACGGTACAAAGGATGTTATAAAAGAATTTGGTGCGGGTATGTTTATCGAATCAAACAGCATCGTTGCGATCGAAGCCGAATATGCGTTGGAAGACTCTGAAAATGCGTATCTCACGTCCAGTAAAGACGGTAATGCTATTGATTGGAGCCACGTACAGGCCGAAACCAATGGAAGAACAGGTTTCGCCATGCATGTCTCTGAGCCTGGAAGGCAGTGGGAGAACCCGGAGATTGCTCCAGCGATGCATTACAAAATAAACATCACGAATTCAGGTAATTACCATATTTGGATTTTGGTTCGACATCATAACGGTCAATCCGATTCATGCTACTTATCGCTGGACGGCGTAGTGAGACCTTTATCCGAACAACTGGGCCAGGGCACACTGCATACGTATAACACCGCTCAAGTGTACTATTGGTGTTTACTGTCGGATTTGGAATTGACTCGTGGTGATCATCTGTTTTCGATCTTAGCTCGAAAGTCGCAACTCAGAGTCGACCGGATATATATGACACAAGGGAACGAATTACCGCCTGTGGATGCACTCTGGACGGATTCGATAAGAAAACAGCCCTAAGTTAAAGTAGCGCCTCCATGCTGAAAGAGCGGAATTTAGATACATGTTGAGATTCCGCTCTTTTTTCGATAATAGTAAAAGAAACAATTCATTCCTGAAGATTGTTTAATATGAGTTTCAAGTATTCTCTAGCTGATGGATTCAATGGTTGTAAGGGCAAAGGAAGACTGGGACTTGTGATCAAGCCACTTATTTCTGCTGCTGCTGAAACAACACGAAGGCTACCATATTGATGAAATAACGTCCAAATAGGTTCAAGTAGTGCCGAGAGTCGTTCTGCTTCGTCAGCAAAACCGTCCTGCGCCAATCGGGTCATATTTAGACACGCTTGTGGGAACAATCCGCCAAGAACTGAGAACCATGCTTCACAACCTGCATTCAAGCCAGTGACTGCAAATGAATCTCCACTTACTCCTATAGTTACATGGGGAGGAATCGACCCTCGTAGTTTTTTGATGCGTGTCTTGGCTGCTTCGGGATCAGTAGGTACTCCGGGAATCTTAATCGAACCAACATTAGGTAACTCAGAAATTCGTCCGTGCAATTCATCACTGAAATGAAAATGGGAGGTACCCGGATTATCATAGACACAAAGTGGAATGGAGAGTGAACTGGTTACCTGTTCATAAAGTGAAAATACTTCTTCATTCGTTAGTGCTTGATAGGAGATGGGGGCTAGCAGCACTGCACTTGCTCCTGCTCTTTGTGCATCTTCCGCTAATCGAAGTACTTCTAAGGTACGAATCGCACTTATACTTGTCATCACGGGAATCCCCTCGGCTGAGTGGACAGCAAGTTGAAGAACACGTAAACGTTCTTCTCGATTAAGATATGCATAATTTCCAGTTGATCCTAATGTACCAATTGAGTCTACACCAGCTGCAACTAATCGTTGAATCAGCGTCACAAATGCTTTTTCGTCAATGCCTGTCTCATTAACCGGTGTGAGTGGAAAAGCAGATAATCCGTGGAACATAAAGTTACACTCCTTTATGAATTGACCTTCAAAATACAAACACATTATAAAAATGAATAAGACGCAATTAAAGTACCAATTAAGAAACAAATAACTGTACCAATTCTTCTAGAGAACTTAAAATTGAAAATAAAGATTCTGTATCGAAATTAATGTAATGATATTACGCCTTCAGATCAGGTTAGTTGAATTAGAAAGACAAAAAGCATTCTATATTGAATGCTTTTTGTCTTTATCATGATTTGGTGATGTACCAGAGTGTGTTAAGATGCGATCTAATACTTTTCCAGTGAGGGGCATGAAATAATTGAGTATTAGCCCCCCTAGACCAACAGTTAACAAAGTTCCGATGCCAATGGGTCCATTTAAAATGAACGCTATGACCAAGAATATGAGGTAAATGAATGTTCTTGAAAAAAATAGATTTGTTCTAGTTAATTCCTGTACGATTATTGTTAATCGGTCAACTGGAATGGGCGCAAAGTTTGTCTGTAAATATGTTGCAGTTCCTAATCCAACAGCAATTAAACCAATTCCAAAACAAACAACTTTGCTGTACCATAGTTCAGGCGTTAACACATCCTGCAATAAAAAAAGCCACATATCAATACCAATCCCCGTTATAAATGCTGTTAACAACCCCAAAACTTCTGGTCTTTGTCTATTTAAAAGTGAATTACAACAGATCAAAATCAAAGCCATTATGATTTCCCAACTTCCTACAGTAAGCCCCACATTTGTGGATAGTCCTACCAAAAGCGCATCAAAAGGTGATGTCCCAAGGTCTGATTGTATAGTGAAAGAAATACCAAGGGATAATATAAAAATACCTATTACAAAAAAAACATATTTCACTTTACTCGACCTCTTTAATATAATTTTATATTGCAAATGCAACAAAGTTAGGGTAGATTAAATATATACCATGTTTATTGCATTTGCAACAAAATAGGGGCAAAGGAGTTCATTATGAAGGAAGTACTTCGTGAAATTGGGATGATAGCCAGAGCATTAGATTCGATAAGTAATATTGAATTTAAAGAATATGACCTTACAAAAGGACAGTATTTATACCTTGTACGAATATGTGAAAACCCAGGAATCATTCAAGAAAAGTTAGCTGAGATGATAAAAGTAGATCGAACAACCGCATCTCGCGCTATCCAAAAACTTGTAATTAATGGGTTTATTGAAAAGAAAGAGGATCAGCATAACAAAAAAATTAATAAACTCTTTCCAACAGAAAAAGGGAACAATGTCTATCCTTTCATAAAAAGAGAACATGATTATTCGGATAATGTTGCCTTAGCGGGATTTTCGGAAAGTGAAGTAAACACTATTTTTAATCTACTTCAAAGAGTAAGAAAAAATATAAGCGATGAATGGGAATTTGTGAAAAAAGGGAACAAAAGAATTTACTAATTGATTTATATGAAGGAGCATAAATTTATAATGAATGCGAAAATTATCAAATGCAGCCGTGCAGATTTACAAACACTCCAAGAAATAAGCATTGAAACATTCAACGATACTTTTAAAGAACAAAATTCACCTGAAAATATGCAAGCCTATCTGGAAAGAGCATTTAACTCGAAACAGTTAGAGAAGGAATTGTCCAATGTCTCTTCAGAATTCTTTTTCGTCTATTTTAATGGAGAACTTGCTGGATTTTTAAAAGTAAATATAAATGATGCTCAATCCGAAAAAATGGGTGATGAGTCACTCGAAGTTGAGAGGATTTATATCAAAAACAAATTTCAAAAACATGGGCTTGGTAAATATCTGTTAAATAAAGCTATGGAAATTGCACTGGGACATAATAAAAAGAAGGTCTGGCTCGGGGTATGGGAAAAAAATGAAAATGCCATTGCTTTTTATAAGAAAATGGGGTTTGTTCAAACGGGTGCACACTCTTTTTATATGGGGGATGAAGAACAAATTGATTTCATAATGACCAAATCAATGATACTATAATTGAATTTAAAAATGTTTTCTAGGGTTCCGCGATGTCATATCGGCTGGTCCGAGAGAAAACTCACAGTCGTTGTACTGTGTCACGGAGGGATAAAAGCCTGGGAGAAAAACTGCTGTATGCAGTATGATCTCAGGCTTTTTTTAATTGCTGCTTTGATCCATATTACATTTGCAGCGTTATCAAAAAGGAGGAAGTACAAAATGAACAAGACATGGTTATCTGTTGTAATTGCGGCATTATTTGAAGTTGCATGGGTTATCGGGCTGAAACATGCCAGTGGATGGTTATAGTGGGGAGGGACTTTGGTTGCTATTTTTGTAAGTTTCATACTCATGATTTAGACTAAAGCTTGTAGGCTGAACAATGATGGGATTTGAAGACAAACTCCCTATACTGGGAAAGCAGCTAGGGAGTTTGCTAATTTATGTTCTATGATGTCCTTCGTCATTGGGGTAATGTGACAGATTTGATTTGAGCAGAGGTATTTCCGTAAATATCCTTCGCCAGCAAAAGAATATGCAGTGTATCGGCTTGGGAGGCACCACTCTGTTTGTATATAGCAGTTGGAAGTGTTGCTGACCAATTAGCTTTATCTTCTGTAATAGCGACACGCATGCCATTGACATAAACTTTGAGCTGAGCGATTTCACTTTGATCTGTGACTGAACCTTTCAAAGCGAGAATATCGCCCTTGAGCGAAGCATTCAACTTAAGTGCTGGAGCTTCTGTTTCCTTGCGTTTAGAGGGTGGGAGAGCAGTTTGTGGGTTATAGGAAAAGGTTTCATCCTCAAGCGCTGGCGTGCGTGTTGCAATAGGACGGTTTTTGGTTGCTTGCTCATAGGAATAAGCGTATCGAAGCAGGTCGTTATCGCTATATGCGGCACCTGCCATCGTCAGGTTGACGGGCATACCGGTATCTTTCATAGCACCCATACTCACAGACACACTCGGGATTCCGTACTCGCGTAGAAGGAAATTCGTATTGGAGAAATAGTTGCCATTCTCCCAAGCCTCCTCATAGGATGTTTCATTTACATCGGAGTCCGCTTTGCCGATATTCGAATTGGCCGGGAAAACTATAAAATCAAGGTTATTTTGCTTCATCCAATTTTCAAAATCAATTTTTCGTACATTTTCAAGCCCCCGCAGCCCTTCTTGAAACTGAGGAATTTGTTCGTAAGGGGTGACGCCTTTCTTTATGGTGTCAATGAATACGTCATAGTGACCAAGGTCTCTGCCACGTTTGGCATCAACTGAACCGGGCGGATTTGGAAAGACGGTTGCAGGGTCGATATTAGCCCATGACGGGAAATTCGGATCGCCCACACTTTTAAGGAATTCCTCGGCTACATAAGGATTAAGCAGTCCGAATTCCTTTTCAGCCCACTTTGCCGGCATCAAACCGCGTTCTTCAGGTGTTTTCGCTGTTGGTCGGTCCTTCTCGCTGTTCACTTGCAAGGGGAAGTCAACTTCCACAACTTCAGCTCCAAGAGCAGTTAAATCCTTTACAGCTTTTTCCCATAATGCCTGTATTGAAGGTCTGAATTTAATCGGAGTTGTGGTTTCAGAGTCCTTACCGATATAGATTTTCGGAACACCGATGCGTTTGCCTTTCAAAGCCTGCGTATCTCGCAACTCCAGATAGGAATTGGGACGGACACTGTTGACAGAAGGGAGCCGAACGGCTTTCTGTTCTCGCCAAAAATCGCCCTTGGTGATTTTGTCCTCTACAACGATCACGTCAAGCAAGCGGAGCATGTCCTCGACAGTCCTCGTATGTGGGACGACGACATCCCGTATAGGGAAGAGCGGCCAATTCCCCCGAATGGAGATTAGGCCCCGCGATGGGGTGTAGGCAATTAAACCATTGTTCGATGCTGGTGATCTTCCAGAGGATACCGTTTCTTCCCCCATACCGAAGGCAGCGAGGTTGGCGGCTGTTGACACGCCAGATCCGTTAGAGGAGCCAGAGTACCAGGCTGCAGCCAAATAATCTGGATTGTACGGACTTTCGGCACGACCATAAACGCCTCTTTGCATTCCACCAGCTGCCATTGGCGGCATATTGGTTTTGCCAATGAGCACCCCACCGGATTTGCGTATCTTCTCTACTGTAAAGGCATCATCTTTTGCCATCAGGTTTTTGAAAGCCGGAGATCCAGAAGCAACAGTGAGTCCCTTAACCTTGTAACTGTCTTTAACCGTGTAGGGGATGCCTTGCAGAGGCCCGGTATTAATCCCCTGAGCCCTTTGCTGATCAGCCTGAGCGGCTTCTTTTAGTACGTCAGGATTCAGAACAGGGATGGAATTCAGCCGAATGCCACTAGAATCATAGGCATATACCCGGTTAAGGTACATGGCTGTGAGCTCGACACTCGATAGTGCTCCTGACTTCATCGCGTCCTGCATCTGAGCAATCGTAGCCTCTTGCAACTGAAATGTAACCAGGGAGGAGGTAGGTTCACTAGTTTTACTTGAGGATGAGAGTGAGGGTGAAGGAGCGGCGGATGCAAGCGAGCATCCCGTGAGAGTTACAATCATACCAGCTGCGATCCATTTGTAATAGCTACCGATTACATTCCTTGTACTCGCTTTTAACGTTCGTGCGCGCATAGCATTTTCACTCCTTAAAATAAGATAGGTAGGATCAAGAATTTGAATAGAGGGGAATGAGGAAAGGACTTTTTTTTGTATAAATCTTTCTATTTATACTACTTATTTTCATTAGAAATGTCAATTTTTGTAATGTTGAAAGCAAGAAAGTAAGTTTTGGAACTAGAAGCCTCCGGCTGCGTTTAGGGGCATAGTTTGTTGTTTAAACCTTTTTTTATGAAGAGGACTGTTTATTCGCTTGTTTTCTTTTTTTGATAACTATAACCACAAATAGCAACAAAGGGAGGAAAATTTGAAAAATAGGAAACCAAGTATTAAGTACAATTTTCCGACCGATTACGATGTGATGAGTATAGTTAGGCGACAAAAAAGAAAGCCCATAAATAAGTGCTGCAAGGGGAAAAATCCATTTTTTAAATACGACTCCAGTTATTTTTTCAAGTCCTATCACGGCGCCATAAAAAAGAAGACATTTTGATGATCGAGCCAAGAAAAAGAGACCAGTCCAGCTTGCACCGCCGCCTGTCCGATAACCAGAGCTAATACACCTTGAGAATATTTTTTTGCAAACAGGGAAAAATGACTTTATTTTCGAAAAAAGCTGAAAATTATCTGAAATTTATACTTAACCAGCCAGAGAATGATTTTTATATTATTTTATGCGGTTATCCTTTCCACTAAGAAAGCTGAAACATAACTTAGAGTTTGAGGTTTTTTGAGTGTTATTACATAAGATCGAATCTTAATGCAATCTTAATGCTGTAGGCAAATTCATAATACGGTACTGATTTTGCTCATGATATACTAAGGATTGAGAGAGAATTTAATAGAGGGTGGGCACAGGATGGCAGCAAAACAGAACGATGCCGGGTCCATACTTAATCGAATTACCGACATGTCGGTAAGGAAAAGAAGAGGAAGGCTAAAAATTTTTATTGGATATGCACCAGGTGTTGGGAAGACCTGTGCGATGCTTAACGCCGCCTACGAAGAGCAAAAAGAGGGTATGGATATCGTAGTTGGGTGTGTTGAACATGATGCCCGGCCGTACACTGCGGCGCTGTTGGAAGGACTTGAACTACTTCCTTACATCAAAATTTCAAGTGAAGAATCCTCTACTAAGGAATTTGATGTTGACCAAGCACTCCAGAGAAGTCCTGAACTTATTTTATTGGACGATTTAGCCCACGCCAACGCGGCAGGATGCCGCCATAGAAAAAGATATCAGGATGTAGAAGAGCTTCTTCGTGCAGGAATTCATGTATATACGACGATGGATATCCAGCAGATCGAAAGCCTAACAGATATTGTTTACTCCATTACTGGCATTTCCGTTGAAGAACGCATACCGGACAGTGTATTTAACCGTGCTGATCAGGTGGAATTAGTCGATATTGAACCGGATGATTTAATAGAACGTTTCTATAGGGGAAAGATTTATCGTGAGAATGAGAATATACAAGCTCATTTATTTACCAAGGAGAAGCTGACGGCTCTACGTGAAATTGCTTTGCGTAATACAGCAAGTCAGTTAAACCGAATCGCGTTGCAAATCAGTGATCAGACGAAAACAAATGAATGTAATACAAAAGAACATATTCTGGTTTGTTTGTCTTCGGCAGATTCCAATAAGAAAGTAATTCGAACAGCAGCGAGAATGGCGGCAGCTTTTCATGGTCATTTCACAGCGCTGTTTGTGGAAACACAGGAAGCGAGAGAATTGACAACAAAAAATAAATCGGAGTTAAGGGAAAACCTTAGACTGGCTGAGCAAATGGGTGCACAAATCGCAACGATGTATGGAGACGATATTCCAGGGCAGATTGCCGAATATGTAAAAACAAGCCATGTATCTAAAATTGTCCTAGGACGCTCCCCTTATAAGAAGAGAGGGCTTGCAAAATCCAATGTCATGGACAAATTAACGACCTTGCTTCCTAACATTGAGATTTATATTATTCCTTCTACTGTTCCTTCCTTTTATAAAAAAATGAATTATTACGCAAAATACCCGAACCTGTCGTTAGCTGACACTATCAAGACTATTGCTATCTTGGCTGTGTGCACAGTCATTGGCTTGTGGTTCAAATATTTAGAATTCCGAGAAGCCAACATTATTACCGTGTACATACTAGGGGTTCTGTTAAATGCAATTGTGACCAAGGGCAGAATGTATAGCGCCATTTCTTCGATTATGAGTGTGCTTGTGTTCAATTATTTCTTTACCGAACCTTATTATTCTCTACAGGCTTATGATTCTGGTTATCCGGTCACCTTTCTGGTCATGCTGGCTGCTTCTTTCATGACGAGTACAATGACCATGCGGATAAGAGAGCAAGCACGGCAATCCGCACATAAAGCCTATCGTACCGAAGTGCTTCTTGAAACAAGCCGGAAATTGCAACAGGCCAAAGATTCTCCGGGAATTATCAATGAAATGGCGTATCAACTGGTAAAGTTATTGGATAGAACGGTCATTTTTTATTCTGTTCACCAAGGGGCACTGTTGGCGCCGCAGGTTTTTTCAAAGAAAGAATCTGCATGTGATCCAGGGGTCTACACAGGAGGCAACGAACGTGCGGTTGCAGAGTGGGTGTATAAAAACAACAAGCGTGCAGGAGCTACGACGGATACTTTTTTTGGCGCTAAGTGCCTATATCATGCGGTGCGTGGAGGAGATCAGGTTCTTGCAGTGGCAGCTATCGTAATGGACCAGGAAGAACCATTAGAAGTTTTTGATAATAGCCTAATGCTTGCTATGCTGGGAGAATGCGCGCTGGCGCTGGAAAAAGAAAAATTGAACGAAAAACAACAAGAAATCTCCATGCAAATCCAGCAGGAACAACTCCGTGCCAGTCTGCTTCGGTCCATTTCTCATGATTTGCGCACTCCTCTTACCAGCATTTCAGGCAACGCGGGGATTCTTCTTGGGAATTCTGAGGTACTAAACGATGAACAGAAAAAGGGTCTATATACGGATATATACGATGATTCCATGTGGCTAATCAATTTGGTAGAAAATTTACTTTCCATTAGTCGAATCGAAAATGGTACTCTGAATCTGAATTTTCAGGCAGAATTAATGGAGGAAGTCATTTCGGAGGCTCTACTTCATGTGAATCGCAATAGTGTGAAGCATGTCATTCAAACGGAATTGGATGATGAATTGATGATGGCTCGAATGGACTCCCGGCTCATTGTGCAGGTTTTGATCAATATGATTGATAACGCAATCAAGTATACCCAAGATGGCTCCCATATCACGATTTCTGCAAGACGCGAGCGACATAGGGTCGTAGTAGAAATTTCAGATGATGGCCCTGGCATTTCTTCAGAAGAAGTCAAGGACAGACTGTTTGATATGTTTTATACGGCGGATAATATTCATGGGGACGGACGTCGTGGGTTAGGCTTGGGACTTTCTCTGTGCAAATCGATTGTGAATGCCCATGGCGGGAACATTGGTGTTAAGAACGATGTCCCCAAAGGGGCGGTTTTTTATTTTACCCTGCAAGCTGAGGAGGTGAATGTTCATGAATAAACCTTTTATTCTTGTTGTGGAGGATGATAAGCCCATCCGCAAGCTGATTACGACAACGCTGGAGACACAGGGCTATAAATACCATACGGCTGAAACAGGCGAAGCATCAATTTTGGAAGCAGTATCCCGGCAGCCGGATCTAATGATTCTGGATTTGGGGTTGCCGGATATGGATGGTGTAGATATCATAAAAAAGCTTCGTGAATGGTCGAATATGCCTATTATCGTGGTCAGCGCACGCAGCGAAGATCGGGATAAAATAGATGCGCTGGACGCCGGAGCGGACGATTATCTAACAAAGCCCTTCAGTGTAGAAGAACTTCTGGCCAGACTTCGAGTCAGTTTACGAAGAATTCGAGTTAACGGTGATAAGATCCTGAAGGATGCTTCCAGTTTTATCAATGGAAATTTGAAAATTGATTATGCAGCAGGATGCGTATGGATCGGTGAAAAAGAAATTCACCTGACCCCAAGCGAATATAAACTGCTTTGCCTGCTTGCCAAGCATGTAGGCAAAGTATTGACTCATAATTTTATCCTGCATGAAATCTGGGGTAGTCATAGCTATGATATTCCTGCCCTGCGTGTGTTTATGGCAACGCTAAGAAAAAAAATAGAAAAAACATCATCACAGCCAAAGTTTATTCAAACGCATATCGGAGTTGGTTACCGCATGCTTCAGGTTGGAGATGATGCTTAGGAAACATTATCCAAATGTAATTAGAGATCATGCTCTTTTGAGCGTGGTCTCTTTTTTATCTGCCATCTAAAATCTTAAGGTGATCTTTATACCTGTATGAAAACCCTAATCCTAAACTAATGGTGAAAATGTTACGCTTAACCCGGAAGTAGAGAGGATAAGGAGGTTTGGCATGAGAGATGGGCATTGCTTTGTTCGTCTATTTCATCGGCTAAACTGTCAACTGAGTGATAGGGAAAGAGGTATGACGGGATGAATGAAATTTTAACAATTGCGGGTCTGATCTTACTTGTGCTGGCGGTGTTGTTTTCTGTTAAAAAAATATATGATTTTATTGATATGCAGAAGGTGATACAGAGGGATACCTATGAGAACTATGATATCTATAGAGCAGCTCAGAAGTTTGCTTTCGGTACACCCGTCGATGAGATCAGAGAAATCTTGACAAACAGCTATGAGTTAGACGATAAGCAGATTGAAGAGACCATGCTTCTGGCTCTTCCTCATCGGACCGATACCGATGGTGGTTATCTTGCCTTTATCAAGGCTGTAAATCGGGTGCTGGGACAAGATATTTACAGCTAAATCTCAGACTTTGCTGAATCTCGCGTGATGGCTGTTCCAGCACTGAGTATCCTAGCCATGAGCCGGCCGGGAGCGTTGCCTTGTACATCTCTGAGGAATACTCCTGCCAGCTGCACTCGTTATCCGTTTCGAAGGACGGGTATTCGCAGGATGAACTCCCGAAGAAGAAATTAAGGAATTTGGAGCCGTACGGCTGTTTTGGATCGTGTGCGTCTGTCGGCTCCTGCGGGATGCTGCTTATGAATGACTATGAAGAATAAAAGTGAAAAAATGGTGATCAAATTACAAAGCCTCACTTGACATTTGTTTTAACCTGTAACTATAATTGTTTCAACGAATGGCAGTCATTAATGAAAAAAAATGGCATCTATTCAATGGAGGTCACATTGTTTCCTTGCTAGCTACCCGCAAGCGGAAGAGGCAAGATCGTTCTTTTTGAAGTCGTTGTAAATGATATCATTACAACGATAAACCTTGGAATTTGTGCGAGGACGTGGGGCTGTTGCGTGCTGGCTTGCAGGCGACATTCCGGCATTAAATATTGAAATATTTCGACTATAACAAGGAGTGAATTTATCATGGCAACTGTATTATACATAACCGCTCATCCTTTCAAAGACGGTACTTACAGCTTATCGGTCGGTAAACAGTTTATCGAAGCCTACCAGGAGGCTAACCCAGGCGATGAAGTTATTCATTTAGACCTGTACCGCATGGATCTTCCGCAAATCGACGCTGATCTTCTAAGACGTTGGGGGCAACCCCTAAGTGGTCCTTCCTTCGATGAATTGAGCGAGGAGTCTAGGATCAAAGCGGAACGGATGTGCGAGATAGTCGATCAATTCATGGTGGCGGATAAAATCGTCATAGTCAATCCGGTATGGAACTTATCTTTTCCGTCGGTTCTGAAAACGTACATTGACGCAGTTACGGTTACAGGAAAAACCATTAAGCGATCCGAAAATGGGCTACGTGGTTTGTCTGGTTTGACGGGGACTCAGCAAGGCAAAAAAGTAATGCACATTCAGGCTTCCGGTACGGTTCTCTCCCACGGGAAGTTTAAAGATGTCGAGTACTGCCACAGTTATATAAAAGCTATCATGAATTTGCTGGGTATTGATGATGTGCAGGCTATTTTTGTTGAAGGTATCAGTGAACAGCCAGACCAAGCACAGAGCATAAAGGAGCAAGCAATCCGCCAAGCCATATTGGCAGCACAAGAATTTTAACGTAACAGCCTAATGATCTCGGCACAATATCTTGCTACAACCCGATGGGTCCCTTCACTTATAAAGGTCATTTCCTAAAAAATCCGTATACATTCTTTGGCGTTGGCGGCACTTATGCAGGCAAGATCAGTGCACCGTTTGACGGGGTCGCTTTGTATGCCAATGCTGAGTATGCATCATATTCACAGTATTTTGCCAACTCTATGCATAATATCTCAGTGCGGGGGGCTTCAATCTAGGAAAGGACACGAGAAAAGTACAGTTTAACTATTATACCAATGGAGTCGGTGGGCACGAGAAGATTATCAATCTTGGCTTTGATGCTTCAACGAGCTTCCATACCTATGCTTTCGATTGGCAGCCAGGATATATTAAATGGTACGTTGACGGGGTTCTGAAACATACAGCAACCACGAATATTCCGAGTACGCCAGGCAAAATTATGATGAATTTATGGAATGGTACCGGAGTAGATAGCTGGTTAGGGTCATATAATGGAGCAAATCCGGTGTACGCCGAATATGACTGGGTAAAATATACGAGCAATTAGTATGTAATTTGTAATAAAAAAATGGTTGGTATTCTCTCGTATGGAGAATCCTAATTGTTTGCCGTATATCGTTCAAGAAGTCGCCTAATTGGCGGCTTTTTTGTGTTAACAACCTTTTGTCTTTCAAATTCTTCAGCTAACAGTTCAAAAGAACTATTTTTTAAGATATTACTATTATCAAACATCGAAGTACCGATAAACATAATAGCGCAGAAAAAACAGGTATATATACCAACTCAAAGGAGAATTACATAAAGGAGGGATCGAGGATAAAATAGCGGAGGGTTTATTTTAAACACACTAATATAAGGGGAATATAAATGTTGAAAAGAATACTATTAGTATCCATTGTTTTTTGCCTAGTAATAAGTACGTTTGGATTCACTGAGAAAACATTGCCTAAAGCTGCAGCATCCACTGGATTTGCTCATCCTGGCCTATTAATGCTGATCGCTACTTAGCGGCGGGAATTTATGGATATGAGTTGGCTAATGCAGCAGAACTTATGAGAGATTATCCGGGGTTTAATGTGGAACAAATGCAGGACATGCTTCTTACCGTATTTTACAAACCATTGAACGAGAGATTCCTTATTGGCAATGAATATGGCAATAGTCATAATGATTCATATATACAGAATTACTGGGCGAACTGGGATCTAAGCAATATGGCTGCCACCATTGCAATCGGAATATTCTGTGACCGCCAGGATATTTATGATATCGGTGTTGAATATTTTAAAAATGGTGCAGGAAATGGGTCCATTTATAATGCGATTCCATTCCTTCATCCTGATGGTCTTGCCCAATGGCAAGAGTCCGGAAGGGACCAAGCGCATACTCAATTAGGTGTTGGTTTAATGGCAACAATTGCTGAAATGGCATGGAATCAGGGAGATGACCTTTATGGATGGGCGGACAATCGTTTCCTGCGTGCTGCTGAATATGTTGCCAAGTACAACAATGGCGAGGCTGTGCCATTTACAACTTATGAATGGGGATCAGGTAGAAACGGCGCGATAAATAGTCAATCCGGAATATCGCCTGCCAGTCGTAATGAAATGCGGCCCATCTGGGCAATGATTTATAACCACTATGTCAATCGAAAAGGTCTGTCTGCACCCAATATTGCTGCCCGAATGGCTCTGGAAGGTACCGAAGGTGGTCCGAATTTAAAATATCCATCAACGTTTGACCAACTTGGTTTCGGAACTCTTCTCTACACCCGGCCTGCTGGCAGCGGAGATAAAGCAAGCATTCCTGATGGAAATGTTTCTAATGGTATTTATCGTTTCAACGTGCGTTTGGACGGCAAGGTCATGGAAGCCGATAATACGATAGAAGGTGCAAATGTAATTAAATCAACCTATGCAGGTAAAGAAAATCAGCAATGGAGTGTTACGCATCTAGGTGGCGGTCAATACAGTATCAAGAATGTGCAGAGTGGACGTTCACTCGAGGTAACAAATGGCTCTCTGGATCATGGCGCTAAATTCCAACTGGCTGCTAGTACTGACCAAGATCAACAAAAATTTGCTTTTATCTCTACAGGAGATGGTTACTATCGCATCACTCCTGTAATTTCCAATAAGCCAGCTGATGTCACAGGCCTATCAACTGCAGAGGGAGTTCCTATCCAGCAATGGCGGTATACATCCAATTATAATCAACAATGGAAGCTTGAATCTATTGAATAGCACTGATCAGTAATTTGCCTAAAAGCATCAATCTAACATCGTTTATTCAATCGGTTGAATCTCATTCAGCATTTCCTTAGTCAAGCCACTATATTGGGAAAAGCTGTGCGGCAAAAACTGGTGTCGATATTCCGTCGGCGCCAGTTTTTTATTTTGGTACTTGAAAGATATATTACTCCAAGACAATAGTCCGTCTGGTCATAAGCGCCTCCTCTTTAACCAACCTCTTTATTGTAAACAACATAAGTTGTATAGTTGATTTTGAATGAAACTCGAGTATTATTTAATCGGCAATAGTGCTTCATTTTTGCCTAGACAACATGTATAAAAAATTGTTGAAAATAAGGAGAGCAGCCTATCGCGTCTTCTTGCCACTTTGTTGCTTGTTGAACTACCAATAGATATTCAAATTTTTAACTAAAAGGAGGATTTAAAAGTGTTTGAGACTGAATTGACGCGTACTCTAAAAATTCGATACCCGATTTTTCAAGCGCCGATGGCAGGTGGCGTTTCGACGTCTGAATTAGTAGCGGCTGTTTCAAACGCTGGTGGGCTAGGCAACCTAGGAGGCGGATACTTAACGCCGGAACAACTCCGCAGCGAGATCCAAAAAATCAAGCAACAAACGGATCACCCATTCGGAGTAAACTTGTTTGTGCCTGAGCAATTTGAAGAGTCGGAAGAAGCTATCTACCGGATGACAGATTATCTCAATAAATATCGTATCGAACTTGGCACTGCTCAAAATCCATTGATTTTGAAGTCTGCAGAATCATTTGAGGAACAGGTACAGGTATTATTGGAGGAACGTGTGCCCATATTTAGTTTCACGTTTGGCATACCATCTCCAAACGTGATTCAAACCATGAAACAGCATGGAATATTCGTCATTGGAACTGCAACAACCGTTGATGAAGCCAAGCAATTGGAAGCAGGGGGTGTAGATGCTATTGTGGCTCAGGGGAGCGAAGCAGGCGGGCATAGAGGGACCTTTCTGAAAGACGCCTCCCATGATGCTTTGATAGGCACCATGGCTATTGTTCCGCAGGTCGTTGACCATGTGTCGATCCCGGTCATCGCAGCGGGGGGAATCATGGATGGGCGGGGACTTGCAGCAAGCCTTTTATTAGGAGCTTCTGCAGTACAGATGGGCACTGCGTTTTTAGCCTGTCCTGAGAGCGGTGCCCACGAAAAGTACAAGCAGAAAATCCTCTCGACAAATGAAGACTCCACTCAAATTACACGTGCTTACTCCGGCAAAGCTGCAAGAGGCATTCAAACAAAATTTATGATTGACATGCATCAGTACTCCGGTACAATCCCTGCTTACCCTATTCAAAACGCGATGACCCGGGACATTCGTCAGGCGGCTGCAAAAGCAAACAACCCCGAGTATATGTCACTTTGGGCTGGCCAGGGGCTTCGGTTAGCCAACGACCAACCTGCTGCTTCAATTGTAAAACAAACCATTGATGAAGCCAGTATTCTTGTCCAAAGTTAAAAGGCCATTATTCCGTTTTGATCTTATTTGAAGGGCGATTTCCCTGAGGTTTGGTGTCGAGATAATTTTAGATACCAGCATACTTGAGAAAATAAATGCGTGAAGACAAAGTCTATGGACTTCTGGAGAGAGAAGCAGTGGTCTTCTCTGGAGATGTACATCACACTTATAATTTACTCTCCCATGAGTACGAAATAGATGGTACCTAGTCACTTGGCTGGTTTTTTTTTTATTGAATAATAGAAAAAACATTCTAGATAATGAAAGGATAAACATGCCAGCAAACTATTTGAGCTGTTTGGTGGAAATCATAACCTGATTTTGATACACTTCTAATCGTAAATATTACTATTTAAAGAGGCAGGTAAAGACCGTGAACAATAAAAGCAAAAGCAATGCTGCTGTGCGGCTCCCGCGTGCCAAAGGCATTGATATGGCGACCGTATATACACCAAAGGAGTGCGCCCGCAAGGTCAAACGAATCGTACTAGCCGAGAAAAACCAGACAATTGTGGATGAGTTTATTACGATTTTGGGAATGAAAGAAAAGTTTGAGGAGCAGGATGTGCCCATGCCTAACAAGATCGTAATGTTTGGTCCACCAGGAACTGGAAAAACACTAACGGCTTTTTATTTGGCGCAGCGCTTGGATCTGCCGCTTATATTAGTGAGGCTTGACGCGATTATCCATAGTCATTTGGGGGAAACAGCGAGCAATGTGCGCAAGATCTTTGACTATGCAAATGGGACGCCTTGTGTTCTGTTTCTTGATGAATTTGATGCTCTGGGGCGTATGAGGGATTCAAATGATGAGGTGAAAGAGATGGCACGAGTGGTGAACACGCTGCTACAATGTCTAGACGAGTTCGGCGGAGAGAGTGTTTTTGTCGCAGCCACCAACCTTGAGGAAGAACTGGATACAGCGATATGGCGCCGTTTTGACACGAAAATGACGTATACATTGCCAACGCATGCGGATCGGATTCAATACATTGAACTGCTGATCGGGGAGAGCCTTGCTGGACAGGCTGCAGATTTGCTTGCCGGATGCAGCTTTGCTGATATTGAGCAGATTATGTTAAAAGCAAAACGAAAAGCGATTATAGAGAACCGAGCACTTAATTTTGAAAACATAGAAAATGCACTGTCGGAGTATAATCCTCGTATGAAGGTATAGAAAGAGAAAAATTCAAAAATACCCAGACGCCTATTAGCTGATTTGGGTACTCACTGGGTATTGTCATATGGCGCCAATTTTTGATTGGGTCTCATATGTATTTATGTATATGCTATGTGAAACAAATGTGGGAAGTAGATTTATAAACGACATGTTGTATTGACATGTGGACAAAACAGGATTATAGTTTTTGTTAATCGTAATTATTACTATTAAAATAATTCATCCTACAATCATGCAGGGTGAATACAATGATGTAAAAAAGGTTCATGAGAAACGACACCCCATATCTTGATCTGTGAAACTTATTCTAGAAGGAGTGCATGAAGTGATTTTATCTGACCGCACGCTGCGAACGCTGATCAGGCAAAAAAGGATGACCGTATCTCCGCTGACAGAGGAACAGATTCAGCCTGCTTCCATTGATAGTGAAGAGACCTTGATTCCACCGTTATCCTTTATGCTCGCAACCACGATTGAAACAATTCGGCTGCCGGGTTATATTACGGCTTTTGTCGAAGGGCGGATTTCAATTGGACGTATGAGCTTATTTATGAAGCGTTCCGATCCGACATGCATTTAATCTAATCACTAAAAGGAGCTAGAAAAATCAATGGCTAAAAAATCAAAAGTAGTACGTGAGAAGAAACGTCAGGAGACCGTAGCCAAATATGCAGAGCTGCGCCGTCAGCTGAAAGAAAGAGGGGACTATGAAGCATTGCAGAAGTTACCACGTAATGCATCCCCTACTAGACTGAAAAACCGTTGTGAACTGACGGGGCGCTCGAGAGGATATTTGCGTAAGTTTAAAGTATCACGGATTGTTTTCCGTGAACTGGCTCATAAAGGACAAATTCCTGGTGTTACCAAGTCGAGTTGGTGAACAGAACAGAAGTCCAAGATGAAGCAATTGCTATTTTGACCGCATGTCTTGTTGCATTACCTACCGTGCATAAGGAAATGGGGAACATTCGCCGCACAGCTCACGAGCAGACAACTGCTAACCTCTGTGGGGGGATTTCTCATGGCCTGCTTCATAGAAGATGTATAAAAAATCTACATTGAAGGGGTTTGAGCATGGAATAAACATGTGAAAAGTCTGATTGGGAGTTTGCAAGGAATGTACAGTTTAGAATTAGGACCTTAAGGGGGGGACTTACATGGAAACGGAACAAGATCCACGCATTCCGGTAACGATAATTACGGGATTTTTAGGAGCTGGTAAAACGACGCTGCTTAATCATATATTGAAGGCAGATCATGGTTATAAAATCGCTGTTATTGTGAATGAATTTGGAGAAGTGGGCATCGATAATGAACTAATTGTGGAATCTGGCGAAGAAATTATTGAAATGAACAATGGCTGCATCTGCTGCACAGTACGAAGTGATCTGGTGGATATCATGAAAAGTTTGTTGCATCGCAAATTTGCAGAGACTCTTACACCTGTCGAATATGATCGGATTGTTGTTGAAACTACGGGTTTGGCTGATCCGGGACCGGTCATTCAGACTTTTCTTGCGGAGCCACTGATTTCAAACTTTTTCAAAATTGATGCTGTTATAACCGTAGTAGACGCTAAACATGCTGAACATCATCTTGATAACGGACATGAGGCAAAGGAACAAGTCGCTTTTGCCGATTTCATATTATTAAACAAAATAGATCTTGTCGAAAAGGAAGATATTGCTCGTTTGGAATCCCGGTTGAAAAAGATGAACTCACATGCCCGATTGACGCATACACATCAATCCTTAATTGATTTGGATCAGATTTTTGGAGTTAATACATTTGATCTTGATCACAAACTCGAAGTCGATCCACATCTTCTGGAAGAACATCATCACCATCATCATGATGACGATATTTTCTCCATTATTCTCACTGAAACGAGACCTTTGGATCTAGATAAAGTGAATAAGTTTATAAACGATTGGTTGGTGGAGCATTCAGCTGATACGTATCGATACAAAGGAATTCTTAATGTACAGAAAACAAATAAAAGGGTCGTATTTCAGGGAGTTCACATGATATTTGGGGTGGATACTGACAGGGAATGGAATGTGGATGAAGACAGAACAAGCCGCATCGTTGTAATTGGAAAAGATTTGGATGAGGACTGGTTCAGAGCACGATTTAGCGAATGTGCGGTTGCCGACGGAGGCGTCTGACAAGGAGCAGGATAACGTGAGTAAGAGTGTGACACATTCATTTGTACTGCCTGACAAGGCTGAAAGGCTTCGGCTATTCGGTTCAGTTGATCCAATTCAGGGAGACAAACCTGTTCTCAAAGAAGAGATGCAAGATTTGCAAAATAGCAAAAATGATTTTCTGTTTGAGTTACAGCAAGTAGGCATCGAAAATTTGAAGTATCCTATCGATGTTATTTCGGTAAAAAGTCCTGTAAAGGTGTCCAGCATTGGCAATTTTCGACTGACTACCTCACTGGAGCGGGAATTTAAAGGCATTAATATGAGCAGATTGGCAGAACAGCTTCAGTATAGTCGCAATGAGGGACTGAGTGACCAAATTACAGATTTACTTAGACTGACGCAGCGAATTGCCGAACAGATGAATCAACAGAAATCACAACGTTATGTCCTTGTTCTAAAGAAATAAGTGAATATAGTGCACACAATCAGCGTGGTATGCTGCGAATTCAGGTACAGGGCAACCCTGGAGAATTATTGCCAAGTGATTGGAAGGAAAATCTGTTGGATGCCGCTGAATCCAATGCAAGCAGTTGCCTTCATCCCGTATTAAAAGGCCTGACGAGAAACAGGTTACAGAACGTGCGTACGAGAATCCTCGATTTGTTGAAGACGTAGTGCGGTTGGTGGCTGCTGATTTGTATGAAAAGCATTGGGTAAGTAAATTCAAGGTGGACTGCAATAATGAAGAGTCCATTCATCAGCATGATGCGATTGCACGCATTGTGTATGATAAGTCCAGAGGGCATGAATGTGCTGATGATTACTTTACTTTAATCTAGATCATCAGAACATGATAAACATCAGAGTGAACTGCACCCCAATTTTTAGACGCGATCTAACTTTGGAGGTGCAGTTTTTTGTGTCAAGTTGCAATGAAGTATTCCTCTTCGCATTCAGGTCGTGAGTGGTCATGAAACTTCAACCATTACATATTTTCCCGAATTGACTTTATGTCCGGATATCATTATTATCTTACAGTATAAGATAAATGCAGAAGGTGGTACTGCCAATGGACTATAAAGCGTCAGCAACAGAACTATTCGAGTGTATCGTCAAATCGCGCAAACCGGTGTTAGAGGAACGAGCGCATTTCTCTCGTGGTGAAATGGGGATTCTCATCGCTTTGAGTCATCAGGATGGGGTTACTTCGGGCCATTTGAGCGAATACTTGTCCGTCAGTACGGGACGGATCGCAACGGCACTGAAAAGTTTGGAGAAGAAAGGGTTGGTTGTACGACGTACGGATGCTAATGACAAACGTAAGGTGATTGTATTCATTACGGATTCAGGCAAGCAATTTATGATGGACAGGTATAACGAAGGAGTCGCATGGAGCGAGAAAATTCTTCGAAAGCTGGACGAACAGGATGCCAAAGAGTTTATCCGACTCATCAAGCTTATTGTCTCTAAAAGCTGAATTCCTATGTAGAGGACGTATGCAGGATACGTTAATTGTACCAAACACCTAAGATTTTCAGATAAAGGAGAAGAACAGAATGCTGAAGATATTCAAATATCTCAAGAAAAATGAATGGATGTTCGTGCTTTGCAGCTTGGCCTTCATCGTTGTGCAGGTGTGGCTGGATTTGAAGCTGCCTGATTATATGGCCGAAATTACAACCAAGCTGCAAACCGCAGGAACGCCGATGTCGGAACTGTTAATTCCCGGTATTTATATGCTGTTATGTGCTGTCGGCAGTATGATTGCATCTATTATTGTCGGCTATTTTGCGGCAAAGGTCGCGGCAGGGCTGGCCATGCGTCTGCGTGCGATGGTCTTTGACAAGGCCTTATCTTTTTCCATGGAAGAGATGAACAGCTTTTCAACAGCCAGCCTTATCACCCGCTCCACGAACGATGTTACCCAAATTCAAACGGTGGTTGCGCTGGGGCTGCAGGTGATCATCAAGGCGCCGATTCTGGCCGTGTGGGCCATTGCAAAGATTGCGGATAAAAACTGGCAGTGGACCGCCTCTACAGGAGTGGCTGTGGCTGTCCTGATCCTGATGCTGAGTGTCATTGTTATTTTCGCTCTTCCGAGTTTCCAAAAAATCCAACGTCTCACCGATAATCTGAACAGGGTAACACGTGAGCATCTGACCGGGCTTCGGGTGGTGCGCGCTTATAATGCAGATCAGTATCAGGAGGAGAAGTTCGGACAGGCCAATGCAGAATTGACAAATACAAACCTGTTTGCGAACCGGTTAATGGCAATGGTTGGTCCGGGGATGACCTTTATTATGTCGGGTCTGAGTGTCTCGATCTATTGGATTGGCACATACCTGATTAACGGAGCGGCCGTGCCGGACCGCGTTACGCTATTCTCTAATATGGTCGTATTCTCCTCATATGCGGTGCAGGTGGTCATGGCCTTTATGATGGTAAGTATGATATTCTTCCTGATGCCTCGAGCTTCGATTTCTGCCAAACGGATTATGGAGGTATTGAATACCGAATCTCGCATCATCGACGGACATGAGACAGCTGGAGAAGAGGGCGTTATGGGTCAGGTGGAATTTCGTAATGTCAGCTTCAAATATCCGGATGCCGAGGAGCCTGTGCTTCGCAACATTAGCTTTACGGCAAAACAGGGCGAGACGGTTGCCTTTATTGGTGCAACAGGCAGCGGCAAAACCAGTGTGATCAATCTGATTTCCCGTTTCTACGATGTGACTGAGGGTGAGGTACTTGTGGATGGCGTGAATGTCAGAAACTATAAGCAGCAGACACTCCATAACAAAATCGGGTATGTCCCACAGAGAGCCGTACTTTTCAGCGGTACAGTGGCTTCCAACGTTTCGTATGGCGATAACGGAAGAGCAGAAGTTTCGGAGAAACTCGTCAAAGCCGCTGTGGAGATTGCCCAGGGTACGGAGTTTGTCGAAAAAATGGACGGTCAATATCAAGGACGGATTTCACAAGGTGGAGCGAACGTGTCAGGTGGTCAAAAGCAGCGTCTGTCCATTGCGCGTGCCATCTACCGTCAGCCAGAGATTTACATCTTCGATGATTCCTTCTCGGCACTCGACTACAGAACAGACCGGGTCCTGCGCTCTGCGCTTAAACAAGAAACCGGCCATGCTACGACACTCATTGTGGCTCAGCGCATAGGCACCATTAAGGACACTGACCGGATTATTGTTCTCGACCAGGGCGAGATTGTAGGAAACGGCACACATGAAGAGCTGATGGCGAATTGCAGCACCTATCAAGAAATCGCTTATTCGCAGCTTTCGAAGGAGGAACTCGTACATGGACAAGAATGAACACACCGTCGGCAGTAAGCATATCAAAATGAAACAGCAAGGTCCCATGGGTAGAGGTCCTACGGAGGGGATGGGGACTGGTAAAAAAGCGAATGATTTTAGAAAAAACTTACGCCAGCTCTTATCCTACATCAAGACCTATGCGCCTATGATTATCCTCTCTATGGTGCTGGCACTGGCCGGTTCCGTCTTCAATGTGATTGGTCCGGATAAGCTCAGCGATATTGCCAACCTGATCCAGGAAGGAATTGTAACAGGGATTGATATAAATGCTATTCAGAAGATTGTTCTTGTACTGGTAGTTTTGTATGGTCTCGGCCTTATCTTTAATTATTTCCAAGGATTCATTACGGTAACCGTGTCACAGCGCCTTACAAAGAAGATGCGGACAGAACTGTCCCGAAAAATTAATCATATGCCTTTGAAGTATTTTGATGCTACGAGCTATGGTAATGTGCTAAGCCGTGTAACCAACGATGTCGATACCATTGGACAAACATTAAACAACAGTCTCGGCACACTTGTCAGCGCCTTGGCAACCTTTGTGGGTGCATTGATTATGATGCTGTATACGAACTGGATCATGACCATTACCGGGATTGTAGCTACGCTGATTGGTTTTTCACTGATGACCGTAATTATGAAGCATTCACAAAAATATTTTGTAGCACAGCAAGCGGAGCTTGGCCAGATCAACGGTCATATTGAAGAAACCTATGCTGGTCATAACGTAGTCAAGGTATATAACGGAGAAAAAGCAGCCAAGGAAGTGTTCCATGGCATTAATGGCCGCTTGTATACAAATGCATGGAAATCCCAGTTCATGTCTGGCCTGATGATGCCGGTTATGATGTTCATCGGGAATTTCGGTTATGTAGCGGTCTGTATCGTAGGCGCTTTGCTGGTGAACCAACATGTTATAACGATCGGAACTATTGTGGCCTTTATGGTGTATATTCGTCTATTTACACAGCCCTTGTCACAGTTGGCGCAGGCTGCAACCAATTTGCAATCGGCGGCTGCTGCCAGTGAACGTGTATTCGAATTTCTGGATGAAGAAGAATTGAAAGATGAAAGTGACAAGACCATGAAGCTAGATAACGCCAAAGGGGATGTTGAATTCAAACATGTTCGTTTCGGTTATAACGAAGACCATATGATTATCAAAGACTTCTCTATGAAAGCTGAAGCTGGTCAGAAAGTCGCCATTGTTGGCCCGACAGGTGCTGGTAAGACGACGCTCGTGAATTTGCTCATGCGGTTCTATGAGCTGAACGGAGGGGAAATTTATATTGATGGAACTCCGATCAGCCAATTAACACGTGAGAATGTTCATAAATTATTCTGTATGGTACTGCAGGATACATGGCTGTTTGAAGGAACGATTCGTGAGAATATCGTCTTTTCCCAAGACCATGTTACCGATGAACAGGTAGAAGCCGCATGTAGAGCAGTGGGTCTGCACAGCTTCCTTAAAACTCTGCCGCAGGGCTATGATACAGTACTAGACGACAAAGCCAATCTCTCTGCTGGCCAAAAGCAATTGATTACCATTGCAAGAGCCATGATTGAAGATGCGCCTATGCTCATATTGGACGAGGCCACAAGTTCGGTCGATACGCGTACGGAGTTGCTGATTCAACAAGCGATGGACCGACTTACTGTAGGGAAAACCTCTTTTGTGATTGCCCACCGTCTCTCAACGATTAAGAACGCCGATCTGATTCTGGTCATGAAGGACGGTAACATTATCGAAACGGGTAATCATGAGGAATTGCTGGGTAAAGGCGGATTCTATGCCGATTTATATAACAGCCAGTTTGAACATGCATCCTGAAAAATACAATTTTAGGGGAAAAACGATAGGAACACATGAAACTGGACAAATGTCTAGGGACAAGAACGTTGAAGCAAAAAAAGTCGCTACATAGCGGCTTTTTTTGTTTTATTGAACAAGCTTTTGTGTCGTGTCAAGGACAAAAGCTTGTTCCAATTATGAAGTTCATAAACATCTATGCAGATGAGGCGACTATTGATAATCTATAACGAAAATTCTCTTAATCGAGACCTTGTAGACTTCTTTCCATACCGAAGCAAAGCCAGTAACAAAAAAAAACATGGCGCTTATGCTGAAAACTTATTTGCCTCAACTCAAAAGGGACGTTTTAGCAGGGGTAAAAAAATTTTTTCAGAAGATCATACGGATTCCCATCATTACGAAGTTCCTACACAACTTCAATGATTTTAAATTAGAAGAAGACGACCCAAAACTACATCTGAGCCTAAAAGGGATTATTTATTACATGGAAACCTGGCGATGATGCTCATGAGTAACCAAACTGATGAATATAAGATACTTCAAAAGTCGGTGAGGCATATATAAAAAATTGATTGGCATCAAAAGAACAATGTTCTTGTCCTGTACAGTTGAAAGCACTTAAATAAGATTTACTAGTATCCCGGTAGAGAAAGAAATCAATTAGGCAGCCTATCGGTAAACAATGTAACGGTAATGTTTCCTGGTGTTTTATTATTCAATTTTTTAATTGAATAATAAAACGTACTTGTTTATACTAAAATAAGCTCGAAAACTGAATCTCAGGGGATAAAGAGGTGAAATATATGAAAGCAATTCAAGTTCCTGCTAAAGGTGAACCGATGAAATTAGTTGAAATCCCTATACCTGTTCCAGCCCAAGGGCAAGTACTTCTTCGGATTGAAGCATGAGGGGTGTGTAGTGGGGACGCAAGCACGATTAGTGGAGCTGCCCCAGAGTATCCAAGAATACCCGGTCATGAAGTAATTGGAATAGTTGAACAACTAGGAGATGAATTCACAAAATGGGAGATCGGGCAACGTGTAGGAACGGGGTATCATAGTGGAGACGATCATGTAACGGGCTTGACTATGGATGGTGGTTACGCGGAGTATATGGTCGCTTTTGAAGAAGCCCTGATTCTTATTCCCGATGAAGTTTCTTCTGAAGAAGCAGCACCTTTAATGTGTGCTGGTGAAACAACATTTAGTGCGCTGCGAAACAGCTCTGCACGTCCAGGCGACTTGGTTGCCATTTCCGGCATTGGTGGATTGGGCCATCTTGCTGTGCAATACGCCAAGAAAGCTGGATATCAGACAGTTGCTATATCCCGAGGAGTGCAGAAAGAAAATCTAGCAAAAGAACTCGGGGCACATTTTTACATCGATTCCGAAAAGGAGGATCCTGCTAAAGCTTTGAAAGCGTTAGGTGGAGCTAAAGTCATTCTTGCCACAGCGCCAAACGCCGAAGTGATATCTTCTTTGGTTAATGGACTAGCGACAGAAGGTGAGCTTATTATCGTAGCTGGATCCAGAGAACGTTTAGAATTGTCAGCTATGGATTTCTTGAAAGGTCCCCATACAGTGAAGGGATCATTTACTGGGAAAGCCAAAGAAATTGAAGCTGCGGTCCGGTTTAGCGTCTTGACTGATGTCCGACCTATAATTGAAGTTTTTCCTTTAGAACGGGCAAGCGAAGCGTATGAAAAAATGATGGCAGCAAAAACACGGTTTCGGGCAGTTTTAAGTATGTCTGCTGAAAACAAAGCCAATAAAAGCTCGCCAAGGAAAAATGAACATAGATAAAGCGAGGACAACCTATACATTAGAAAAATGAACTTGAATCTTTACTTGACAGTAATTATTGCTCAATTTATAATTCAATTATTCAATTGAACAATTTATTGGTTGGAATATATATTGGAGGGAATCCTTATGAGTGCAACTGCATTAACTAATCAGACTTTCAACAACCAAATTCAGTCTGGAATAACCCTGGTTGATTTTTGGGCACCTTGGTGTGGTCCTTGTCAAATTCAACTTCCTATCATTCATCAATTGGCCGATGATCTGAAGGAAAAAGCGACTATTGCTACTATTAATGTGGATGAACAGACGGAGTTAGCCACGCGTTTTGGAATTAGAAGCATTCCGGCGTTGCTTTTGTTCCAAGATGGTAAACTGATGGATACAATGATTGGGATTAACCAAAGAGATGTTCTCGAGGCAAAAATCCTTAAACTTATGAATTAACGAATCAGATAATCGGTAACAACTCTAAACATGTTGCCGATTATTTTTAAACGATGTAGAAAAATCAATATTTTTGTCAATTAACTACCAACTAGTAGGTAAAAAATAAGGAGATGTTAAAATGGAATTTGAAAACAAAACAGTGATTGTAACTGGCGGAGGAACAGGAATTGGAAAGACTACAGCACAACGTTTTTATGAAGAAGGAGCGAACGTAGTCATAAATGGCCGTCGAGAGGATGTATTAAAGAAGACCGCTTTGGAAATTGACCCATCCGGTAAAAAAGTGATTGTTGTATCAGGTGATATTAGTTTGCCAGAAACGTCGAAAAAACTGGTCCAAGCTGCTGTAGAAGCGTTTGGTGGAGTAGATATACTGGTGAATAACACAGGAAAATTCAATCCAACCCCTTTCATGGACCACACTGCGGATGATCTGCAATCATATCTGGATACCATCGTTAAAGGGACGTTTTATCCTTCGCAAGCTGTGATTCCGGAAATGAAAAAAAGAGGCGGGGGAGCGATTGTGAATACCGGATCAATGTGGGCGATTCAAGCGGTTGAATCGACGCCATCGTCTGCATATTCAGCAGCCATGGCAGGAAGACACGCACTGACCAGAAATTTAGCTGTGGAATTGGCTGGGGATCACATTCGAGTGAATGCAGTGGCTCCCGCTGTCGTCGAAACTCCGATTTACAATACATTTATGAGTGAAGAACAAGTGGCAGAAGTACTACCAAGTTTTAATGCCTTTCACCCCATCGGACGAAATGGCACAACGAAGGATGTCGCAGAAGTGATCTTGTTTTTGGCTAGTGATTCGGCATCTTGGATTACTGGTGTAGTCATGCCTTTGGATGGCGGTGTTACTGCACGTCTTCGATAATTCTTTGGGGCTGGCCTTAATTAGATTAGCCCTTCTCTCATTCACTATTAGAGTTAGACCTTCGAAAGAAGAACTTTTATCTATCTAAAGGAGCAAAGTATGGAAACTCAATTGAATAGGGATGCCCCTGTAATAATAGTTGGTGCAGGTTTATGTGGACTTCGTGCAGCTGCCTTGCTCAATACACATGGAATAAGATACCTCATCTTGGAAGCACGAAATCGTATTGGAGGAAGAGGCTTGAGTGTAGAGGTTGAGGGTAAGCCTGAGCTTGGAAAATTCGATCTTGGGCCAACGTGGTACTGGCCTCGTTATGAGATAGCAATGAACCAACTAGTCGAGGAACTCAGCTTGCAGACGTTTGAGCAGTATAATGAAGGAAGAATGCTAGTAGAACGATCCAGAAACACACCACCGCAACAACATGATTTGTCCGCAGAAGCGATGGAATATTCACTTCGGTTTATAGGCGGAGTTCAGTCTCTAATTGATGCACTGGCTGCCCAAATACCATCAGAAGCAATCTATCTGAATACCAAAGTAACTTCTATTCATCAGGAGGACGATAGCAGGGTGAAGATTCAAACTGATGCAGGGAACTTTCATGCAAGTTCGGTTATAGTTGCTCTACCCCCACGGATCGTTGAACGAAATATTACGTTCTTCCCCAAACTTTCTGCTGAACTAAAATCGAATTTAATGAATAAGCCAACTTGGATGGCCAGTCAAGCTAAGATTATTGCTGTTTATGACACCCCCTTCTGGCGTGACCAAGGTCTCTCTGGATTCGTATCGAGTTGGGTTGGCCCTTTGAGGGAAATTCATGATGCCTCGCCTTCTACAGGTTCTGGCGCACTTTTTGGTTTCTTTGGTCTTCCTGCAAAAGCTCGCTTGAATATGGGGAATGAACAATTACTTGAGCTTGTGTTGGAACAATTGACACGACTTTTCGGTCCAGCAGCAAAACATGTAAAAGGGACTTTATTTAAAGATTGGTCTTTTGATGAACATACAGCCGTAGAGGAAGATACAGATCCACTTCTTGATTATCCGAGTTACGGACCTATCATCGACGGAAAGGGCTCAAGGCAAAATATTTATTTTGCTGGAACTGAAACAGCTTATAGGCAAGGCGGTCATCTTGAAGGTGCCCTTCGATCAGCTGAAAGAGTTGTCAATGAAGTCATCAAACATTTATCCTAAGAAAAATATTCGATTGAAAGGGGTTATAAATTGAATTTTATTGAAAAAAGGGTTTGGTATAAAAGAACAACCTGAAAGGACAATTTAATAAATGAATAAAGAATTATTATCAATAGAAGAGATAGATGCTTTTATTCAAAACAACCGACTAAGTATGTTGTATTTTTCTCAGGAGAATTGCAATGTATGTCACTCTGTTTATCCCAAATTAAAAGATTTGCTTACTAAATTTCCTTCTATAAAACTTGCTCATGTTGACACAAGTAATGTAGAAGAGGTTGTAGGCAAATTTTTGATCTTCTCAGTACCTACAATAATTATGTTCATTGATCAAAGAGAGTCGTTCCGTGAAGGTAGATTTGTTCAGTTGGGACCTCTTGCAGCTCGTTTACAACAATTAAACGATTTTTGGTTGAAGAGCAACTCGGGGTTGTAATAGGGAGAGGAACAGGGAGTGGAAAGACTAGCGCATAACGTTTTTTGAAAAAGGAGCGAACCTAGTCATACATGACCGTCGAGGTGATTCTTTGATAATTCTTAGGTCCGATCGCGAAAAGTGAGTAGCCTTTTCTTTTATTGTAAGGGGAGGAGGAAACCTTGACAGTATACTTACTGAATGGTAGATTTCATTTATGAATATCAAGAAAAACACTGTACAAGAAATTATGGACATAGGCCTCACCTTGGTTCAAGAGCGAGGATACAATGGCTTTAGCTATGCTGACATTGCTGAAGCGATAGGCATTCGGAAAGCAAGTATACATTACCACTTTCCGTCTAAACAGGATCTGGTGCAAGCTGTTCTGAATCGATACCGTCGAGAGTTCATGGACAAGCTTCAACAAATTAACGATCAACCTCTGAGTTGGCGACAAAAGATACAATCTTTTTTTTTGTTATATCGTGAACCTTTGGAAAACAATACCAAGCTTTGTTTATGTTCAATGATGGCTGCTGAGTTGAACTCTTTTCCAATTGAAATTCGAGATGAGTTAAACTTATTTTTTGACGCCAACACACTATGGGTTGAGAATGTGCTTGATCAAGGCAAATCGGCTGGCGAATTTACATTTTCTAACGCTGCTTTGGAACAAGCAAAGATCCTAATTGCATTTGTACAAGGTGCCCAGTTGTTATCCAGAACTTCAAGTGAAAAAGGATATTTTGATTCGCTTGTCTTAAACTACATGGCGACTTTGACTCAATAAAAAAGTTTAAGATGTGAATCTACCGTTGAAAAACCACTTATTCATTAAAAGATGGATAGGTGGTTTTTGCTATGTTGAATATCTTTATGACAAGGTATTGTATTCAAAACCGTTCCATCTATTTTGCTCATAAAAAAAGATCTCAAGCCAAGTGATGGCTTGGAGATCTATAGTTAAAACATAGGAAGCAGGATTAGTGGGGCAGAAAATGTCCTTGCCATTCATTGATCCCTTCATCCATGCGGTACGCTTTATAACCTTCTTGTTGCAATTTTTGAACTGCCAGTGCGGAGTATACACAAAGTGGTCCCTGACAGTAAGCGATGACTTCTGCATCTTTGGGGAGTTCTTGCATCAATGTATCAAGCTCGGTCATTGGCATTGAAATTGCTCCGGATATATGACCCATTTCAAAGTCTTCTTTAGAACGTAGATCCACCAATAGTATGGAATCGTTATTCACTTTCTCCATAACCTCATCCATAGTCAAGGTTTGAATGCCGTCAAGGTTGTTCAGAAAATCCTCTTTCAATTTTGCGATATCAGGAAGTTGTTTTTCGCTTATGCGCCAAAGGGATGCCATGAAATCAATAATCTCCGGATCTGCTAGTGAGTAAATGGCATAAGTCCCTCTTTTAGCGAATTTAACAAGTTTTGCATCAAGTAAAATTTGAAGATGACGTGATACATTGGCCATATTCATACCTGTACATGCCGCCAATTTCTCTACAGTTTTTGGACTTTGGGACAATACATTTAAAATCTCCAGTCGCTTGTCACTCGACAGACATTTTCCGATTCTTGCAAGTTGTTTATACAGATCTTCTTTTAATACATTTGCTGAACTCAATGGTTCTTTCATGATGGTCAACCTCTATTCTGAGCTTTTTTAGCGTTATCATACGACTACAACTATCTTCAATCATTTATTACAAAAATGAATCAATTAAATACTCAAATTGTATCATGTTCTTAAATGTAATCAAAGTCTAGGTAGGGAATGTTTACTTGACGAAAGAAATAAGCATGACATATAATTCAATTGATCGATTGATTATTTGATTTATTAATAATCGACACATTAATTAATGGAGGTTCGAAATCATGGCAAAGGCATATCTTCAAATCACATTAAAAATTAACGCACCAGAACGCGAGGCGGCTACAAAGGTTTATACAGCATATAAGGAGCCTTTTCTTTCAGGCATCTCTGGTGCTGTGTCTAAAGAATTGTTAGTGCGTGACGAGGATGTTCAGGTTCTGCATGGCTTTACTAGCGAGGCAGATGCTAAGGCCTACCTAGAAAGTGATCTTTTCACGAATGACGTTGTTGTTGGACTCAAAGACTTGCTTCAAGCTGAACCGGAAATCCGCATTTATAGTACATTCTAGAAACCCTGTTGTGCGAACTAACTCTTTTGAAGAAATAAAAGCTAATACTTAAAAATTGTAAACCGACATTGCAGTCTCGCTATGTCGGTTTATTTTAATCAATCATCAGATTAAAACTGTTCAGATCAAGTGATCAGTTTACTATGTTGAGGAGTAGTATATATAAACTTAAAGGAGAACATCAATATGGCAAATCAAAAACTTAGTTTGAATACAGTTTGGTACGGAAATGCAAAAGGCAATGGCATCATTAAAAGCGAAAACTTCCAAACTCAAATTGCTATCCCAGTCTCAAAAGGAGGAAGTGGGGAAGGTGTTGAACCTAAAAAGCTTCTTATGTCTTCTGCAGCAGCCTGTTATCTAATGACTTTGACATATATGTTGGAACAAAATCGTATTCCCGTATTAGGATTATCCATGGATACAGAAGGAAACACTGCTCCAAATGGTCAATTGAGCATTACTCATCGTCCACATATTGTTTTAAAGAAATCAGAAGCAACCAATCAAGATGTTAGCATGGCAGAAACTCTAATGCGAAACGCCGAAGAAAATTGCCAAATTGGCCAACTTCTAGTAAAAGCAGATGTTCAAATAACAATTGAAGGTCATGTTTCCTTCGAAGCTGAATAGGGTTTCAACTGTATACAAAGTGGCTTTTCGTAATTTAGGAGAAAATAATGGTAGAAACGATTCCAGAAAACAAGCAAACATCTGTACAAATTCCACCTTCAATTATGGAGTATATGGAATCACCGCTGAAGCACCTTCAGTTGCATGCCAGAACAATGAAAGTTGTAGTTGCTTCACAAATTTGCGGTGGAGCTGGCCTAGCTGCAGGCATCCCGTAGGTCGTTACTTGCACAAGATATGCTAGGGATTGACAGTTTCTCGAGAGTTCCCACAGGCCTTTTTACATTAGGTTCTGCTGGTGCAGCGCTCATGGTAGGATTCAAAAAAAAGGAATTATGATCGGTGCCTCAGTTATAGTGCTAACACAAATTGTTATGATTGCGATCATGACAATGGCTCCCGTTCATATGCAACATCATGGTCATGATTTAAGTAAAATCGGCCTTGTTATTGGAATCCACGTGGCTTCTATGTATTTACCGTCTGTAATCACAGGAGTACTCGTTGATAATTTTGGATACATTTTTTATGGCTTATGCTTCTGGCTTTACCTTGATGTTGTCTGGTTTGTTGGCTGCCTTCGTACCTGGTGATTCGATGGGTTTACTTACTCTCGCGCTGGCTCTTCTGGGATTAGGTTGGAACTTTGGTTTGATTAGTGGGACTGCGGCGGTTGTCGAGGCAACCCCATCCAATGTTCGTGCAAAAACTCAAGGAACAGTGGATGTACTGATTGCATTATCAAGAGCATCTGGAGGAGCACTATCTGGTATGGTTGTGGCACACTCCAGTTATCATATACTGTCTTTAATTGGATCAGTTTTGTCACTGTTCGTTATTCCTGTTGTGGTTTGATTTCGTAACAAGCAATCTTTCACATAATATTCAGTATACAATCAACAAAAACCGTTCTTCTAGTTCATAGTGTGGCTCGCTACGAACTAGAAGAACGGTTTCTTTGCACCACGGGACTACGAACGAGCTGGATATTTTATCAAACACGATGATTTGGAAGAGGAAGGATATTGGGCTTTCAATTTTGCGTAGATTTGTTGCTGGCATAGCCGATATCATACTTACCTCGCTAATCAAACTACTTGGTTTGCACTGGCGGCTATTCGTTATAGAGAATGCTTGCATTCTTACTGTGAAATATTTGAATGAAAAAGCGGTAACACAACCCCAACACCATCTTCTTCTACGAAATCACATATGAGATTCATTCCACTACGGTAGTTTCACATATTAGTCCATATAAAATAAAAAAAATTTCGGGCTATATACACTTAAATAGATACATTTATCCATACTTCTCTAGTTGATAATTCAACCAAGTATATTTACAACCTCATACATGCTAGATAACTTCGAGTTAGTTATATGAATATAACTAATTGAAACCCTAATCTCAATGTGAAGGAGTATAGATTAGCGAGAGTCGGCTTTGTGTAGTGGGAAAGGATAGTGGTATCTACCATATTAAACGGTTTCTATATAGGACCGTATTTTATACATTTTGTTTAAAAGAGAAATTTTTTTAATTTCTTGTGAACCAAATCAAATCCTTGATGATCTAATTTATAGATAAACTTTAAAAGGAAAGGGGGAACCATTGCATGGATTTAACAGAGAAAGCAGAGCTTGCAACACAAGGAGACAAGGAAGCTTTTGTGGATGTTATACGAGCTGTCCAACAAAGTCTATATGTAATAGCAAGATCAATCGTTAAAAACGAAGAAGATTGTGCAGATGCTATACAGGAGACCATTGCCAAAGCTTTTTCAAATGTACATAGACTGAAAGAGCCTGCTTATTTTAAAACATGGATCATTCGGATTTTGATCAACGAGTGTAATCGGATTATCAGGAAAAAGAAGAGAGTATCCCCTGTCCCTTATGATATAAGAAAGTCATCATATAAGAGTGATTATGAACAAATCGAGCTGTTTGAGGTAATTGATGGACTGGATGAACAACTTCAAACTACAGTGACGCTTTTTTATATTGAGGATTTATCGGTCAAAGAGATATCCAAAGTGCTTAATGTATCCGAAGGGACAGTAAAATCACGCTTATTTAGGGCCAGACAGCAATTATCCGAGTTAGCCCTTGGGGAGGGAGAAGCCAAGTATGAACTATCATGATCCGGTTGACCCTATTCTTAAACAATTTCTAAAGTCCAGAGCACAAGATCTGGTCATTCCTAATACAGTAGAGAACGCGGTGGGATACGCCCTTTCATCACTTTCTGATCAGAATATGAAAAAGAGATCCTTCCTTAAAAGATGGAGATGGGCAGCAGCGGCCGTTGCTTTCTTTTTCGTTCTGGGTGCAGTTTCTATCCTTACCGTTCCTACATTTGCCGAAGTATTCAGGTCTTTATTTGCCAAGGACAACCCGGATATCGGACTTATGCGTGCACAGGAATTGGGATTGGTGATTCATCCTCATATTAAGGTGAAGGACAAAGGTTACACGCTGGTGATTAATGAAGCTGTTGCTGATCCTACCCGAGTGACAATTGCACTTCAACTTTTTGATGAAAATGGGAAGCATGATCGCCACAAACTGGCCATTGGCGAAGCGAATAAGATTACGATCAAAGATGATAAAGGAAACGTAGTGGGCAGTATGCACGATATGGGGTACACGAGTGATTTTTATTATATGGTTGATTTCTTTAGTGATCCGCTGAAAACAGATAAGATCACGATAGAAGGGAGTATTGGAACGCTTGGACAAAGGAACGAAACCTTAATAAAAGGAAATTGGAACTTTAGCTTTGATATTGATATGAAAGAGGCAAACAAGCAGAACAATATAGAGGAGTTGGCAGGTAGTTACACAACGCCGCACGGAATGGCGATTACATTAAAAAGACTAACGAGAATGGTGCAAGGAGTACGTTTCGAACTGGAGAGGGAACTTGATGATGCGGCAATGACAAGATCCTCCGGTGATTTATGGAAAAAGCAGATGTTGAGCTTTCATTTCGAAACTACGGGTGGGCAAGAGATTCACTCGGTGAATCCAAGAAAAAAGAATTACAGGGACAGCTTAATGACATCTGATCGTAGAGTTATTGGAAACGGAAAAATGCATTGGAGTTATACCTTCAAGTACCTGCCTGAGGATAAACCATACCGCTTTGTTCTGGATGCATATTCGGTTGCAGAAATGGACGGAAATAAGATTTCCTTTAGACCATCGGAGCTGACTAAGCCCAAAACTTTTAAAATAATGAATGATAGACTGGAGTTGGTTAGGGCTTCACTTGAGAAATCGCAAGTCAACAAAGGCGCATAGGAAACTGTCATCTCATTCTACGGGAAGATGGATAATGAAATAATGCATGAGGAGTGGAGAGCATATGATTCAGCAGGTAAGCAGTATGACGTAAGTGCGGTGGGGGGATCATCGTTTGAAAATACGCTGACTGATCATTGGAGAGAGGGATATATCAGTATGGGGGATCGTAGGGCAAAGCAGCCTTACGAATTCCGGATTATGAAGCTAGATCCAATTCCAGAGGAGCTTACCCTGGTAAGGGAAGTAGTGGATAAACGATACAATGACCCTAACTGGTCATTATTGCTAGGAAAATAGAATAAACGAACTACTTAAATCTTCAATACCCTATGGATCCAAGTCTTCCATATTCCTCATCATGGGTGTCTCCATTAATTCCTTCCCAGAGAGGGTATATAATTTATTTGCTAATCCTATATAGCGATTGTTCTGATCAATATAAGGGCTTCGGGGGTTGTGAACAAGACTGCTTTTTAATGAAAATCTGTGCACTTAACTTTAAGAAAAAAAGGACATTTGGATGTAGATGTAACTTTCTAAAATTTATCATGCACTAAAATCTTTATCAAAATGTCTTCTTCACCAATATAGTCAATCTTTTGGACCACATCCTTATCCATTATGATAATGTGGTCTTTTTTTAGTTCGATTTTCCATTATTAATATACTGGGTACAGCTGCCTGTATACATATAGTTGATTTCCACAAAATCACGCGTATGCAGGTTTTATCCCTTCTGATCACAGCGCAGAAGGTTTACTCGGTCGTGATGCGCTCATCACAAAAACGATTCGATTTGTATAAAGTAATCATCTCAACGACAAATATGTTCAGTACTTTTGCTGTGTCAATCTTCACTTCATTATTAAAGGATTAACTCGTCAAAACTTAAAAAATAGCAAGTTTCTTGCCACATGGAGACTTGCTATTTTATGTTTTTGGGTCAATAAGTTTCACAAAAGAAATGGTCCAAAAGTTATAAATTTTCTGAAAATCTAAACTTTTAATGAAAAATCCAAACGTTTCTATTAATAAAAAAATAAAGTTTATAGCTCAAATGAGAGAATATTTAACCTAAATCGAAATTCTGAGAGAAAATTTAAAGAAAATTTTGCTCGGTAATTAGTTCAAAAGATCTAAAAAAATCACTATCTATTTAAAAAGTGAAGAGTTATTAATTTTGAATTAATTCAGCTTGAGTAAATAAATCCCATAATTTAGGTAGTTAAAGAATATTGCTGAAAAAGTTGAAATTTGTCGGATGGTGTCAGGATCGGCTTGTTATATTTGTGTTAATGATATGTAACGTAAAATGTGTTTTGGTACAAGGGTTTTGGACTTCATGCAAGCACACAGCATTTTTATTTTATCGATTATAAAATCAAAAATTTTGTTCTAAATCATATTAACTTGTCGTAGTTAGTATTCAATTTAATAAAAAAGTGGAATTCTTGCATTTAAAGATATAAAAATAATAGAATAATATGGGCTGTTTATTAATTTTATGAAATCTATCAAATTAGAACTTATGTCCCATGTTAATCGGTTTTAAAGTTTGTATATTTAAAATAGCTAGAAAGTATTGGGAGAAAAGAAGATATATAAGGATTTATTGTTATATTGTGGACGGAAAGAGGATGTGAGAAATTTGTATGGCAACTCGGTCGTCTCTTGTTTGGTTTTTAAAAAATTTCCGGTAAATCCGTCCCACGTCTTCCATATTTCAAAGACAACTCCAATTTTATTCAGATTAATCTTTCACCAAAGAGCTTCGTTTGATGCAGAGAACACCGGAAGAAGTACTGTAATTCATCCATGTACAAAATCAGGAAGTCATAAGCGCAGTCGTGAGTATTTTTAGCTCCTTTCAGCCTAGAATTACGCTCCTAATCACGCTGCAGCAGTTCATGCGTCTCGTAGCATCGATACCCTCAAGCCAAGATTCAGACAGCACACATCACGACACACTACGTTGTTAACATTGCGGCAACCATTCTACAACCCACCACCAAGATTGCACTCACAGCATAATTCGAAAATGTTCCCATTCCATGCACATATTCATACATCCAGAGTCAGAGTTTTTTCACCATGACCGCCCAACTAAAAAAAGCTTGCACTGCGAAAGTGTGAGCGATGAAAAAGAAGATGTGCTTATTCGATTAAAATCAGCTCTTCGAAGCTCCGGGGGGTTGAAGGAAACCAGCTTTCAGATAGGAGAAGGAGAAACGGTAACGATTGTCGTCGCGTGCCGTGGCGGCAAAAGCACGATCATCAAACTGCTACAACAAGTATGCGAACTCAGATCTCAATGGTATATCAGGAGTGGTCGCTTTTGCCGACTTCCATTGGTAATTCAATGCCGGAAAAAAGGATCGCATGACCGTTTCTTGCCAAGGGCGGTCATTTTAGCAGAGTTACTTTTACACATATCTATTTTGCGAGGAGAGGGACGTATGACTCAGCACGATGTTCAATTGTTTGCATTAAGCCAGCCACAGCAACGTATTTGGTACACGGAGCTTGTGTATCCCAATCGCAACACGTCTACGATTATTACTACTGTTAAAATCAAGGGAACGGTTCGCATAGATGCATTGCAGCAGGCAATGAACCGGGTTATTGCACGAAATGATTCTTTTCGTATCAAAATCACGGTTCGGGACGGCATTCCCTATCAATATGTTGAGCCGTTTGCTACTCAAAGCATAGAAACCCTTCAGGTAACCCAGGAGGAAGCTGAGCTATGGGTGAGCCATCATAACGCACAGCCGTTCCCCTTACTGGATTCGCAGCTGTATCGGTTTGTTATTTTGCAGCTGGGGGCAGAAGATACCTGGTTTAGTTTCAAGATGCATCATATTATTTCTGACGGCGTTACCATGGAGCAGGCCATTAATGAAATTACGGGAAATTATATGAATATTGTGCATGGTACAGGTTCAGATGCGCCGGTCCCAGCGAACTCATATCTCGATTTTATTCAGACAGAGCAAAGCTATGAGCAATCAGAACGCTATCAAAAGGATAAGATGTACTGGACGGAGAAATTTGCCAATTTGCCGGAGGTTACAGGTTTAAAATCGTACAATCCGCTCACAGTAAGCACGGCTGCACGCCGGGAGACCTATACACTGGAGCACGAATTATATCGTGGTGTCACGGCTTTTTGCGAGGCGCATAACATCAGTATTTTTACATTTTTTCTGGCTGCTCTGTATATTTATTTACATAAAACGACAGGTGAACAAGATTTAACGGTTGGTACATTGTATGCTAACCGTACGTTGAAGAAGGAAAAAAATACAATGGGCATGTTCGTTAGCACTGTGGCTACACGTTTGCAAGTTGAGCCGGAATCCGAGCTGCTTACTTTCCTACAGGGTGTTGGCAAGGAGCAGTCGTCCATTTTGCGGCATCAGCGTTATCCGTATAACAAAATCATACAGGATTTGCGTGAACAACAAAGCGGCACGGATATTGGCCGCCTGTTTGGCGTTACCATTCAGTACCGTACGCTGAGCTTCTCTCGTTTTGATGAAGCTGTTCAGCAGGTGCATACCGATTTCTGCGGAGATACGGTGAGTGACTTTGATATTGCCATGATTGACATGCTGGATGACGATAAACTTGTATTGCAACTGGATTATCGGACCGAGCTGTTCAGCGAGCAGGAAATCGCCCGAATGATTCACCAATTTTTGAGTGTGGTAGAGCATATGGTGAAAGGGCCACAGCAGCGGATTCAGGAGTTGTCACTGATGAGTGACAAAGAGCGGGCACAAATTATGAATGTATTTAATGCGACCACAGTTCCCTTTCCAGACGATGTGGGGATTCATGAGCTATTCGAGAAACAGGCAGAATGTACACCAGATCAGACAGCGGTTATGTTTGGAAGTCAGAGTCTGACTTATCGGGAACTGAATGAACGGTCGAATTCATTGGCACGAATGCTTCAAGCACAGGGAGTAGGACCTGACAAGCTGGTCGGCCTGATGATGCAGCGCTCAGTGGAAATGATCGTAGGCCTGCTGGCTGTTCTAAAAGCAGGCGGTGCTTATGTGCCGATTGATCCCGAATTTCCGTCATCTCGTATTGAATACATGCTGGAAGACAGCAAGGCTGCAGTGCTTCTGACCAGTCGTGATTTGGCAGAAGAGCACCATTGTCAGGCCAATACCATGTTTCTTGAGGATGCAGAATTGTATCAGGGAGACAGCTGCAACCTGGAGGTGATTTCTCACCCAGAGCATTTGGCTTACGTCATCTATACCTCTGGATCGACTGGTAATCCGAAAGGAGTTATGCTCCAGCATCGTTCGGTACTCAACTTTATTACCGGGATGCGTGAAATCATTGACTTTGAAGCTGGTAAAACCATTTTGTCACTCACGACCATTTCATTCGATATTTTCGTCTTGGAAACTATCTTACCGCTATTGGCTGGAATGACGGTTGTGCTTGGCGATCACCAGCATCAAGTGGATCCTCAGGCGCTTGGTGAGTTGATTACCCATCATTCTATTGAGATGTTGCAAATGACACCATCCCGGCTGCAGATGCTGCTGGATCATGAAGCTGGTTCCCGCGCGCTGCGGGGCGTAAAGGAAATCATGGTGGGAGGTGAAGCCCTTCCTTCCAAGCTGCTCGCAGCACTGCAAGAAATAAATGGCCCCCGTATTTATAACATGTATGGACCTACAGAAACGACGGTTTGGTCGACCGTACAGGAACTGACTCATGCTCAAGAAATTAATATAGGACGTCCCATCGCGAATACCCAAATATATATCATCAATGCGAGTGGGGAATTGCAGCCAGTCGGTGTGCCGGGCGAGTTATGTATAGCAGGGGAAGGCTTGGCCCGTGGGTATTGGAATCTGGAAGATCTGACGGCAGAGAAATTTGTAAATAATCCGTTTGCCGGAGATAAAGCAGGTTATGAACGGATGTACCGTACAGGCGATTTGGCGAGATGGACACTGGACGGCAACATTGAATATTTGGGACGGATGGATCACCAGGTGAAAATCCGGGGCTACCGGATCGAACTGGGCGAGATCGAATCGCAGCTATTGCAGGTGGAGTCGGTACGAGAAGCGTCCGTCGTGGCTCGTGTGGACGAAACAACGGGCCAAAAACAAATGGTGGCATACTATGTGGCCAGTCAAGCAATGGAAGCCAGTAAACTGAGAAGTGAGCTGGGGCGGGAGCTACCAAGCTATATGGTGCCGTCGTATTTCATTCAGTTGGAGCAGATGCCGTTGACACCGAACGGTAAAATCGACCGCAAGTCCCTGCCAGCACCGGAAGGCAGTCAGCAAAGCGGAGCGGATTATGAAGCGCCCCATACTGCGCGGGAACAGGCACTCGCAACGATCTGGCAGTCCGTCCTGGGCGTGCCAACCGTCGGTATTTTGGACAATTTCTTTGATCTGGGCGGCGATTCCATCAAGGCGATTCAAATCGTATCCCGTGCGTTCCAGGCAGGCTACAAGCTGGATATGAAGGATCTGCTTCGGTGTCCAACCATCGCAGCATTGGCACCACTTATGACAAGTCGTATGGCAGATCAGGGAGAAGTGAGCGGGGAAACGGCATTGCTTCCGATCCATCATTGGTTCTTTGAACAGGAGCAAGTGGACGCGCATCATTTTAATCAGGCGGTTATGCTGCACCGGGAGCAGGGCTTTGACGAAGCTGCTTTGCATCAAGCGTTAATCCAGTTGACGGAGCACCACGATGCACTGCGGATGGTGTTCAGGAAGACCGAGCAAGGCTACCAAGCGTGGAATCGCGGAATACAGGAAGGCGAGCTGTATCATCTGGACGTGCTGGACTTTAGGGATTTGACGGATGAAGTCACCCTGAGCACGAAGATTGAAACGAAAGCAACTGAAATTCAAAACAACATAAACTTGTCTGAAGGACCGCTGGTAAAGCTCGCTCTGTTCCGTTGTACTGATGGAGACCATTTGTTGGTGACAATCCACCATTTGGTGGTCGACAGCGTATCATGGCGTATTTTGCTGGAGGATCTGGCATCCGGCTATGAGCAGGCTTTACGGGGCGAGTCTGTTCGCTTGCCGAATAAGACGGATTCTTTCCGCCTGTGGGCAGATCAACTGGCAGCTTATGCGAACAGCACCGCGTTGGAGAAGGAACGTGCGTATTGGGAGCAGGTGGAGGAAGCAGGGAAGAGTCTGGCATCCTTGCCTATGGATTACACTCATAAATCTCAGGCCAAGCGACAGCTTCAGGATGATCGAACACTGACCGTAGCGTGGACGGTCGAAGAAACGGAACAATTCTTGAAACAAGCTCATCGGGCCTACAATACAGAAGCAAACGACCTGCTGCTGACAGCTTTGGGCATCGCCATTCAGGAGTGGGCAGGCATCCGTCAGGTGCTTGTAAACTTGGAGGGTCATGGACGGGAAGCCATTTTGCCGGATATGGATATTACGCGCACGGTCGGTTGGTTTACCAGTCAATTCCCAGTTGTACTGGATATGGGCGAGGACCGGAATGTGGGACAGCGTGTCAAGAACGTCAAGGAAGGGCTGCGCCGTTTGCCGCATAAAGGGATTGGATACGGGATTTTGAGATATCTTGCTGACGGAGAAGGGAAAGCAGCTTTTGTTGCCGAGCCGGAAATCAGCTTTAACTATCTTGGACAATTTGATCAGGATTTGAAAAATAATGCTTTCCGCGTGTCACCTTATTCCATCGGAGCTTCCATGAGTGACACGTTGACCAAGCGGTATGCGCTGGATATCAACGGTATGATCACGGACGGTGCACTGGAACTGGCGATCACCTACAGCAACAAAATGTTCATGAAAAAATCAATCAAAAAGCTGGCTGATCTGCTTCAGGAGAGTTTACGTGAGGTATTGGCTCACTGTGTGGGCAAAGAGCTGCCGGAGCTGACCCCAAGCGACTTGTCCTTCCGAGGACTGACGGCTGTAGAGCTGGATCATATTGTAGAGCAGACGGCTGCTGCGGGAGAACTGGAAAACATTTATTCGTTAACACCCATGCAAAAAGGCATCCTGTTCCACGGCTTCATGGAGCCGCAATCCGGGGCATATTTTGAGCAGGCGACATTTGATCTACAAGGCAGCTTTCAAGTGGAGGCTTTTGCCGAAAGCCTCAATCAACTGGTGGAGCGCCATCAAATATTCAGAACGAATTTTTATAGCGGCTGGAATGAACAGCCTTTACAGGTAGTGTACCGCCACAAACCTGCCGGGTTCCGTTTTGAAGATATACGCTTGATGGGACAAGAAGAGCAGGACGCATACATTGCTGATTTTGCTGAGCGCGACAAAGCCGAAGGCTTTCATTTCAGCTCAGGCGAGCTGATGCGGGTGTCTATTTTACGTACAGGCGAGGAGTTGTACCGTTTTGTTTGGAGCTTCCATCATATTTTGATGGACGGCTGGTGCTTGTTCCTGGTTGTAGGGGAAGCATTTAATACGTACTTTGCCATCCTCGAAGACCGCAAGCCAGAGCTTGCCCCGGTAACACCATACAGCGAATATATTGAATGGCTGGATCGGCAGGACAAGACGGAGGCTGAACGGTTCTGGCGTGATTATTTTGCGGGCTTTGAGCAGCAGACGGTATTGCCGCAGGTCAAACAGCTGGACGGTCACGCTAAAGCATATGAAGCGGACAAGCTTTCGTTTACACTGGGCCGTGAAGTGACGGAGCGGATGAACAAGCTGGTTAAGCAGAAGCAAGTGACGGTCAACACACTTTTGCAAGCAGCGTGGGGCGTTGTGCTGCAGCGGTATAACAACAGCCGGGATGTGGTATTTGGCAGTGTCGTATCTGGCAGATCAGCCGATATTCCGGGCATAGACAAAATGATTGGGTTGTTCATTAATACGGTTCCTGTACGGATTCACAGTGAGAAAGATATGACATTTGCTGGGCTGATGAAGCAGATCCAGGAGCAGGCACTGGCTTCCCGTGCCTATGAAACCTATCCGTTGTATGACATTCAGGCCCTGACCGAGCAGAAACAGGACTTGGTAAACCATATTATCGTGTTTGAAAACTACCCGGTGGAACAGCGCATGGAGCAGATGGGTAGCCGTGGCGCGAATGGCTTTACGATTGCCAATGCTTCCATGTCAGAGCAAACGAACTATGATTTCAACATTACGGTTGTGCCGGGTGATGAAATTCATTTCCATTTGGAGTACAACGCGAAGGTGTTGGAACGTGCAGCTGTAGAGCAAATCCGTGAGCATTTGCTGCATATGATTGAAGAAGCGATTCACAGACCAGATGCACGGGTAGATGAGCTTCAATTGGTGACTGCTGCGGAAAAATCAAAAATCATCGATGGTTTTGGATCAGTAGGCGTAGCTGCGTGGACTGATGAAAAAGAATCTAATTTGTTGTTCCACGCCTATGTGGAAGAACAGGCACAGCTTGTGCCGGATCACGTGGCCGTTGTATACGAGGAACGGCAGTTTACGTACCGCGAGCTGAACGAGCGTGGAAACCAGCTTGCTCGCAGATTGCGGAATGAGGGCATTGGACGCGAGTCCATTGTGGGTATTTTGAGCGAACGCTCGGTAGACATGCTGGTCGGTGTATTGGCGGTCTGGAAAGCAGGAGGCGCATATGTGCCGCTGGATGCGGATTATCCGTCCGAACGGATTCGCTTTATGCTCGAGGACAGTGGTGCGACGGTGCTGCTAACGCAAACCGGTTTGCAAGAGTGTGCACAGGTTTGGCTGGAGGCAAGTCGGCAGGCCTTGGTCGGAGGGCAGACTGAGGGTGAATTGAAAACAGCGGCTGGCGCTGAAACGATGGAAAGAGACAGCCTGAGTGAAGGCATAAGCTTGAAATTAGATTCGAAGTCTGACAGCGAAGAAGCATCCAAACCAGCAACAGGGCTGCGTCTGCATACCGTATTGGCATTGGACGATGAGTCGCTGTACACCGGGGATGCCACGGATGTTGAACCTATCAATGAACCACACGATTTGGCATATGTGATCTATACGTCCGGTACAACCGGACGTCCGAAAGGCGTCATGATCGAACATCGCAGCTTGGTGAATACGGCTGCGGCGTATCGCCGGGATTACCGTCTGAACCAGTTCCCGGTACGACTGTTGCAACTGGCCAGCTTTTCCTTCGACGTGTTCGTCGGCGATATTGCACGGACGCTTTATAACGGCGGCACGATGGTTATCTGTCCGAAAGATGATCGCATTGATCCAAGCCGTTTGTACGGATGGATTCGTGATTATCAGATTACCGTGTTCGAATCGACTCCGGCCTTGATCGTACCGTTTATGCAGCATGTGCATGAACAGGGGCTGGACATGAGCAACATGGAACTGCTGATCACCAGCTCGGATAGCTGCAGCGTGACGGACTACCGGGTGCTGCAAGAACGGTTTGGCGCAGATATCCGCATGATCAACAGCTACGGCGTCACGGAAGCGGCGATTGACTCCAGCTTCTATGACGAAGAGCTGTCGAAGTTGCCAAGCAGTGGCCATGTGCCGATTGGCCAAGCGTGGCTGAACGCACGCTTCTACATCGTGGACAGCCAGCTGAATCCGGTGCCGATCGGTGTACTGGGTGAGCTGTGCATTGGCGGTGCTGGCGTGGCACGGGGGTACCTGAACCGTGCGGACCTGACCGCCGAGAAATTCGTAGCGAACCCTTACGTACCGGGGGAACGTTTGTATCGCACAGGCGATTTGGCGCGGTGGATGCCGGACGGTAATGTGGACTTTATCGGCCGGATGGACTACCAGGTCAAAATCCGGGGATACCGGATTGAGCTGGGCGAGATTGAAACGGCGATCCAGCGAGTGCCAGGTGTGCGTCAAGCCGTAGTCATCGACCGGACGGACGAGCGTGGAAACAAATATTTGTGCGGATACATCACGGGAGAAGCCGAGCTGCGGATGGAGGAAGTACAGACCGAGCTGGAAGCCGGACTGCCAGCACACATGGTGCCTACACGTCTGATGCGACTGGAGACCATCCCGCTGACCAGCAACGGCAAAATCGACCGCAAGGCCTTGCCGGAGCCGGAAGGCAGCATCTATACGGGAGCAGGCTATGTAGCCCCGCGTACCCAGGTGGAGCAAGTACTGGCTGCGGTATGGGCTGGAGTACTGGGCGTGGAAGCCGTAGGCACGCAGGATAACTTCTTTGAGCTGGGTGGCGATTCGATCAAAGCACTGCAAGTCTCGTCTCGCTTGCTGCAAGCAGGCTATCGATTGAACATGAAAGACCTCTTTAGTAATCCGACAGTAGCAGCACTCAGTCCTTTGCTTCGTACAGATGTCAAGATGGCCAGTCAGGAAGAGGCAGTAGGCCCGGTGGAACTGACACCTATTCAGCGATGGTTCTTCGAGCAGCAGCCGGCCGACCTGCACCACAGCAACCAGGCGATGATGCTGTATCGAGCTGGGCGCTTTGACGTCGACGCGTTGCGCCGTACGATGGACCGTATGGTCCAGCATCATGACGCATTGCGCACGGTATTCCGTGAGACGGAGCAGGGCTATGTCGCTTGGAACCGCAGTGTAGCGGAAGGCGAGCTATACACGCTGGACATTGTAGATTTCAGCGCAGTGGAAGACGAATCCACCGCTGTTGAAGCCAAGGCGAGTGAAATTCAAGAGAGCATTCATTTGAGTGAGGGTCCACTTGTGAAGCTTGGTCTGTTTCACTGCGCTGAGGGCGACCATTTGCTAATCGTCATTCATCATTTGGTTGTGGACGGTGTATCGTGGCGTATTTTACTGGAAGATTTGGCATCCGGTTATGAGCAGGCTGTTGCAGGTCAAACCGGCACAGCGATCCGACTGCCGCATAAAACAGATTCATTCCAGGTATGGGCCAAACAGCTGTCAGCCTATGCCAGCAGTGCGACGATGGAGCGGGAGCTTGCTTACTGGCAGCATATCGAACAAGCAGAAGCTAGCCTTGTGAAGCCTTTGCCGAAGGATTTTGCAAATGACAATGCACGGCTTGGAGACAGTGAGGTTGTGACGGTCCGCTGGACGAAGCAGGAAACCGAGCAGCTGCTCAAACAAGCTCATCGCGCGTACAACACGGAAATGAATGACCTGTTGCTGGCTGCGCTCGGAAAAGCAGTCTATGACTGGTCTGGTTCCGAACGGGTGCTGGTCAATCTGGAGGGCCATGGACGGGAAGCCATTGTACCGGATGTGGATATTACGCGCACGGTCGGCTGGTTTACGAGCCAGTTCCCGGTTGTACTGGATGGAAGTTTGGGACAAGGGGGACATACCGCTCGTCTGATCAAAAGGATCAAGGAAGGGCTGCGTCATATTCCGCAAAAAGGCATCGGCTACGGTATTTTACGATACCTGTCGGATATGAATATGCTGGAGAAAGCAGGCGTGCGGTTACAGGCTCAGCCTGAGATCAGTTTTAACTACTTGGGCCAATTCGATCAGGATTATAAAGGCAATGATCTACAGCCTTCCGCCTATTCTATCGGTGTGCCTGTCAGCACGAACGCGACTATGGATTTTGCGCTGGATATCAATGGAGTAATCGAAGATGGCGAGTTGATGTTCACGATTCGCTACGGCACAACGCAGTTCCGTCATGAAACGATTGAACGGCTTGGAGAGCTGCTGGCATCCAGCTTGCGTGAGGTGATTCATCACTGTGTTGCCCAAGAAAGAACGATGCTAACCCCAAGTGATGTCCTGTTAAACCATGTAACGCTGGATGAGCTGGAGCAATTGGTGGAAGATACGCGAGATCTGGGCGAGCTGGAAAATGTGTATGCCTTAACGCCGATGCAAAAGGGGATGCTCTTCTACAGCCTGATGGATGAGAATTCGGCGGCTTATTTTGAGCAGGCCACCTTTGAGTTGAACGGACGCTTCGATGTGGTTACTTTCGGTAAAAGTTTTGATTTGCTCGTGCAGCGTCATGAGGCATTGCGGACGAACTTTATCAACTCCTGGAAGGATGAGCCTGTACAGGTCGTTTTCCGCAATCGTAGCGGACAATTATACTATGAAGACCTGCGCGGACTGGAAAAAGAGGAACGAAAAGCTCAAGTTGAAGCTTTTACCCTTGCCGATAAAGCGAAAGGATTCAATCTCGCAGAGGGCGCACTCATTCGTATCTCCATCCTGCAAACCGGGGATGAAACGTATCACTTTATCTGGAGCTTCCATCACATTTTGATGGATGGCTGGTGCTTGTCCTTTATGACACAGGAGGTATTCGGTAGCTATCTGGCACTGCGTGCGGGAGGGGAGCCAGTACTGGAGCCAGTCACGCCGTTCAGTCGATTTATTGAATGGCTGGAACGTCAGGACCGTGAGGCAGCCTTGCAATACTGGAGTGGGTATTTGGCGGACTATGAGCAGCAAATTACGCTTCCTCAGCAAAAAACACAGCCTAAATCGATGCACGTCGGGGAATATATCGCTGAAGATCTGGATTGCGAATTCCAGCCAGAGCTGGTTGCCCAGATTGAACGGGTGGCGAAGCAAAATCAGGTCACGATCAACACACTGATTCAGACGGTATGGGGCGTCTTGTTGCAAAAATATAACAATAGTTCGGATGTCGTGTTCGGCAGCGTTGTGTCTGGTCGCCCAGGGGATATTCCAGGTGTAGAGCACATGATCGGGCTATTTATTAATACCATTCCAGTGCGTGTGCAGTCTGAACAAGGCGAAACCTTTGTCGAGCTGATGAAACGAACCCAGCAGCAGGCGCTGGCTTCCAATGCCTACGATGCGTTCCCGCTGTATGAAATTCAGGCGCTGGCCGAGCAGAAACAGGATTTAATCAATCATATTATGATATTTGAAAATTATCCGGTGGAGCAACAGGTAGAGCAGTTGGGCAGTGAAGGACAGGAGCCCTTCACAATTTCGAATGTGGTGTCTACAGAGGAAACCAACTACGATCTGAACGTCGTCGTTATGCCGGGAGAAGGCATTAAAATTCGTTTTATGTATAACGCGCTCAGCTTTGATCAAGCAGGTATTGAGCGTCTATATGGGCATTTTGCACGTCTGCTGGAGCAAATTTCGCTCAACCCGCATATTCGGGTTGAAGAGCTGGAACTACTCACAGCAGCGGAAAAACAACAGATTACAGCGGCATTTAATGACACCGCTTGTGCATTCCCATGCAAACAGACGATCCATCAGCTGTTCGAGGAGCAGGTAGAATATACGCCAGACCAGGTGGCATTGGTGTTTGGACATCAGAGTCTGACTTATCGGGAACTGAATGAACGGGCCAACTCATTGGCACGCATACTTCAAGCACAGGGAGTAGAACCTGACAAACTGGTCGGCCTGATGGTGCATCGCTCAGTGGAAATGATCGTAGGTCTGCTGGCCGTTCTAAAAGCAGGTGGTGCTTATGTGCCAATTGATCCCGAATTTCCGTCCTCTCGTATTGCATACATGCTGGAAGATAGCGAGGCCACAGTGCTTCTGACCAGTCGTGATCTGTTGGAAGAGCATCATTGCCACGCCAATGCAATATTTCTTGAAGATAAAGAATTGTATCAGGGAGAGAACGGCAACCTGGAGACAGTTGCTCAGCCAGAGCATTTGGCATACGTCATCTATACGTCTGGTTCGACTGGAAATCCGAAAGGAGTTATGCTCCAGCACCGCTCGGTCCTCAATTTTATTACAGGGATGCGCGAAGTCATTGACTTTGAAGCCAGCCAAACCATTTTGTCACTGACGACCATTTCATTCGATATTTTTGTCTTGGAAACCATCTTGCCTCTGCTGGGTGGAATGACGGTCGTGCTTGGCGACAGCCAGCATCAGGTGAATCCTCAGGCACTAGGTGATTTGATTGCTCATCATCATATTGAGATGTTGCAAATGACACCATCCCGGGTGCAAATGCTGCTGGGTCATGAAGCAGGCTCCCGCGCGCTGCAAGGCGTGAAGGCAATTATGGTCGGGGGCGAAGCTCTTCCGTCCAAGCTGCTCGCAGCACTGCAAGAAATAAACGGTCCCCGTATTTACAATATGTACGGACCTACAGAAACGACAGTTTGGTCGACTGTGCAGGAACTGACCCATGCTCAACAAATCAACATTGGACGCCCTATCGCGAATACCCAAATATTTATCATGAATGCGAATGGGGAGTTGCAGCCAGTCGGTGTGCCGGGTGAGTTATGTATTGCCGGGGAAGGATTGGCCCGTGGGTATTGGAAACGTGAAGAACTGACGGCCGAGAAATTTGTAAATAATCCGTTTGCTGGTGACAAGGCAGACCATGAGCGGATGTATCGTACAGGCGATTTGGCAAGATGGATGCCGGATGGCAACATTGAATATTTGGGTCGGATGGACCATCAAGTGAAAATCAGAGGCTACCGGATCGAACTGGGCGAGATCGAATCGCAGCTGCTGCAGATGGAGTCCGTACAAGAAGCGGTCATCATGGCCCGCACGGACGAAACGGGTCAAACCCAGCTAGTGGCGTACTACGTGGCGAGTCAAGAGCTTGGAGCTAATGAGCTGAGGCAGGAGCTGGGACAAGAGCTGCCAAGCTATATGGTGCCGTCGTATTTCATCTGGTTGGAGCAGATGCCGCTGACACCGAACGGTAAAATCGACCGCAAGGCACTGCCTGCACCGGAAGGCAGTCTGCACAGCGGTGCGGATTATGCAGTGCCACGCACTGTAACGGAACGAGCACTCGTAGCGATCTGGCAGTCCGTCCTGGGCGTGCCAACTGTAGGTACTTTGGACAATTTCTTTGACCTGGGCGGCGATTCCATCAAGGCGATTCAAATCGTGTCGCGTGCGTTCCAGGTAGGCTACAAGCTGGACATGAAAGATTTGTTCCGCTATCCAACCGTTGCAACACTGGCACCGCATATGCATGAGACAAGTCGTATGATAGATCAGGGAGAAGTAACTGGAGAAACGACTTTGCTTCCGATCCAGCACGGGTTCTTTGCACAGGAGCAAGTAGACGTGCATCACTTTAATCAGGCGGTTATGCTGCACCGGGAGCAGGGTTTTGATGAGTCTGCTCTGCGTCAGGCACTTGGCAAACTAGCAGCGCACCATGATGCACTGCGGATGGTGTTCAGCAAGACCGAGCAAGGCTACCAAGCATGGAACCGCGGAATACAGGAGGGCGAGCTGTACCACCTGGATGTGCTGGACTTTAGCAATTTGACGGATGAAGTCATGCTCAGCACGGCAATTGAGACGAAAGCCAGTGAAATTCAAAGCAGTATTCAACTGCAAGAAGGGCCGCTGTTAAAGGCTGGCTTGTTCCACTGTGCAGACGGGGATCATCTCCTGATGGCAATTCACCATTTGGTCGTGGACGGGGTATCATGGCGTATTTTGTTCGAGGATTTGGCTGTAGCTTATGAACAGGCCATCCGTGAAGAGGCGCTCCAGTTACCAGACAAAACGGAATCATTCCGTTCCTGGTCACAAAAACTTTCCACCTATGCGAATAGCGCAGCCATGGAAAGTGAACACGCCTACTGGGAAGAATGGAATGCAGCCGCTTTGTTAGACCAAGTACGTTTGCCTGAGGATCAAGGGCAGGCTGAACCGTTTACCCTAGCTGACACGGATACAGTGGTCTTCCAGCTTACGGAGGAAGAGACAGAAAAACTATTGAAGCAAGCACACCGCGCATATAACACGGAAGTGAACGATCTGCTGCTGACCGCATTGGGCATGACGCTGTACACGTGGACGGGTCATGAACGCAGTCTGATTCATTTAGAGGGACACGGACGTGAGAACATTTTGCCGGATACGGACCTTTCTCGTACAGTAGGCTGGTTTACGAGTCAATATCCGGTATGGCTTGACATCGGCCGTGATCACGCTTTGTCGGAATGCATCAAACAGGTCAAAGAGAGTCTGCGTCATATTCCTAATAAAGGAATTGGCTATGGAATTTGGAGATATTTGAATGAATCTGGTCAAGCCGTTGGTCAACATCAAGCTTTTGCCGAGCCACAAGTAAGCTTTAACTATCTCGGACAGTTTGATCAGGACTTGCAAAACAGCGATATCCGTATGTCTCCTTACTCGATGGGATCGGTCATTAGTGACCGTACGAAGATGAAATATGCGCTCGAAGTGAGCGGAATCGTAACGAACGGCATCCTGGAACTGGAGATTCGGTATAACGGAAAAGCCTTCCGTAAGGACACCGTGCAGATGCTGGCTGATCTGTTGAAATCCAATCTGCTTGAAATGATCGAGCATTGTGTCACACGGGAGCGGACCGAATTGACTCCAAGTGATGTACTGTTTAAAGGTCTGACCCTGGAGCAATTAGATACGATTAAGGAGCAGACAAAGACGCTTGGGGAATTGGAAAATGTGTACCCGCTAACGCCAATGCAAAAGGGTATGCTGTTCCACAGTTTGATGAATGCAGAAACAGGCGTGTATTTTGAGCAGGCGACCTTTGATCTTGAGGGCTACTTTACACCGTCTATATTCGAGGAAAGCTTGAAGCTGCTGGTTAGTCGACATGCTATATTACGGACGAATTTCTATAGTGGCTGGCATGGTCAACCGTTGCAGATTGTCTATCGTCATAAAAATCCGAGCTTCTTTTATGAGGATGTCAGAGGGTGTGAACAGGCTGTAGCTGAATTTGTGGCCCAGGACAAAGCTCGAGGCTTTGATTTAAGCAAGGATGCGCTCATGCGCGTAGCTGTCTTCCGCACGGGTGATCGCTCATACCGTTTTGTATGGAGCTTCCATCATATTGTGATGGACGGCTGGTGCCTGTCCCTGATGACGGACGAAGTGTTTGGTGCATATGTTGCCTTGCTGGAGAATAAGCAGCCAGAGCTCGCACCTGTCAAGCCGTATAGTGACTATATCGAATGGTTGGAACATCAAGATGCACGGGAAGCGACCCGTTATTGGAGTAACTATTTGGCAGGTTTTGAGCAGCAAACATTGTTGCCTAGTGAGAACGTGCAAGCTTCTGTAGTAGAACGCGATGAAGATACAGACAGAAGCGGTGGAAGTTCAAATTCCGGTTATGTTTCGGAAAAGCTGCCATTTATGTTGGGTAAAGAACGGAGTGCCACATTAAACCGAATTGCCAAGCAACAACATGTAACGATTAACACATTGCTGCAGAGCGTTTGGGGCGTTATTTTACAGAAATACAATAATAATCAGGATGTTGTGTTTGGTAGTGTTGTATCCGGTCGTCCGGCAGAAATTGCAGGCGTAGAGAACATGATCGGTTTGTTTATCAACACGATTCCGGTACGGATATGCAGTGCACCGGATGCTACATTTGCTGAAGTATTGCAGCGTACACAGGAACAGGCTTTGGCCTCCAGTGTCTATGATACGTTCCCGCTGTACGACATTCAGGCACTGACTGAACAAAAACAAGACCTAATTCATCACATCATGGTCTTTGAAAACTACCCAATCGGGCAGCAGATGAAGCAGATGGGCGGTTCCGGCGAGACAAAGGCACAAACAGGCTTCTCTATTGCCAATGTGGCACTTGCAGAGCAAACCAACTACGATTTTAATCTGATTGTCGTACCTGATGAGGATATCTCTATCCTGTTTGAATACAATGCGCTGGTGTATAACCGGTCTGCAGTGGAGCGTATCTATGGTCATATCAACCACGTCATCGGACAAATCGTGGACAATCCGCATATCCATGTGAATGAGCTGGAATTGGTGACACCGGAAGAGCAGACACAGATCGTTCAGGTGTGGGGAGATACGGCGGCAGCCTATCCGCAGGATCAAACGCTAAGCGCATTATTCGAGCAGCAGGCAGCGAACACGCCGGAGCAAGTGGCGGTGTTGTGCGGAGCGGAATCGTTGACCTACGCAGAGCTGAATGAGCGAGCCAACCGTCTCGCACGCACCTTGCGTGCCGAAGGGGTTGAACCGGATCAGCCGGTAGGCATTCTGGTCCACCGTTCACTGGACATGATCGTAGGCATCTATGCGATCCTGAAGGCAGGCGGAGCCTATGTGCCGATTGATCCGGAATATCCGGCCGACCGCATCCGCTTTATGCTGGAGGACTCAGGCGCGAAGCTGGTGCTGACGCAATCGCATCTGGCGGAGCAAGCATCGCTGAGTTTCGACGGCCAGGTGCTGATACTGGATCACGAGGACATCTATCACGAAGATGGCTCGAATCTGGAGCCACTGGCTGGATCGCACCATGTCGCCTATGTCATTTATACCTCTGGCTCCACGGGAAAACCGAAGGGCGTGATGGTGGAACACTATTCCGTGCTGAACCGGATTTTGTGGATGCATGATCGGTACGGCTTGAGTGCGGAAGATACGATCCTGCAAAAGACCGCCTTCACCTTCGACGTGTCGGTGTGGGAGCTGTTCTGGTGGTCGATGGTCGGCTCGAAGGTAAGCCTGCTGTCCGTGGGCGGGGAAAAGAACCCGGAAGATATCGTCGACACGATTGCCCGCGATGGCGTGAGCACGATGCACTTTGTTCCAGCCATGCTGCATGCGTTCCTGGAGTACGTTGAGCAGCAGCCACGGGAAGTGATGCAAGCGAAGCTGGGCACACTGCGCCATGTCTTTGCCAGTGGTGAAGCGTTGCCGCCACAACATGTGGCCCGGTTCCAGCGGCTCGTATCGAGCCTGACCGGAGCGAAGCTGATCAACCTGTACGGCCCAACCGAAGCGACGGTGGACGTATCGTACTTTGATTGCGATCCGGATGAGGAATATACAGTTATCCCGATCGGGAAACCGATTCAAAATATCCGTCTGTATATCGTGAAGGAAGGCACGGAGCAATTGCAGCCGATTGGTGTGGCAGGGGAACTGTGCATCGGCGGTGTCGGCGTAGCCAGAGGTTACCTGAACCGTCCGGAGCTGACGGCCGAGAAATTTGTAGAGAACCCGTTTGCCGGAGGCAAAGCAGGCTATGAACGGATGTACCGCACCGGCGATTTGGCGAGATGGATGCCGGACGGCAACATTGAATATCTGGGCCGGATCGATCATCAGGTGAAAATCAGGGGTTATCGGATTGAGCTGGGCGAGGTCGAATCGCAGCTGCTCCAGGTGGAATCGGTACGAGAAGCCGTGGTCGTGGCCCGTACGGACGAAAAGGGCCAAAACCACATGGTGGCCTACTATGTCGCGGGACAAGTAGTCGAGGCCAGCGAGCTAAGAAGTGAGCTGGGACGGGAGCTGCCAGGCTACATGGTGCCATCCTACTTTGTACAACTGGAACAGCTGCCACAGACACCGAATGGCAAAATCGACCGCAAGGCCTTGCCGGCACCGGAAGGCAGCCTGCAAACTGGAGTCGATTATGCCGAGCCGCGTACGGCGCAAGAACGCGCTTTGGTAGCGGTCTGGCAGTCGGTACTGGGACTACAGACGGTTGGTATTTTGGACAATTTCTTTGATCTGGGCGGTGATTCGATCAAGGCGATCCAAATCGCCTCCCGTGCGTTCCAGGCTGGCTATAAGCTGGACATGAAGGATTTGTTCCAGTATCCAACCGTTGAAGCCCTGGCACCGCATATGCATGAGGTCCGTCGTATGGCAGATCAGGAAGAAGTCAGCGGGGAAACGGCGCTACTTCCGATCCAGCATTGGTTCTTTGCGCAGGAGCGCGAGCGTCCACAGCACTTTAATCAGGCGGTTATGCTCTATCGCGCCGAGGGTTTTGATGAGACAGCGGTTCGCCAAGCCATGGATCACCTCGTGAAGCATCATGATGCGCTGCGTACGGTATTCCATCAGACTTCCGCTGGTTATACAGCTTGGACTCGCCATGTAGAGGAAGGCACGTTATATACACTGGAAACTTTGGATTACCGTGAACGGGCCGCTTATGCGGAAGCGCTGGAAGCGAAGGCAACGGAAATCCAAAGCAGCATGGACCTGTCCGCAGGACCTTTGGTGAAACTCGGATGGTTCCGCACAGCGGAGGGCGACCATCTGCTGATCGCCATTCACCATTTGGTGGTGGACGGAGTGTCGTGGCGGATTCTGTTTGAAGATTTCTCGACAGGCTACGAGCAGGCGATCCAGGGAGAGTCCGTACGATTGCCATATAAAACAGATTCCTTCCAAACTTGGGCACGGGAGTTATCCTCTTATGCTAACCGTCCTGAGGCTGCATCGGATGAAGTCTATTGGAAGCAGCTGGAACAGGTCAAAGCTGAAGCTGCACCACTGCCTAAGGATTTTGCCTACGAGGGCTCCGTGAATGCAGACAGCGAAGTGCTAACGGTGGAGTGGACTGAAGCTGAAACCCAGCAACTGCTGAAGCATGCACATCGCGCCTATAACACCGAGGTCAATGATTTGCTGCTGACCGCGCTGGGACTCGCGGTGCACAACTGGACAGGCGCAGGACATGTACTGGTGAACCTGGAGGGCCATGGCCGGGAAGCGATCCTGCCAGAGGTGGATATTACGCGTACGATCGGCTGGTTTACGAGCTTGTATCCGGTGCTGCTGGATACAGGTGCAAACCTGACGCTGGCTCAGCGGATTAAAGAAACGAAGGAAGGATTGCGCCGGATTCCGCATAAAGGCCTGACCTATGGCACTTGGCGTTACCTGTCCTCTGCGTTGCCTGCAGATGAAGTGGGCACGATCGCAGCCGAACCGGAAATCAGCTTTAACTATTTGGGGCAGGTCGATCAGGATCTGCAAAACAGTGGAATTACGTTGTCCTCCTACCGTGCAGGGGAGACAGAGGATGCCCATTCACCGTTACTGTACACGCTGGATTTGAACGCAATGATCTCGGAAGGCACGCTGCGTTTGACGATCGCTTACAGCCGTAAGCAGTATCGTAAAGAAACGCTGGAACGAGTGGCGGGGCTAATGAAATCCGCTTTGCAGGAGGTCATTACGCATTGCGTCGCTCAGGAGCGGCCAGAGCTTACCCCAAGTGATGTATCCTTCAAAGGTCTGACGACTGGTGAGCTGGAACAGATTGCGGAACAGGCGGCACGTATCGGTGAGCTGGAAAATGTATACGCACTGACGCCGATGCAGAAGGGCATGCTCTTTTACAATCTGATGGATTCGCAATCGGGAGCTTATTTTGAACAGGCCTCCTTTGATCTGCGAGGACATTTTAATATCGCTGCCTTTGCAGCCAGTTTGGATGTCTTGGTGCAGCGGCATACGGTACTGCGCACGAACTTCTACAGCGGCTGGAAGGATGAACCGCTTCAGGTCGTGTACCGGAATAAGCGCAGCGAACTGTATGTTGAAGATTTAAGGGACATGGAGGACGAGCAGCAAAACGAATACATGCTCGAATTTACGCGTAAAGACAAGCAAAGAGGCTTTGACCTGGCACAAGACGCCTTGATGCGTGTCGCTGTGTTGCGCACAGGTGAGGAGACGTATCGTTTTGTATGGAGCTTCCACCATATTGTGATGGACGGCTGGTGCTTGTCGCTGGTGACCAACGAAGTGTTTGCAAGTTATTTTGCGATACTGGCTCATAAACAACCGGAACTGGCCCCTGTAACCCCGTACAGTCAATATATCGAATGGCTAGAGCAGCAGGATCGTCAGGCTGCATCGAGCTACTGGAGCAAGGTTTTGGAAGGGTATGAGGAGCAGTCCCGCTTGCCACAGGCAAAAATTCAGGGTAAGACGGGGTATCAGTCGGAGCGTTTGGATTTTGATCTGGGCGCAGATCTCACAGCTGGTATTCAGCGCATAGCCAAGCGTTATCAGGTCACCATCAATACGTTGATGCAAACCGTATGGGGCCTTTTACTGCAAAAATATAATGGCACCGATGATGTCGTGTTTGGCAGTGTAGTATCTGGACGTCCGGCAGACATTCCGAATGTGGAGCATATCATTGGTCTGTTTATCAATACGATTCCGGTGCGTATCCGCAGTCAGGTGGACAGCGTATTCTCCGACGTGATGAAGCAAACCCAGGAGCAATCGATTGCTTCCCATGTGTATGATACGTATCCGTTGTATGAAATTCAGGGGTTGTCGGAGCTTAAGCAGGATTTGATCAATCATATTCTTATTTTTGAAAATTATCCGGTAGAGGAACAAATAGAGCAATTAGGTAGTAGTGAGGCGTCCAGCTTCACGATCACAGGAGCCGAGTCTGTCGAGCAGACCAACTATGACTTTAACGTGGTAGTGCTGCCGGGGAACACCATTCACATGAGCTTTGGCTATAATGCCCTGGCCTTTGAACGGGAAAGTGTCGAGCAAATTCGAGGTCATCTGGTGCAGTTGCTGGAACAGGTGATAGCCAATCCGAACATTCGCGTACATGAACTGGACATGGTTACGATGCAGGAGCGTAAGCAGATCGTTGAGGTATGGGGAAACACAGCGGTAGCCTATCCAAGTAAACAAACGATTCACGGCTTGTTCGAAGTGCAAACTGCACAGACACCGGAGCAGACAGCCTTGTTCTTTGAAGGAGAGCAGCTGACTTATCGCGAGCTGAATGAACGCGCCAATCGATTGGCTCATACCTTGCGCAGTCAAGGCGTGACGAAGGATCGGCTGGTGGGTCTGATGACCGAGCGTTCGGTGGATATGATCGTGGGCATCTTCGGGATTTTGAAAGCTGGAGGCGCATATGTCCCTATTGATCCAACCTATCCGGAGGAACGTATCCGCTATATGCTGGACGACTCGGGTGCGAAGCTGCTGTTAACACAAAGTCATCTGATGGACAAAGCAGTTATCGATGGTCAAGTACTGGTATTGGATGGAGCGCAGGAGGTGTACCACGAGGATGGTTCCAACCTGGAGCCGCTGTCTGGTCCGAACGATTTGGCGTATGTGATTTATACGTCGGGTACAACCGGACAGCCGAAGGGCGTTATGCTGGAGCATCACGGGCTGTGCAATCTGAAAACGTATTTTGATCGGACGCTCAAGATTCGTGCGTCGGATCATGCGCTGCTATTTGCCAGCTATTCGTTTGATGCGGCTTGCTGGGAAATCTTCCAGGCGCTGTTCTGCGGGGCTACGTTATATGTGCCAACAACAGAGACGATTTTGAACTACGAACGGTTTGAGCAATATATGGCGGATCACCACATTACGGTGGCTGCTTTGCCGCCAACTTATGCAGTGTATTTGGAGCCGGGGCGGATGCCGCACCTGCGTATTCTGTTCACTGCGGGTTCAGCCTCATCCACCGAACTGGTATACAAGTGGAAGGATCAGGTGGCGTACTACAATGGCTATGGTCCAACCGAAAACTCGGTGGCAACATCCATCTGGCCGGTATCCGAGGATGAAAGGGCAGGACAACTCATTTCCATCGGACGTCCTGTGCCGAATCACCGGGTATACATGGTGGATGTGCATGGACATTTGGCGCCGGTCGGCGTAGCAGGTGAACTGTACGTGTCCGGTCCGGGTCTGGCGCGTGGTTATCTGGATCGACCAGAGCTGACGGCAGAGAAATTTGTAGCGAACCCGTTTGCGGCGGGTGAAGCCGGCTATGAACGAATGTACCGTACAGGGGACTTGGCGAGATGGATGCCAGACGGCAACATTGAATATTTAGGCCGGATCGACCATCAGGTGAAAATCCGGGGCTACCGGATCGAACTGGGTGAAGTCGAGGCACAAATCTTGAAAGTGGAAGACGTGCAAGAGGTCATCGTACTGGCCCAAGCGGACGAGCAGGGGCAAAACCAACTGGTGGCGTACTATGTCGCTGAAAGAGACGTAAGCGCTGGGGAGCTGCGCAGCTTCCTGGGTGAGGAGCTGCCAAACTACATGGTACCTTCGTATTTCATTCAGTTGGAGCAGATGCCGCTGACACCCAACGGTAAAATCGACCGTAAGGCCCTGCCGGCACCGGAAGGCAGTCTGCAAAGCGGAGCGGATTATGTAGAGCCGCGCACAGCGCTGGAGCAGACGCTGGCTTCGATTTGGCAGGGGGTACTAGGAACGAAGAGCGTCGGGATTCTGGATAATTTCTTTGATCTGGGCGGCGATTCAATCAAGGCGATCCAGGTATCGTCCCGCTTGCTGCAAGCAGGCTACAAGCTGGACATGAAGGATTTGTTCCAATATCCGTCCATTTCGCTACTGAGCAGTCATGTACAAAAAGTGAATCGTACGGCCGATCAGGGCGAGGTATCAGGCAGCGTCAAGCTGACGCCGATTCAGCAATGGTTCTTTGGATTATCATCAGCAGAGCCACATTATTTCAACCAATCGGTGATGCTGCATCAAGCAGAAGGTTTCAATCTAGACGCATTGCGTCAAACGATGACCAAGGTGACGGAGCATCATGATGCCTTGCGTATGATCTTCCGTCAGACCGAACAGGGCTATGAAGCGTGGAATCGCGGTGTGAATGAAGGCGAGCTGTACAGTCTGGATATTGTGGATTTGACAGATATGCCAACCCTTGCAGAGGTGGCAGCAACCATTGAAACGAAGGCGAGTGCCATTCAAAGCTCGATTCGTCTGGATGAAGGACCGCTGGTGAAGCTGGGAATTTTCCGCTGCACAGATGGAGATCACTTATTGATTGCGATTCACCATCTGGTCGTAGACGGGATCTCATGGCGGATTGTGTTTGAAGATTTTGCGACTGGCTATGAGCAGGCCGTTCGGGGAGAAGCGATTCGCTTGCCTTATAAAACGGATTCGTTCTCCACTTGGGCAGAACGGTTGTCTCAATATGCGAACAGTCCGGCCATTGACAACGAACGCGAATACTGGCAGCGTCTTGCCCACATGGAAGTTGCATCGCTACCTAAGGATCAAGACAAAGCAGCAGGACAGCCTTTTTGGGTCAGAGATAGTGAGACGGTGACCGTAGCTTGGAGCGAACAGGAAACCCGGTTGCTGCTTCAGGAATCACATCGTGCGTACAACACGGAGGTCAATGATCTGCTGTTAACCGCACTCGGCAGCGCATTGTACAACTGGAGCGGGCAGAAGCGTGTGCTGGTCAATCTGGAGGGACATGGCCGGGAGGCTATTGTTCCAGATGTGGATATCACACGTACCGTGGGCTGGTTTACGAGTCAGTATCCAGTATTGCTGGATGTCGATGGAAAGGCGGAAGTAGGGCAGCGCATCAAGCGGGTCAAAGAGGACCTGCGTCATGTGCCGCATAAGGGCATTGGCTACGGTATTCTGAAATATCTGTCTCAGGATAACGCTAATCTTTCCTGGAGCCTGCAGCCTGAGATCAGCTTTAACTATTTGGGACAATTTGATCAGGATTTGGAACAGAGTGACATCGTGCTGTCTTCGCATACGGACGGAGAACCGATGAGTGGTTATACCGTGCTGGAGCAGCCGCTGAATGTGAACGGCATGATTACAGCAGGCGTGCTGACCTTGGAAATTCGCTATGACAGCCAAGTATATCATCAGCAAAATGTAGAGAAGTTTGCCCGGCTGCTACGGGAAAGCTTGCAGGAAGTAATCAAGCATTGTGCCTCCCAAGAGCGGAGCGAACTAACGCCAAGCGATGTCTTGTTCAAAGGCTTGTCGTTGGAACAACTGGAGCAATTAACGGAGCAAACGGCTTCTGTGGGTGAACTGGAAAATGTGTATGCTCTTTCTCCCATGCAGAAAGGGATGCTGTTCCATAGCTTGATGGAACCCGACTCAGGTGCATACTTCCAGCAAGCCTCGTTTGATCAAAAAGGCAGCTTCGATGTTGCTGTTTTCCGCAAGAGCCTAGATCTGCTGACACAGCGTCATGAAGCGCTGCGGACGAATTTCCATCGGTTTGAGACCGGACACGGTCAGGAGCCATTGCAACTGGTGTTCCGTCACAAAGATAGCGATCTGTCCTTCAAGGATGTACGCGGAATGCCGAAAGCAGAACAACAGGCGTATATCCAGGCGTTGAAGCAGGAGGATCAGGCTCGGGGCTTTGATCTCGGTACGGATGCACTCATGCGCGTACAGGTATGGCAGACCGATGAAGAAACGTATCACTGGGTTTGGAGCTTCCATCACATTATCATGGACGGCTGGTGCTTATCGCTCGTTACGGGTGAGGTGTTTGGTACGTACTTTGCGCTGCTGGAGCAGAAACAGCCGGAGCTGGCTCCGATCACACCGTATGGCCAATATATCGAGTGGCTAGAGCGTCAGGATGAACGTGCGGCAAAAGAGTATTGGAGCAACTATTTGGCGGGCTTTGAACAGCAGACGTTGCTGCCTGGATCGGATACTGCATCGAAAGACCACGTGACGGACAGCAGGGAACATGCGGTATCCTCGACAGCAAGCGAAGCCAGCGAATATGTTTCTGAAAAAGTAACGGTAGATCTGGATCCAACGTGGAGCGAAGCCATGTACCGGATTGCAAAGCAGCAGCAGGTCACGATCAATACGCTGATGCAGAGCGTGTGGGGCGTTATTTTGCAGCAATATAATAACAATGAAGATGTTGTATTCGGCAGTGTCGTATCTGGACGTCCGACGGATATTGCGGGCGTAGAAAATATGATCGGTCTGTTCATTAATACGATTCCGGTTCGGATTCAAAGTGAACGAAATGCCACGTTTGTCGAAATCATGCGGAACACGCAGGAGCAAGCGCTGGCTTCGGGGGTATATGACAGCTTCCCGCTGTATGAAATTCAGGCGCTGACCGAGCAGAAGCAGCATCTGATTAATCACATTATGGTATTTGAAAACTATCCGGTAGAGGAGCAAGTCGAGCAGTTGGGTGAAGTTCGTCCGTCTGCATTTGACATTACGAATGTAGAGGTTGTTGAGCAGACGAACTATGATCTGGATTTGATTGTGATGCCGGATGAAACCTTCCGCATCATGTTCAGATACAACGCGAATGTGTACGACCGGTCTACGATCGAGCGGATGCAGGGACATGTACTGCATGTCATCGAGCAAATCGTGAACAATCCGCATATCCGTGTGAATGAGCTGGAATTGGTGACACCGGAAGAACAGGCACAGATCGTTCAGGTATGGGGAGATACAGCGGCAGCCTATCCGCAGGATCAGACACTAAGCAGTCTGTTTGAGCAGCAGGTCGCGAACATGCCGGAGCAAGTCGCGGTACTGTGCGGTGAAGAGTCGCTGACCTACCGTGAGCTAAACGAGCGAGCCAACCGTTTGGCCCGGACGCTGCGTGCGGAAGGGGTGGAACCGGATCAGCCGGTGGGCATTCTGCTTCACCGTTCGCTGGACATGATCGTAGGTATCTACGCGATCCTCAAGGCAGGCGGAGCTTATGTACCGATCGATCCGGAATATCCGGCTGACCGCATCCGCTTTATGCTGGAGGACTCGGGCGCGAAGCTGGTGCTGACGCAATCGCATCTGGCGGAGCAAGCATCGCTGAGTTTCGACGGTCAGGTGCTGGTGCTGGATCGTCAGGAGCAGGCTGGCAAGAATATTTACCACGAAGATGGTTCAAATCTGGAGCCCCTGGCTGGGCCGCACCATGTCGCCTATGTCATCTACACCTCCGGTTCCACCGGAAAACCGAAGGGTGTAATGGTGGAGCACCATTCCGTGTTAAACCGGATTTTGTGGATGCATGATCGGTACGCCCTGAGCGCAGAAGATACGATCCTGCAAAAGACCGCCTTTACCTTCGACGTGTCGGTGTGGGAGCTGTTCTGGTGGTCGATGGTCGGCTCAAAGGTAAGCCTGCTGTCGGTCGGCGGGGAAAAGAACCCGGAAGACATCGTCGAAACGATTGCCCGCGATGGCGTGAGCACGATGCACTTTGTACCAGCCATGCTGCATGCGTTCCTGGAGTATGTGGAACAGCAGCCACGAGAAGTGATGCAAGCGAAGCTGGGCACACTGCGCCATGTCTTTGCCAGTGGTGAAGCCTTGCCGCCACAGCATGTGGCCCGGTTCCAGCGGCTCGTGTCGAGCCTGGCCGGAGCGAAGCTGGTCAACCTGTATGGCCCAACCGAAGCGACGGTGGACGTATCGTACTTCGATTGCGAGCCGTCAGAGGAATATGCGGTTATTCCGATCGGGAAACCGATTCAAAACATTCGTCTGTACATCGTCAAGGAAGGCACGGAGCAATTGCAGCCAATTGGCGTGGCAGGTGAACTGTGCATCGGCGGTGTCGGCGTAGCACGAGGATATCTGAACCGTCCGGAGCTGACGGCTGAGAAATTTGTGAAAGATCCGTTTGCTGGCGGGGAAGCAGGGTATGAGCGAATGTACCGTACCGGCGATTTGGCGAGATGGATGCCGGACGGGAACATTGAATATCTGGGCCGGATCGACCATCAGGTGAAAATCCGGGGGTACCGGATTGAGCTGGGCGAGGTCGAAACGCAGTTGCTCCAAGTGGAATCGGTACGAGAAGCGATTGTCATGGCTCGTGCAGATGAAACGGGACAAAAACACATGGTCGCCTACTATGTCGCGGGGCAAGAAATCAGTGCCAGCGAGCTGAGAAGTGAGCTGGGGCAGGAACTACCAAGCTACATGGTACCGTCCTACTTTGTACAGCTGGAGCAGATGCCACTGAGTCCCAATGGCAAAATCGACCGCAAGGCACTGCCAGCACCGGAAGGTAGCCTGCAAAGCGGGGCCGAGTATGTTGCACCGCGGACGTGGGTGGAAGTGAAGCTGGCGCAAATTTGGCAGGATGTGCTGGGCCTGGCGCAAGTTGGCGTGAAGGAAAACTTCTTCGAGATTGGCGGACATTCGCTGCGGGCGACGACACTAACCTCGAAGATTCATAAGGAGCTGAACAAGCAGCTTCCTCTGCGCAGTATTTTTGAAGCACCAACGATTGAACAACTGGCAGCCGTGCTGGAAGGTCTGGATCAGGTGGCGTATGCGTCCATTCCGGTAACGGAAGAGCGTAGCTTCTATCCACTATCCTCGGCGCAAAAACGACTGTATGTGCTGCATCAGTTCGATTCGCTGGATGTGAACTACAACATGCCGTCGGTGCTGCAAGTGAGCGGTCCGCTGGACGTGAAACGAGTGGAACATATATTCCGTCAACTGATCGCCCGCCATGCGACCTTGCGTACTCGCTTTGAGCTGATCGACAGTGAGCCAATGCAATGGATCGAGGACACCGTACCGTTCGAGGTGGAATATACGAAGGTACAGGCAGAGGGTGCGACTGCGGATACAAATCAGGACACAACTACAGATAGGTACACCAGGGTCAACATAGAGGCGCAACAGCTGGTGCGGCGCTTTGTCCGTCCGTTTGATCTCAAAGCTGCGCCGCTGCTACGAGTAGGCTTGGTGGATCTGGGCATTCAAGGAGTAGAACAGGAATCCCAACATTTGCTTATGCTCGATATGCACCATATCGTCTCAGATGGGGTGTCCCTGGAGGTCCTGACTGATGAGTTTGTCCGTTTGTATGGCGGTGAAGAGCTGGCGCCATTGCGGATACAGTACAAAGATTATGCCGTATGGCAGCAAAGCGAAGCCCATCAGGAATGGATGCAGCGTCAGGAAGCGTACTGGCTCGATACCTTCCGAGGGGAACTGCCTGTACTGGATCTCTCTACGGACTTTGCCCGCCCAGCGGTACAGAGTACGGCAGGAAATATGATCGAATTTGTACTGGAGCGTGAGGTTAGTGAACGCCTGAAAGAACTGGCTGCCCAGACCGGCTCTACCCTGTATATGGTGATGCTAGCGGCGTACACCACACTCTTGCATAAATACACAGGCCAAGAGGACATTGTAGTCGGTACGCCGATTGCAGGACGACCGCATGCGGAGCTCAGTAATCTAGTCGGTGTCTTCATTAACACGCTGGCGATTCGTAATTATCCATCCAGCGACAAATCGTTCCTTGAGTATCTGCAAGAGGTCAAGGAACATGCGCTCAGTGCGTATGAGCATCAGGATTATCCTTTTGAAGAATTGGTTGAAAAATTGAATGTAGCGCGGGATACGAGCCGGAATGCGCTGTTCGACACGATGTTTGAATTGAAAACGTTGGAGCAGCGGGAGTTCGAGCTGGAAGGGCTGACCTTGAGCTCCTATCCACTGGATAATCAAACGGCAAAATTCGATCTGAGCTTGGAGGCGATAGAGCAGCCGGAAGGCATTCTGTGCAGTCTGGAATACAGCACAGTGCTGTACAAGCGGGAGACCATCACGCGATTGGCACAGCATTTTGCGGAAATCGTTCGAGCGATTGCCTATCATCCACAGCAGCCACTGGCAGTTTTGAATATGGTAACCGATGAGGAACAAGAGCAACTCATCTACGGTTTTGGAGAAGTGGGCGTAACGGATGTTGCTGTTGAAGCAGGAGCCCTGTTCCATACCTATGTGGAAAAACAGGCACAGCTTATACCAGATCAAGTGGCGGTGGTATACGAGGAGCAACAGCTTACGTACCGGAAACTGAACGAGCGTGCGAACCAATTGGCGCGTAGATTGCGAAATGAAGGTATCGGACGCGAATCGATTGTCGGCATTCTGAGTGAGCGCTCGGTAGACATGCTGGTCGGCGTACTGGCAGTATGGAAGGCTGGTGGCGCATATGTACCGCTGGATGCGGATTATCCGTCCGAACGCATTCGTTTCATGCTGGAGGACAGTGGTGCGACGGTGTTGCTGACCCAGACGGGATTGCAGGAGCGCGCACAAGCATGGCTGAATGAAAGCCAATGGACTTTGGGCGATGAAAAAGCTAAGGGTGAGCTGGAGACGGCGGTTAGCGTTGAAACGATGGAAAGAGACAACCTGAATGAAGGTTTGAGCTTGAAATCAGATTCGAAGTCTGACAGCGAAGCAGCATCTGAATCGGCAACAAAGCTGCGTCTGCAAATCATGCTGGCATTGGACGATGAGTCACTATACACCGGAGATACGACAGACGTTGATCACATCAACGAACCGCAGGATCTGGCGTATGTGATCTACACCTCCGGAACAACCGGACGTCCGAAGGGTGTTATGATCGAGCATCGCAGTTTGGTGAATACGGCTGCGGCGTATCGCCGGGAGTACCGTTTGAACCAGTTCCCAGTACGACTGCTGCAACTGGCCAGCTTCTCCTTCGACGTGTTCGTCGGGGATATGGCGCGGACGCTCTATAACGGCGGCACGATGGTCATCTGTCCGAAAGACGACCGACTTGATTTTAGCCGTCTGCACGGATGGATTCGCGATTATCAGATTACCGTGTTCGAATCGACTCCGGCCCTGATCGTACCGTTTATGCAGCATGTGCATGAACAGGGGCTGGACATGAGCAGCATGGAACTGCTGATCACTAGCTCGGATAGCTGCAGCGTGACGGATTACCGGGTGCTGCAAGAACGGTTTGGCGCAGATATCCGCATCATGAACAGCTATGGCGTCACGGAAGCGGCGATTGACTCCAGCTTCTACGACGAAGAACTGTCGAAGCTGCCAAGCAGCGGTCATGTACCGATTGGTCAGGCATGGCTGAACGCCCGCTTCTACATCGTGGACAGCCAGCTGAATCCGGTGCCGATTGGTGTACTGGGCGAACTGTGCATCGGCGGAGCCGGGGTCGCACGGGGCTACCTGAACCGTGCGGACCTGACGGCGGAAAAATTCGTAGCGAACCCGTACGTACCGGGTGAACGACTGTACCGCACCGGCGATTTGGCGCGGTGGATGCCGGACGGCAATGTAGACTTTATCGGCCGAATGGATGATCAGGTCAAAATCCGGGGCTTCCGGATTGAACTGGGCGAGGTGGAAGCGCAGCTGCTGACTGTGGATGGCATTGAGAAAGCCATCGTCACCGCCTGGGAAAACGAAAACGGAGACAAAGATCTGTGCGCGTATGTCGTCGCCTCGGAGGCGCTGAATTTGCCGGAGCTGCGCAGCACACTCCAGCCCAAACTGCCGAGCTATATGATCCCGACGTATGTCGTACCACTGGATCAATTCCCGCTGACACCAAACGGGAAAATTGACCGCAAAGCGTTGCCAGCACCGGAAGCGCGCCTCGAAGGAGGCACGGAGTACGTAGCGCCGCGCACACCGCTGGAAGAACAATTGGTACGTATTTGGCAAAGCGTTCTGAATCATCAGCGGGTAGGCATCCAGGATAACTTCTTTGAAGTGGGAGGACATTCTCTGCGCGCTACAACACTGATGGCGAAAATCCATCAGGAGCTGAATCACAAGCTGGCCTTGCGAGATATTTTCCAATATCCGACGATTGAGCAATTGGTACAGGTGATGGGTGAAGATCAGGCCCAGCAAATGTATGTATCCATACCTGTGGCGGAGGAGCGCGACTATTATCCCGTTTCCTCGGCGCAAAAACGGATGTACGTGCTGAGTCATCTGGAAGGTGGAGAGGTGAGCTACAACATGCCAGGAGCTTTGATTATCGAAGGTTCCTTGGATAAAAAGCGACTGGAGCAAGCCTTCCGCCAGCTCATCGCCCGTCATGAAACCTTGCGAACCCGATTCGAGATGATCGATGGCGAGGTGATTCAGCGGATTGAATCTAACGTCCCATTCAGCGTGGAGTATGTGCAAGCAAGCGAAGAAGAGACACCGCAGTACGCACAGGACTTTGTACGTGCCTTTGATCTCGCACAAGCCCCGTTGCTGCGGGTTCAGCTGATCGAAAACGGACCGGGGCGTCACGTTATGCTCTATGACATGCACCATATTATTTCGGATGGCGTCACGGAAGGAATTATCGTGCAGGAGTTCTCTCAATTGTACGAAGGCAAGGAGCTCCCGCCACTGCGTATTCAGTACAAGGACTATGCCGTTTGGCAGCATGCAGATATGCAAAGTGAACGTCTTCGTGCGCAAGAAAGCTATTGGCTGAACACCATGTCTGGTGAAATTCCGGTACTGGATATGCCAACGGATTTTACAAGACCCGCCGTACAGCGTCTGGAAGGAACTCGATTTGAGTTTGCGATCTGCATGGAGGACAGCGAGCAGTTGAAGCAGCTGGCCGCGCAAACCGGATCCACCTTGTACATGGTATTGCTTGCAGCGTATAACACACTCTTGCATAAATACACGGGTCAAGAGGACATCATCGTCGGCACGCCGATTGCCGGAAGACCACATGCGGAGCTGGGTAGCCTAGTAGGCGTATTCCTGAACACGCTGGCGATCCGTAATTATCCGTCTGGTGACAAAACGTTCCTGGACTACTTGCAAGAGGTCAAAGAGCATGCGCTCAGTGCGTATGAGCACCAGGAATATCCGTTTGAAGAGCTGGTTGAAAAGCTGAATGTAACGCGGGATACGAGCCGGAATGCGCTGTTTGATACGATGTTTGAATTGAAAACATTTGAGCAGCAGGAGTTCGAGCTGGAAGGGCTGACCTTTAAGCCGTATCCGACGGACGATCATACGTCCAAATTTGATCTGACCTTGGATGCTGTAGAGCAGCCAGAAGGCATTCTGTGCAGTCTGGAATACAGCACGGCGCTGTACAAACCTGAGACCATCGCGCGCTTTGCACAGCATTTTACTGAACTCGTACGAGCCATTACACTGCATCCACAGCAGCCACTGGCCGCTTTGGATATGGTAACTGTCGAGGAAAAAGCACAAATCCTCTATGGTTTTGGAGATGTAGGCGTATCAGATGTTACTGCGGTTGAAGCAGGAGCACTGTTCCATACCTACGTGGAAGAACAGGCCCAGCTTGTACCGGATCATGTGGCGGTGGTGTACGAGGAGCAACGGCTTACGTACCGGAAACTGAATGAACGTGCAAATCAATTGGCGCGTAGATTGCGAAATGAAGGTATCGGACGCGAGTCGATTGTCGGCATTTGGAGTGAACGCTCGGTAGACATGCTAGTCGGCGTTTTGGCGGTATGGAAGGCTGGAGGCGCATATGTGCCGCTGGATGCAGACTATCCGTCCGAACGCATTCGTTTCATGCTGGAGGATAGCGGCGCAACGGTGCTGCTGACCCAAGCGGGATTGCAGGAGCGTGCACAAGTATGGCTAAATGAAAGCCAAGAAGCCTTGACCGGAGGGCAGACGGAGGGCGAACTGGAAACAGCGGCTGGCGCTGAAACGATGGAATCAGGTGCTCTTCATGGAAACCTAAATGGAACAGCAGATTCGAAGTCTGACAGCGAAGCAGCATCCGAATCGGCAACAGGGCTGCGTCTGCATACCGTACTGGCATTGGACGATGAGTCACTGTACACCGGTGATACGACGGACGTTGAACCGATCAACGATCCGCACGATCTGGCGTATGTGATCTACACCTCTGGCACAACCGGACGTCCGAAGGGCGTCATGATTGAGCATCGCAGCCTGGTAAATACGGCTGCAGCGTATCGCCGAGATTACCGTCTGAACCAGTTCCCGGTACGACTGCTGCAACTAGCAAGCTTCTCCTTCGACGTGTTCGTCGGTGATATTGCACGGACGCTTTATAACGGGGGCACGATGGTCATCTGTCCAAAAGATGACCGCATTGATCCAAGCCGTCTGTACGGATGGATTCGCGATTACCAGATTACCGTGTTCGAATCCACTCCGGCCCTGATCGTACCGTTTATGCAGCATGTGCATGAACAGGGGCTGGACATGAGCAGTCTGGAACTGCTGATCACCAGCTCGGACAGCTGCAGCGTGACGGATTACCGGGTGCTGCAAGAACGATTTGGTGCGAATATCCGCATAATAAATAGCTACGGCGTCACCGAAGCGGCGATTGACTCCAGCTTCTATGACGAAGAACTATCGAAGCTGCCAAGCAGCGGCCATGTGCCGATTGGCCAGGCATGGCTGAACGCACGCTTCTACATCGTGGACAGCCAGCTGAATCCGGTGCCGATCGGCGTACTGGGCGAACTGTGCATCGGCGGCATCGGGGTCGCACGGGGCTACCTGAACCGTGCGGACCTGACAGCCGAGAAATTCGTAGCGAACCCGTACGTACCGGGGGAACGTTTGTATCGCACAGGCGATTTGGCGCGGTGGATGCCAGACGGCAATGTGGACTTTATCGGCCGGATGGACTACCAGGTCAAAATCCGGGGATACCGGATTGAGCTGGGCGAGATTGAAACGGCGATCCAGCGGGTGCCAGGTGTGCGTCAAGCCGTAGTCATCGACCGGATGGACGAGCGTGGACACAAGTATTTGTGTGGATACATCACGGGAGAAGCCGAGCTGCGGATGGAGGAAGTACAGACCGAGCTGGAAGCCGGACTGCCAGCACACATGGTGCCTGCACGTCTGATGCGACTGGAGACCATCCCGCTGACCAGCAACGGCAAAATCGACCGCAAGGCCTTGCCAGAGCCGGAAGGCAGCATCCATACAGGAGCAGCTTATGTGGCCCCGCGTACGAAGGTGGAGCAAGTACTGGCTGCGGTATGGGCCGGAGTGCTGGGCGTGGATGCCGTAGGCACGCAGGATAACTTCTTTGAGCTGGGCGGCGATTCGATCAAGGCTCTGCAAGTCTCGTCCCGCTTGCTGCAAGCAGGTTATCGACTGGAGATGAAAGACCTGTTCAGTCATCCGACGGTGTCTGCCTTGGCGCTGAAAGTCCAATCGGTGACAAGATTGGCGGATCAGAGCGAAGTGGTGGGCGCGGTGAAGCTGACACCTGTTCAACAATGGTTCTTTGAGCAAAACCTGACGGATGCTCATCATCATAATCAGTCCATCATGCTGCATAGCCAGGATGGGTTTAATGTAGCGGCGCTGCGCACAGCGATGGACCACATCGTTAGCCATCACGATGCACTGCGGATCGTTTTCCGTCCTACGGAGCACGGATATGAAGCTTGGAACCGCGCGGTGGGTGAGGGCGAGCTGTATACGCTGGAACGTATAGACTTCAGCCATGAGACTGAAGTGTCTACGGCGATCGAGGCTAAAGCAAATGAAATTCAGGCGGGGATTCATTTAAGCGAAGGACCGCTGGTGAAGCTGGGGCTGTTCCATTGCCCCGATGGAGATCATTTGCTAATGGCTATTCATCACTTAGTGGTGGATACCGTATCCTGGCGCATTTTGTTCGAGGATCTTACGACAGCCTATGAACAGGCATTGAACGGACAACCGATTCGTCTTCCGCACAAAACGGATTCGTTCCACACTTGGGCTGAGGCACAGTCTCACTATGCGAACGGTCCAGCAATGGAAGCAGAGCTCTCCTTCTGGCAGGAAGTGGAACAGGGGGCGTATGAGCCGCTTCCAAAAGACCAGCCGCAACTACAATCCTTGAATAAAGACAGCGAGCTTATGACGGTCACATGGACCACTCAGGAAACGGAGCAGTTGTTAAAACAGGCGCATCGTGCCTACAACACAGATATGAATGATCTGCTGCTGACCGCACTTGGCACGGCTATTCATCGCTGGGCGGGGATTGAACGCGTGCTTGTCACCCTGGAAGGCCATGGGCGGGAGTCCATTTTGCCAGAGCTGGATATTACGCGCACGGTGGGCTGGTTTACGACACAGTTCCCGGTTGTGCTGGATATGAGCGCAGGGCAAGACCTTTCACAGCACATCAAACAGGTGAAAGAAGGGCTACGCCGGATTCCGCAAAAGGGCATTGGCTACGGGATGCTGAGATACCTATCTGCAGCATGTGAGCAAGCGCATTTTGGAACCGAACCTGAAATCAGCTTTAACTATCTCGGACAATTTGACCAGGATATGCAACATCAATCCATTGGCGTGTCTCCTTACGCTAGTGGTGCCGAGCTTAGCGCACATGCAGCCAGATCGCACACCCTGGATCTGAACGGACTGATTTCCGAAGGTCAATTGCAATTGACGATCAGCTACAGCCATCAGGAATATCGCAAGGAAACGATGGAACAGCTAGCCGAAGCGCTCAGAACCAGCCTGCAGGAAATCATCGCGCATTGCGCGGGTCGCAAACAGCAGGAACTGACGCCAAGTGATGTGATGCTTAAACCTGTAACCTTGGCCGAGCTGGATCAGTTGGTCGAACGGACGCGTGACATCGGGGAACTGGAAAATGTATATGCCTTGACACCGATGCAAAAAGGCATGTTGTTTCATAGTCTGATGGATGCAGAATCAGGGGCTTATTTTGAACAAACGACCTTTGATTTGCGCGGACGCTTCCAGGCCGATATTTTCCAAGATAGCTTGAATCAACTGGCGCAGCGGCATGAGATCTTTAGAGCTAATTTCATTAGCGGCTGGCAGGATGAGCCCGTACAGGTGATTTTCCGCCATAAAGAGGTTGGTTTTAGATATGAGGATTTGCGTCATTTGGAAGATCAGGAACGCGACGCGTATGTGCAGGAATTTATTCGTAAGGATAAGGCCGCCGGATTTGATTTATCCCGGGATACGTTGATGCGCGTGGCGATTTTGCGGACCGGGGATGAGGATTATTACTTTGTCTGGAGCTCTCACCACATCCTAATGGATGGCTGGTGTGTGGCGTTGGTAACGGATGAAGTGTTTGAGGTTTATTTTGCAGCCGTAGAGCATAGAGCACCGAAGCTCGCCCCGGTGACTCCATACAGTCAGTATATTGCGTGGCTGGAAGCTCAAGATGTAGCAGCAGCCGCTTCATATTGGAAGGAATATTTGCTGGGCTATGATCAGCAAACGTCGATTCCAACCGGCAAAGTAGGCGCGAAAGCCGAGGGTGAACAATTTGAGCATGTGCTGTGCGATCTGGGCCAAGACTTGACCAAACGTATGGAAATGGTAGCCAAGCAGTATCACGTGACCACCAATACGCTCCTACAAACGGCATGGGGCTTACTGCTTCAAAAGTACAACGGTAGTAACGACGCCGTCTTTGGCGGTGTAGTATCGGGTCGCCCGGCAGATATTTCAGGGATCGAAAACATGGTGGGCTTGTTCATTAACACCATTCCAGTACGTATCCGTAGTAAGGCTGAGGACACCTTTGCCGACCTGATTAGAGCGAATCAGCAGCAGGCGCTGGCTTCTCAAGATTACGAAACGTATCCGCTGTATGAAATTCAAGCCTTGACCGAGCAAAAGCAAGAGCTGATCCAGCACATTATCGTGTTTGAAAACTATCCGGTGGAGGAGCAGGTCGAGCAGCTTGGCGAAGGTGCGGAGTCGGATTTTGTCATCAGCAATGCAGGGATGATTGAACAAACCAACTATGATTTCAATCTGGTCGTCATGCCGCAGGAAGCGATGAAAATCCGATTCGAATACAATGCGAAGTTATATGATTGGGAAGCGGTGGAACGGACGCAGGGTCATCTGGTACAGCTGCTGGAGCAGGTGGTAGCGCAGCCGGACATTCAAGTGCAGGAGTTGGATGTGTTAAGCGAGCAGGAACGCGAGCAAATTCTCCGTGTATGGGGAGATACAGCTGCTGAGTATCCAAGCAAGCAAACGATTCATGGTTTGTTCGAAGCACAAGCCGTGCAGACACCGGAACAGCCAGCATTGTACTTCGAAGGAGAGCAGTTGACCTATCGCGAGCTGAATGAACGTGCGAATCGTCTGGCTCGTACCTTGCGCAGTCAAGGCGTGACCAAGGATCATCTGGTGGGTCTGATGACCGAGCGTTCGGTAGACTTGATTGTGGGTATGTTAGGCATTTTGAAAGCCGGAGGCGCATATGTGCCAATCGATCCGACGTATCCAGAGGAGCGTATCCGCTATATGCTGGATGACTCGGGAGCAGAGCTGTTGTTGACGCAAAGCCACTTGGTGGACAAAGTAGCTTTCGACGGTCAGGTGCTGGTGCTGAATGGGGCAGAGAGTGTGCATCACGAGGATGGCTCCAATCTGGAGCCGTTGTCCGGTCCGAACGATCTAACGTATGTGATTTATACGTCGGGTACGACGGGGCAGCCGAAGGGTGTCATGGTAGAGCATCGCAATGTTGTGCGTTTGGTGAAAAATACAAACTACGCGCAGTTGGATGCTGACACGCGCATTTTGCAGACAGGCGCGATTGTTTTCGACGCATCCACCTTCGAAATTTGGGGAGCTCTATTAAACGGTGGACAGCTTGTGTTAGTGAGTCAGGATGTCATTTTGGACGCGCTCAAGCTTAATGAAGCTGTCCGCAGTCATGGCATTACCACGATGTTTCTGACCACACCGCTCTTTAACCAGCTGTCCCAGCAGAATCTGGCGCTGTTCGAGGGGGTACGGGAGCTACTGGTTGGTGGTGATGTGATGTCCGTACCACATATGAACCGGGTGCTGGAGGCCCATCCGTCCCTGCGAATCAGTAACATCTATGGCCCTACTGAAAATACGACCTTTTCCACAGTACACGCGATCACCGGTGTACAATCGGAATCGGTGCCAATTGGCAGACCAATCCATAATTCGACAGCGTATGTTGTGGACCGTTCGATGCGGCTTCAGCCCGTGGGGGTATGGGGTGAACTACTGGTAGGCGGTGACGGGGTAGCACGTGGTTACCGCAACCGTCCGGACCTGACATCCGAAAAGTTCATCGACAGCCCGTTCCGTAGCGGAGAACGCTGCTATCGCACAGGCGACATGGTACGCTTAAATGCGGATGGTTCGCTGGAATATAAGGGGCGGATCGATGCGCAGGTGAAAATTCGGGGCTACCGGATCGAACTGGGCGAGGTAGAAACGCAGCTGTTGAAACTGGAGGCAGTGCGAGAAGCTGTGGTCATCGCACGGGAAGATGAGCAAGGGCAAAAGCAGCTCTGCGCTTATGTGGTCGCCGATGAGGAAGTTGTCGCAAGTGAGCTACGCAGCGCTTTGAGCCAGAAGCTGCCGGGTTACATGATTCCTTCCTATGTGATACAGCTGGAACAAATGCCGCTGACACCGAACGGTAAAATCGACCGCAAGGCCCTGCCAGCACCAGAGGGCAGCCTGCAAAGCGGAGCCGACTATGTTGCACCTCGGACATGGGTGGAAGTGAAGCTGGCGCAAATCTGGCAGGATGTACTGGGTCTCACTCAGGTCGGTGTGAAGGAAAACTTCTTCGAGATTGGCGGGCACTCACTACGGGCGACGACACTGGCCTCGAAGATTCACAAAGAGCTGAACAAGCCACTTCCACTGCGCAGTATTTTTGAAGCACCAACGATTGAGCAACAGGCCGTTGTACTGGAACAGCTGGACCAAGTAACCTATGCGTCCATTCCAGTAACGGAAAAGCGCAGCTTCTATCCCCTGTCCTCGGCGCAAAAACGACTGTATGTGCTGCATCAGTTCGATCCGCATGATGTGAACTACAACATGCCGTCGGTGCTGCAAGTGAGCGGTCCACTGGATGTGAAGCGGGTGGAACATGCATTCCGTCAACTGATCGCCCGTCATGCGTCCTTGCGCACCCGCTTTGATCTGATCGACAGTGAGCCGATGCAATGGGTTGAGGACACGGTTCCGTTCGAAGTGGAATATACGAAGGTACAAGCAGAGGGTGCGACTACGGATACAGACACGAGGGTCGGCAAGAAAGTGGATGAGCTGGTGAGTCGCTTTGTCCGTCCGTTTGATCTCAAAGCTGCGCCGCTGCTGCGAGTAGGCTTGGTGGATCTAGGCGTCCAGGGAGTAGAGCAGGAATCTCAACATCTGCTTATGCTCGATATGCACCACATCGTTTCGGATGGCGTGTCCATGGGGGTACTGACTAATGAATTTGTCCGCTTGTACGACGGTGAAGAGTTACCGCCACTGCGGATACAGTACAAGGATTATGCCGTATGGCAGCAAAGCGAAGCCCATCAGGAATGGATGCAGCGTCAGGAAGCCTACTGGCTCGATACCTTCCGGGGTGAACTGCCTGTGCTGGATCTACCGACAGACTTTGCCCGTCCGGCGGTGCGAAGTACGGCAGGCGATACCGTGGTGTTTGGGCTGGAACGCGAAGTAAGCGAGCGTCTGAAAGAACTGGCTGCGCACACCGGCTCTACGCTGTATATGGTGTTGCTGGCGGCGTATACCGCCCTCTTGCACCAATACAGCGGCCAGGAGGACATCGTCGTCGGCACGCCGATTGCCGGACGACCGCATGCGGATTTGGAGCCGATCCTCGGCATGTTCGTCGGTACGTTGGCACTGCGAAACTATCCGACAGCGGAACATACCTTCCGCAGCTACGTGGAAGAAGTGAAGGTTCGCGCCCTGCAAGCCTACGAGCATCAGGACTATCCATTTGAGGAGCTGGTGGAAAAGCTGAATGTGAAGCGGGATATGAGCCGCCATCCGCTATTCGATACGATGTTTACCCTGCAAACGACCGAAGAAGGCGAACTACAGTTGGCAGACCTGAGCTTCCGTCCATATGGCTTGGAGCAAACGCCAGCGAAGTTTGACTTGACGCTGGAAGCCAGAGAGGAAGAGGCAGGCATCCAGTTCGGATTGCAGTATGCAACTGCGCTGTATCAACGGGAAACCGTTGAACGGATGACACGTCACTTTATTCGCTTGGCCGAAGCTGTGGCGGCGAACCCGGATGCGAAGCTGGGTGAGCTGGAGCTCATTACGACAGAAGAAACCGAGCGGATTCTGAAGGTATTCAATGATCCGAATGCGCATAGCGTACGCGGAACACTGCAAGGGCTGTCGCTCAGCGAGCGTTTTGAAGCGCAAGCGAAGAACCATCCTGAGCGGATAGCCGTGGTGTCTGAGGATATGGCGCTAACCTACGCTGAGCTGAATGAGCAGGCGAACCAATTGGCTCGTGTGCTACGGGCGAAAGGGGTTGAAGCAGATCAACCAGTAGGCGTACTGCTGGAACGTTCTGCGGATCTTCTGGTGAGCATTTTGGCGGTACTGAAGGCCGGAGGCGCGTATGTGCCAATGGATACGATGTATCCGCAGGAACGGATCGACTATATGCTTCAAGACAGTGGGGCGAAGGTTGTAATCACAAGCAGAGCCGCCAACCTGTCACTTCAACTGCCATCGACAGTACAAGCTATCGTTCTTGACGATCAGGACGTACAGGCTCAATTGGGAGCACAGGATGCGAGCAACCTGATCCCTGTCGCCGGCCTGTACAACCTGGCCTATATGATTTACACGTCAGGTACAACCGGTCAGCCGAAAGGGGTCATGATCGAGCAGGGCAGTGTCAGCAATCTGGTAGATGCTTTATACGAGCGGGTATTCAGCCGGTATGATCAGCCGCTTCACATCGCATGGCTGTCAGCCTTTGTATTTGACGCCTCGGTGAAGCAAATCTTTGCCAGCTTGCTGTTAGGTCACACCTTGCATGTGGTGTCCCGTGACGTCAGCCTGAGCGGGGAGCATTTGATTGCGTACTACCGTATGCACCGGATCGACCTGTCGGACGGCACACCTGCGCATCTGCATATTTTAAACGAAAGCGTCAGCGTGACCGAAGCGCCGGATGTGAAGCATTACCTGATCGGGGGCGAAGCCTTATCCGTGCAGTTGGTAAAGGTGTTCCTTCACAAGTGGTCCGGGTATCGTCCGGTCATTACGAACGTGTATGGTCCGACGGAAACGACGGTAGATGCGACGGCTTATACGATTGAAGATGTAGAGTCTCTGCATGTACTGCTGGAAAAAGGGGAGCATACGGTATCCATCGGAACGCCGATAGCGAACCAGGCAGTGTATATCCTGAACAACCAGCAACAGCTGGTGCCGATCGGTATCGCGGGTGAGCTCTATATCGGAGGTGCAGGTATCGCACGAGGATACCTCAACTTGCCGGAACTGACCGCTGAGAAGTTTATTCCGAATCCGTTCGGTGATGCGACGGCCGCTGATCCAGCGGACAGCACTTTCGCAAACCGGATGTACAGAACGGGCGACCTGGCACGGTGGCTGCCGGATGGCAGTATCGAGTATTTGGGCCGGATTGACCACCAAGTGAAAATTCGGGGGTATCGGATCGAGCTGGGCGAGGTGGAAGCGCAGCTGCTGACCGTGGACGGCATTCAAAAAGCCGTGGTCACAGCCTGGGAAAACGAAGACGGACACAAGGATCTGTGTGCCTATATCGTAGCTTCGGAGTCGCTGAGTTTACCGGAACTGCGGAATGCGCTGCAGCCGAAGCTGCCGGATTATATGATCCCGACGTATGTGGTACAGCTGGATCGTTTCCCACTGACGCCAAACGGGAAAATCGACCGGAAGGCACTGCCAGCACCGGAAGCGCGCCTTGAAGGAGGCCTGAAGTACGTGGCACCGCGGACGCCACTGGAGGCCAAGCTAGCCCAAATCTGGCAGGATGTCTTGAAGCTGTCCAGCGTAGGCGTCACCGACTCATTCTTCGATGTGGGTGGGCATTCCCTGCGGGCCACGACACTGGTGGCCAAAATGCATCAGGAACTGGGCAGCCGAATGACACTGCGTGAGGTGTTCCAACACTTTACGATTGAGCAGCAAGCCCAACTCATTGCAACGCACGGGACAGACACCTATACGGTGATCCCTGCTGCGACGAAACAGTCTTACTATCCTGTCTCCTCGGCGCAAAAACGACTGTATATTTTGAGCCATCTGGAAGGTGGGGATCTCAGCTACAATATGCCGGGTGTATTAACAGTGGAGGGACCGCTTCAGGCAGATCGACTGGAGGAAGCGTTCCGTCAGTTAGTAGCCCGTCATGAAACGCTGCGAACTTCCTTTGAAATGGTGGACGGCGAGGTTGTTCAGCGGATTTACGATCAAGTGGAGTTTGTCGTAGAACGCCTGCAGGCCAGTGAGTCCGAAGCGGAAGTGTATATCGAGTCCTTTGTACGCAGCTTCGATCTTCGGCAGGCACCGCTGCTGCGTGTCCGTCTTATTCAAACCGGACCCGAGCGCCATCTCCTGATGTACGACATGCACCATATTATTTCAGACGGGGTATCGTCTAACAATATCGTGCAGGAGCTGGGACAACTGTACGAGGGACAGGCCTTGAAGCCGCTGCCAATTCAGTACAAGGACTATGCGGTGTGGCAGCAGCAGGAAATGCAGCGTGAGTCCTACCAGCGCCGGGAACAGTTCTGGCTGGAGCATTTAGCCGGGGAATTACCGGTCCTGGATTTGCCGATTGCTTATCCTAGACCTGCTGTTCGCAGCTTCGAGGGGGCAATGTATGAGTTTACCGTGGCCCCGAATGTATCCGAGCAGTTGCACCGGATAGCGGCACAGACTGGAAGCACATTGTATATGGTGCTATTGAGCGCCTACACCGTCCTGTTGTCCAAATACAGCGGTCAGGACGATTTGATCATCGGTACGCCGGTAGCAGGCCGCTTGCTGCCTGAACTGGAGCCGCTGATCGGCATGTTCGTCAATACACTAGCCATCCGGCACCAGCCGCAGGGCAACCAAACTTTCCATAACTACTTGCTGGAAGCCAGAGATCGTACGCTGCAAGCCTTCGAGCATCAGGATTATCCACTGGAAGAGCTGGTGGAAAAGCTGGATGTAGCGCGGGATGCAAGTCGTAACCCGTTGTTTGACACTGTGTTTGTACTGGAAAATACGGAGTCGCAGGAAGCACAACTTGAAACACTATCCTTTAGTCCTTATGTTAAGGAACACAGGACCTCCAAATTCGATTTGACCTTGTCTATGAGTGATGAAGACGGGCAGATCAAGGGTTCCTTTGAATATTGCACGAAGCTGTTTGGCGCAGATGCTATTGAACGATTAACCGGAGATTTGATAGCGATCCTGTCACAGGTTGGAGCCAATCCAAATTTGCTATTAAGCGATCTTCAGGTAAACTCGGACGAGCAAGCAGAAGGCTTCTCGCCCGATTCCATCGATTTTATTTTCTAAATTAGTTTTCATTTTTCTAAAAAAATGATTTCACTTAGCAGGCAAGGGCAGCGGCTCCGTCCGATGGCCCTTGCCTGCTAAGTATTTTTTTCTAATATTACAACGATCCAGGCTTGTGATCTGGACTATTTATAAATGATAAAACCCTAGGGACCTTATGCAATAACCAACCCCATGTAAATTGCAGATTGCCCACCACAATTCCGTTTACCGGTGCTGCAATTTCTCTTAATATGAACAAAATCAAGCCAAGTAGGGCAGAAGAGCTTTTGCTCACTAATCCTACCAGATAGTCTGCCTTTAATTTGCCCGGCTACAATCAAATTCAAGGTTACATCCCTTTTGGTGTGCTCTTTTTAAATTAGAATGATATTGTTATATTTGATAGAGTATGGTATGATTATCCCAAATAAATCCATTATTCTATATCCAATTACATATTAATACTCAATTTTTTATATTTCTATATTTTATTAAATTAATACTGACATCATAAGGACAGAGATAAGTATTTAGTGACTCCTCTTGTAGAATTTTTCCAAACAATACTTTGTAAGCGATTTCAAACCAATTCTATCTCTTACCATTCTTCACGTCATTCTCCTTACGGGTAAAGGTCTGAGCATATCCATAAATTTGATATATTTACGGATAGCTCGGCTTTAGACCATATAAAAAACGGAGGTTATGTTATGATTAGAAAATGTCTAGTTTTATTTCTTTCCTTCGCTTTATTGCTGAGTGTCTTTCCCATGCTAAATGTAGATGCTGCCAATCGACCACTGGCTAAACTACCTGGAAATTCCAACCCTCTAATGGATCACAAATTGGGAGCTGACCCGTATTCATTGGTATATGATGGAAGAGTGTATATTTACATGTCAAGTGATACGTACGTGTATAACAAGGATGGATCGATTAAAGAGAACGACTTTAGTAGGCTGGATCGTATCCAGGTCATATCCTCCACAGACATGGTGAACTGGACGGATCACGGAACGATACCAGTCGCAGGTGCCAACAACAAAAACGGTGGAAGAGGCATTGCCAAATGGGCCTCTAACTCCTGGGCTCCAGCAGTTGCGCATAAAAAAATAAATGGCAGAGACAAGTTCTTTTTATATTTCGCCAATGGGGGAGCAGGTATTGGTGTCCTGACAGCGGACACGCCTATCGGACCTTGGACAGATCCCCTTGGCAAAGCACTTGTGACACATAGTACACCTGGGATGGCTGGCGTGACTTGGCTTTTTGACCCGGCTGTACTGGTAGATAATGATGGCACGGGATACCTGTATAGCGGTGGCGGAATTCCTAATGAATCCGATCCGGCTTCCATTGCAAATCCGAAAACCGCCAGAGTCATCAAATTAGGCGCAGATATGACAAGCGTTATTGGAAGTGCCACCACTATAGATGCTCCTTACCTGTTTGAAGATTCCGGTATTCATAAGTACAACGGCAAATACTACTATTCGTACTGTATCAACTTTGCCGGAACACACCCTCCACAGTACCCTGCTGGTGAAATCGGCTATATGGTTAGCGACAACCCGATGGGTCCCTTCACTTATAAAGGTCATTTCCTGAAAAATCCGTATACGTTCTTCGGCGTTGGCGGCAACAACCACCATGCTGTATTTAATTTCAAGAATGAATGGTATGTCGTATACCATGCCCAAACGGTCAGCAAAGCTCAAATTGGAGATGGAAAAGGCTATCGCTCTCCGCATATTAATAAGCTGGTGCACAAGGAGGACGGAAGCATCTCTGAGGTGCAAGGGAATATGACAGGAATCGCGCAGCTATCCAATATGAACCCGTATACCAGAGTTGAAGCGGAGACCATTGCCTGGCAAGCAGGCATTGCGACCGAACCCACGCAAGCCAGCGGCGGCCCGATTGGCAATCTGAATGTGACCAACATCCATAATGGGGACTGGATCGCTGTTGGAAAGGCTAATTTTGGCTCTACCGGAGCGAAGACGTTCAAAGCTAATGTGGCCACAAATGTCGGTGGCAATATTGAAGTACGGCTTGACAGTGAAACAGGTCCTCTAGTCGGTTCCTTGAAAGTGCCATCAACTGGAGGTATGCAAACCTGGAGAGAAGTAGAGACCACGATCAATAATGCAACAGGAGTTCACAACGTTTATCTGGTGTTTACCGGGTCAAGTAACGGTAATCTGTTGAATTTGGATGCCTGGCAATTCACTCCCAACACGGGGGAAAATACGGTAACAAAGGTTGAAGCCGAGAATATGAATATTGGCGGCACTCATGCAGGCAAGATCAGTGCACCGTTTGACGGAGTCGCCTTGTATGCCAATGCTGACTACACTTCATATTCACAGTATTTTGCCAACCCTACGCATAATATCTCAGTGCGGGGGGCTTCAAGCAATGCTGGTACGGCCAAGGTGGACTTGGTTATTGGAGGAACAACTGTAGGTTCCTTCAATTTCACAGGCAAAACGCCGACTGTCAAAACCTTGTCCAATATTACTCACGCTATCGGAGATCAGGAGGTCAAACTCACCTTGACGAGCGATGACGGCACTTGGGATGCCTACGTGGATTTCATTGAATTTTCGTTATGATCGCTCGTCGAAACAGTAGTTGTTCTGGACCTTTTGTAAAATCGAGAGATCCGCCTGTTATTCCAAGCGAGCGCAATCGGCGGGTGAAATGCTCTATTAATTGGTTTTCGGCAGACTGTATCGCGTTTGCTGGAAACGTATTCCACAACTTTGTTCATATTTGAAATTATTCTTGGAGGTGTATTTATGAAGAAGAAGTATTGGTTTACACTGGTGATCACGGGTATAGTTTCTCTGTTTTTTTCGGTAAGCGCTTTTGCGGCGAATGTGTTCTGGGAACCATTAAGTTATTATAATCCGAGTACATGGCAAAAGGCAGATGGATATTCCAATGGGGACATGTTTAATTGCACTTGGCGTGCCAATAATGTCAATTTTACTAACGATGGCAAAATGAAGCTTAGCTTAACGAGTTCTGCGTATAATAAATTTGACGGCGGAGAGTATCGTTCGAAGAATACTTACAGATACGGCTTATACGAGGTCAACATGAAGCCTGCTAAAAATACAGGAATCGTATCTTCCTTTTTCACATATACGGGACCTGCTAATGGCACGCAATGGGATGAAATAGATATTGAATTTTTAGGAAAAGACACAACAAAAGTGCAATTTAACTATTATACAAACGGGGTCGGTGGTCATGAGAAGGTTGTCGATCTGGGTTTTGATGCATCAAGTGGCTTCCACACCTATGCATTCGATTGGCAGCCAGGATACATTAAGTGGTATGTTGACGGGGTTCTAAAGCATACGGCAACTACGAACATACCGAAAACGCCAGGCCAAATTATGATGAATTTATGGAATGGCACCGGAGTAGATAGCTGGTTAGGTCCATATAACGGAGTCAATCCGTTGTACGCCGAATATGACTGGGTAAAATATACGAGCAATTAGTATGATTACAGCAGAAGAGGCAGCCCTGTAGGGCTGCTTTTGCGTGTTCAGGGGGAGATAGCTGAATAGACCCGCTAGGGGATTTTTTAGTTAACATAATGATGTTATGAAAAACTGCAAAAAAATAAGTGATTTTACTTAAATTTTTGAATAGATTTAGAAATAGAATTATCTCGAAATTCTTTTGGTGTTATAACCTATTTCGTTTTCAATCCCATAAATAGGAATGTCAGTATTTTCAAGTAAGATAGATGCTCTAGTTAACTTTTGAAGTAATATAATTTCTGAGAAAGATCTATTGGTAGTTCTTTTAATTAAATTACTTAGATAGTTTGGATGAAAATTGAAATACTTAGCTGTGGAAATTAAAGTACAAGTCATATAATTTTTCTCTAAGTAATTAAGTATTTCTATAACAGGTGTATTGTTGATTGATTTTGAGTTAGATTGGCTTGAGTCGTACTGAAATACCCTCAATAGCTCAGAAAATATAAGCACCATAAAGCAATCAATTATTCATTTGAACATAAAGATTTATATGAGTTTCACCTGAAAATGCTGGACTCCTTGTAATAGAGTCCGGCATTTTTTGGTTCTCCCAGTCTAACATAACTATTTAAACGGTTAGTTAAAAAAAAGCATTGCATTAAATACTTGACTCTCCCCATTAGGGGATACATTAAACTCAATTTGTAAGCTAATCAATTAAAAGGAGGAATCAAAATGAACTTAGATATTAGAGACATTAGAAAAAAAGATATAGAACCTATTAAAGCAATTATTGCGGATACTTGGAACGCAAAGGATTTTATAGAGGATGAGGGCGTGATAAATGCAGCAGTTACAATGATGTTCATAAGTCCAATATTAAATAAAAGTACTTTTGGAAGAGTAGCTACATTAGATGGAGAAGTCATTGGTGTAATTTTTGGTTCAAGAGTTGGTGAAACAACATCTTATAGAATGCTTCAGGAAGATTATACAAGTGAATTACTACAACTCTTAAATCTAAATGACATAGAACGAAAAGTATTTGTTGAACTCACCTCTATGACTAATGAGGCATACAGTAAGTTAATTAGAGGAAAAGAAGATGAGTTTCAGGGTTGCTTAGAATTCTTTGCTGTTTCTGAAAAAGCTAGAGGAAAAAAGATAGAGAAAAAATTATTTAATGAACTCATCTCTTACTTAAGAGATACAAAAGCAACTAAAATTTATGTGTATACAGACACAATGAGTAACTATGGATTCTATGATCATTAATGGATTTGTCCGTCTTGATGAAGCAGTAACTGTATTTAATCTACCTATCGGCAAACTCGAAAATACAAATTTTGCTTATGAATAGCTGTCCTTAATATTTCTATTCGTTTATTAAGTTCTTCTAATTTCTTTATGAATTTCTTCATTTTTCTGCTCTAAGTAAAGTTTAAGGTAATTAGTATCGGCTTTAGCAAATAAGGCTTTAATTTCTTTAAGACTTACATTACTTTGCTTACTAATTTTTATAATATCCAGATAGATGAATTGATTAATTATACTTTTTGTTCTCCATAATTTCCTCCAATAAGTCTTATGTGTGAAAGTCGTCGTTCTGCTAATACATCAATTCCTACCCTCCTAATAAATCACAAGTTGTGCTCTTACACAATAACTCGCATTTAAGGGATTTGAATTTGCGTTTTATCCAAAAGCTATGTATAGAATATTAAAATATTGTATACTGTTCAGACTATAATTCCATGCAACATGCAATGGGGAAGAGGTGTATGGTATTTATGTATAGAGTGGCTATTTGCGATGATGAGTACAAGCAAAGAGAGCTTGTTAAAAATATGCTGATTGCTTTATCCATCAAAACAAATATAGAATTTAAAATTGAGTTATTCAACTCAGGAGAACAGCTGGTAGCTCATTATTTAAACCATGAATTGCCATTCCATATCTTAATATTGGATATTGAAATGAACGGCATGAACGGAATTCAAACAGCTCAAAAAATAAGGAGTTTACGTCACCTTGATGAACAGATCATTTTTTTAACGAGCTATCCCGAATATATGCTAGAAAGCTTTGACGTAGTTACCTTTCAGTACTTAATAAAACCGATTGCTTCCCATATCTTTGAGGAAAAAATGATAAAACTGTGTCAGTATTTTCAATCTCTTGATAAAAAATTCGTTATCATCAAGTCAGCTTATGAAGAAGTGCTTTTAAAATATGATGATATCATTAGTATTGAAGTGGCCAAAAGCTTGACCATAAAAAACAAACTGCATTTTGTAACCTCTACACAAACCTATGATAGCAAAGGGATTCTTTCAGATTATGCTTTAGCATTAAAGGAATATAATTTTCTGCAAATTCATCGTTCGATTATTATAAACTTAATTCATGTCAAAAAATTTGCTGGCGGTGATGTTCTGATGTCAAATGATGTGAAGTTGCCTATTGGACGTTCTAAAATAAAAGAAGTTAAAGATCTATATACCAAATTTATGATCATGAAGATGCATTAATATGATGGAATATAACTCCCTGTTTCTTAACCTATGTGTTGTCTTGGTGATGTGCTTTCAGGTGAATTTTTACTTCAACTCGGTTTTTGATAAGTCCAGTCGAAAGCCGAACAGAATGATGTATTTCATTATTTTCGGGCTGCTGAATTTTTTATATTTAAGTGTTTATCTGTCTCCTACGTTTTCCTCCATTTTGGCGTTATTTGTCATATTTAGCTTGGCCCAGTCTTATACCGTGGAAATAAAGACAAAGATCATTTTTTCCATCCTTTATGCTGTGTTGATCACCATCGTTAATTTTATATCTCTTTATATTTTATATACTGTAGACTCTGTTAAAGTTAGCAACCTTAGCCATTTGAGCAGTCAAGATCACTTGATATTTTCTAAGGTTATGTTACTCAGCTGTATTATCATGTTTGCTGTCATTCAGATTATACGATTATTTGCCAAACGCAGAACCTTCCCTTTGCATGCCCGTTATTACATTTTATTTCTAATCGTTCCTATCATAAGTATATACCAGGTCAATGTTTTATCTGTTTATAGTGAAAAGAATATGTATTATTTTGTATCTATTATTGGCTTTATTTCCTTAAATGTTTTTATCATATACATCTTCGATAATGTCATTGAAAAATTCCAGTTAATGCATGAAAATGCTCAACTACAACATCAGATGGACTACCAAGATGCTAACTACGAAAAAACGGTTCACAGCTTTAAAAATATGAAAAGAATCATTCACGACACACACCAACAGTTTTTGTATATTGACGAATGTATCAAGAGAAATGAATTAGCTGAGGCAAGTGAACATATTAAGGTCACATTAAATAAAATCGAAGGAGCCTATCAGAGGGTTAACACCGGTAATCTGGTTATAGATGCTCTTGTCACAAATAGTCTTAATATTGCTCAGGCCAATGGCATCAAGGTGGATACCCAGCTCAACTTATACTCACAGAAAGTAAACATTGAACGTTATGACTTGTGTGTCGCTCTGGGTAATATGCTGGATAATGCCATAGAAGCATCTAAAAAGGTCAAAATTGCGGATGATAGGTACATTCTTATTAAAATACATTCCAATGAATCTGCGCTTTTCATTCACATTCTGAATCATATGGAGAATGAAGTTGCCCATTTGCATAGTCAAAAATCAAACCCGGATATTCATGGTATTGGCTTAACGAATATATCCAGAATATGTGACAAATACGGTGGAAACATGATCATTGAAACGAAAAATAAAATATTCAATAATATGGTTTTAATCCCATTTTATAAGGACAGTCCTTAAACATCATGCTGTTTAGGGATTGTTTTTTTCGTTTTAGGATGACTTTGCTATATGGAATCCTCGTTCATTGTATGATCAGTCCAGAAATAAAATCTGGGAACCTATAAGAGGAGGAAATATGGAATGAAGAAAATAATAGCTGTGTTCATTTCGGCCATGCTTTTTGTACTGCCGATGACGAATGCTTTTGCTCAAGACAATCCTAAACCCATTAAGGAAAAGGCGCGTAATCTGGCCTCGGAGCTGGTATCCAAATACGGTGTTAGCGGTGTGCAGTATGCCATTATGGACCATGGAAACATCGTATTATCGGATAGCGTGGGTGTAAAGAATAAAGCAACCAACGAGCCAATCACTAACGATACGATGTTCGGTATAGGCTCTACAAGCAAAATGTTTGTATCTGCTGCAACGATGATGCTGGTAGATGCCCATAAGGTAGATATTGATCAGCCACTAACAACATACATTAAGGACTTTACAATGGCTGATGAAAGATACAAAAAAATTACACCGCGTATGCTGTTAAATCATTCGTCAGGCCTTTACGGTGCTCACTATAAAAATAGTATGTTATTTAATGACAATGATACAGAAAATCATGATGAGCTATTGCTGAGATTACAATCAGAAACTTTAAAATCCAACCCCGGCGAATATTCTGTATATAGTAATGATAGTTTTCAATTGCTTGAAATATTGGTTGAACGGGTGAGTGGTCTAAGTTATACCGAATTTCTGGCAAAGCATGTTAGTGCCCCTTTGGGTTTGAACTCTACGAAAACACCACTCGATCAGTTTGATAGACAAAAGCTGTCCAAAACTTATTTTCCTGCGATTGAGGGAGCCTTACCCGTTGAAAATGCCAATGTCATCGGGACGGGGGGCTTATACTCTACCGCAGAAGAATTGACCCAGTTTGCAGAAGTATTAACAGGGAATAGAACTGATATTTTATCTGAACAATCAGCAAAGTCCATGCAAAGCCATGAATATCGAAAAGGAATATGGGTATCTGAAGAGACAAACAGCTTTAATTATGGCCTTGGCTGGGACGCGGTTCGTTTGGCACCATTTAGTGATTACGGAATAACTGCGTTGTCCAAGGGGGGAGACACTGTTTTGTATCACTCTGTCTTGATCACCCTACCAGAGCATCATATCTCTATGGCTGTGCTTTCATCTGGAGGGTCTTCCATCCTGGATAGTATTTTTGCTTCTAATGTTTTATTGGAGCATTTAAAAGACAAGGGCATCATTAAAGACATTCTACCGGATAAAAGATTTGAACCTCCTGTAAAAGTGGAAATGCCATCTGACTTGCTTTCTTATTCTGGATTATATGGCACTGTGGGTACAACCATCAATGTAGAGATTAAAAATGGAGAGTTTGAGTTACCAGCTTTTCTGGATGGACTCGTCCCGGCGCAAAAATATGTGTATTCAGGCAATGGAGCATTCAAAAGCAGTGATGGCAGTGTAGCCATAAGCTTTGAGAAACAAAAAAACGGAAAAACGTATATTAAGGCTAACTTCTATTTAAACTTTCCGGGATTAGGTCAAATGGTTATGGTAAATTATGAATATCAAAAGCTTGATGCCAATCCTCTAAATACTACAGTTAAAAAAGCATGGGAACATAGAAACGGGAAAAATTATTATGCCCTGGATGAAAAGATATCTTCTATTTTTTATTTGGCTCCATCATTTATTACGAAAAAAATATCCGTTTATCATGAGGGATACGCAAATGGTACTAAAATTGTGGATGAGAATAAAGCCGTTAATGCCGTTGAAATTCCAGTTATGAGTGGAAGAGATGCATTTGATTTGAATTTTACTACCAAGGATGGCTCAGAGTATTTAACCATAGATGGACAGTCCTACATCAGTGAGGATGCTATTAAACCTATCCTAGGAGGGAAATCACAGTACACTATACCATCCAATGGCCAAGCCATATGGTTTAAAATAGATAAAAACGTAGCCCATAAAACGATGACCGTTGATGTTCCAACAAGTGGAGGGTTCGCTGTCTATGATGAAAACGGAGCGGTTGTAGATTTTTCAACTGCCAGCCATAACAATTCGGTTGTTCTGCCCCAAGGGGGATTGATCGTTTTGGGTGGCCAAGCAGGGGATGGATTTAAAATCAATATAAATTAAGCGTGTAGCCGCTCCTGAAAATTCAGGAGCGGCTATTATAATAGAATATCTCAAAACGCCTTGGCGCTATCGAACACGAGGGAAAGCAGGGTAACTTAGTACTTGGAAGCATCTTCAGCCAATTCATTGATGGGATGACTTTAAATGTAAACGCTTGTTAAAAGCTTATATGAGCAGAATGGAAGAGCTAATGTGTATACAATATTCTCGATGCATATACAGCACGTAATGCTGGAGACATGTTTTTTCACGTTTAACCATGTTAAAATAATAGGATACTTGGAGACTTGGCATGGAGAGAAGGCAGGTTGAAACAATGAAACCAAAACTTAACGATGTTGCACAATTAGCTGGAGTTTCACCGACCACGGTTTCTCGCGTACTTAACAATCGTGGCTATATCAGTCAAGAAACAAAGGATCAAGTTCATAAAGCGATGCAGGAGCTAAATTATTTTCCTAATGATGTAGCTCGGTCATTATTTAGTAAACGAACAAATCTGATAGGATTAATCATTCCAACTACAAGCAACCCATTTTTCGGAGAGCTGACTTTCCATATAGAGAATATTTGTGCGTCATTAGGCTATAAGCTGTTGCTTTGTAACAGTTTAAATCAGCTGGATAAAGAAGAATCTTATGTCGATATGCTTATGCGAAATCAAGTTGACGGTATTATCGTCGGTACACACAACCGAGGTATCGTAAATTATGAACAGAAGAATATTGCCGTCATTGCGATCGATCGCTTCCTATCCGATTCAATCCCAGTTGTAGGATCAGATAATTATTTGGGTGGCAAACTGGCGTCAGAACTGCTTATTGAAAAGGGGTGCAAGCATATTTTTCACATAAATGGCCCTGTTGAATTGGAAACACCAGCAAGCTTAAGAAGAAAAGCATATGAAGATGTGATGGAGCAGTATGGTCGAAAGGCAATTACCTATGAAGTACATGATCCCTTTCACCAACAGAATCACAATGAACCGATTAAACGCTTGCTCGATGAACATCCTGAAGTAGATGGATTGTTCGCGAGTAATGACATGGTGGCTGCGTCTTTTATTGCTGAAGCAAGAAGAAGAGGAAAACGGGTTCCTGAAGATATCCGCGTAATTGGATATGACGGAACTGAAACAACCCGCAATCTTCTCCCTGAATTAACGACAATTCAGCAACCAATACAGGAAATCGCGAGATCTTCCATAGAGTTACTTATTAAAGAAATTGAAGGTGGATTCAGTGATGTCCCGCGAGAAACCTATCTACCAGTGAAACTTATTGAAGCTAGTACAGCTTAACACAATTTCCATAGTTTTTAGCATTGTGATATAAGATGGGCTATCCTTATTAGAGTAATTGAAATCAAAGAGGAGAGCTCTTTTTCTTTTGAAGATATGTCAAGCGGTTGACATATGAAAGCGGTTGACATATAATCGATCTGTAAATACGAAAGTGCTTTCATTTACATTAAATGTTCAACTAGAGGAGCGTTCGATATGAGAAAGTCAAAGAGCATGTACTGGAAACTAAGTGCCTATTTCTTCTTTTTTTTCTTTACTTGGTCAGCAAGTTATTCATTGTTCTCCATCTGGCTAGGGCAAGAAATCAGTCTGAATGGTGCTGAAACAGGTGTTATCTTTACTGTAAACGCTATCTTTGCGCTTTGTATGCAACCGCTTTATGGCTATATATCTGATAAAATCGGATTGAAGAAGCATATTTTATTTCTAATCAGTTCTTTACTCTTATTTGTGGGTCCTTTCTATATCTTTATCTATGGACCGTTACTTCAATACAATGTATTTCTCGGCGCCATTGTAGGTGGATTATACTTGGGTATTGCTTTTTTGGCAGGGATTGGAGCCATCGAATCTTATGTCGAGAAAGTCAGCCGAAAATATGACTTTGAATACGGAAAATCTCGTATGTGGGGCTCACTAGGTTGGGCAGCAGCAACATTTTTCGCTGGTCAACTCTTCAATATCAACCCTAACATTAACTTCTGGATTGCATCAGTATCTGCTGTCGTTCTGTTTATCATTATGATGACAATTAAAGTTGAAATGACAGATTCCGAGATGGAGCGAACAGAATCCGTTAACTTTAAGCAAATCGGCCATTTGTTTGCAAATAAGCATTTGTGGTTCTTCATTTTATATGTTCTTGGTGTTACCTGTATTTACAATGTGTATGACCAGCAGTTCCCGAATTACTTTTCATCGACGTTCTCAACGGTTGCATTAGGCAATCAAGTTTACGGTTACTTAAATTCCCTACAAGTGTTCTTGGAAGCAGGCATGATGTTCTTAGCGCCTTTCATTGTCAACAAAATTGGAGCAAAAAAGGGTCTGATATTGGCAGGGTTCTTGATGGCGTTCCGGATCATGGGTTCAGGCTTAGTTATTGGACCTTATGGAATCTCAGCTATGAAATTGATTCACGCATTGGAACTGCCAATCATGCTGATCGCCGTATTTAAGTACTTGGCTGCTAATTTCGATACGCGTCTGTCTTCGATCCTATATCTGGTGGGATACCAGTTTACGAGTCAGGTAGGAGCTTCGATTTTCTCGCCAATCGCCGGTATGTCTTATGACATTAGAGGCTTTGCAAATACGTACGTAATTATGGGTGTTTTCGTATTCGCCTTTACAACCATCTCAATCTTTACCTTAAAGAAAGAACCGAAAAAGCTAGAACCCAAGCCTAACAAGCATATTAAAACAGCATAGGAGGAAGACAAATGAACAGCACATATATTAACAACACGAAGCAAGCTGAGGAAGCATTAAAACAAGCAGAAGCGAAAATGAACAAGCGATACCGATTAGGTTATCATATTATGGCACCAGCAAACTGGATTAACGACCCCAATGGGTTAATTCAATTCAAAGGTGAATATCACGCCTTCT